>JAJDZN010000100.1 GCA_022824585.1 Bryobacterales bacterium | reverse complement strand
GAACGGGGCGGCGCGTCTACTGGGATGTTGAGAACGAGCGCGTGGTCGACGATCCCGAGGCCGCCGCGATCATGTACAAGCGTCCGTATCGCAAGCCTTGGAAGCTCGAGGTCTGAGCCTCGAGCATCAGATAGCTCCGTTACGCCGGTCTGAAGCGGCCGAGCGGCCGGCCGAGCGCGGCCGATTCCATGAGGGATTCCCCGGCTCGACCTTTGGAAACAGGGACTTGGGCTGAATCTGCGGGATGCTGGGATTCTTTACTCTCTTTGACACAGCCGCTGAGCGGAGTGGTAAACTCGTACCGTGAAGCTGGTGGGGTATTCCAGCTGAAGTATGAAGGGAACGTGAGAGTTTCGCCCGCGGATGCAGTACGTGTTCGTCCTGCGTGGCTGGCGCAGCTCCAAGGAGCAGAAATGAAAGTTTGGAAGCAGGGCGCGCTAGTCCTGGCGGCACTGGCTTTGGTGCTGGCCCCGACGGGCGCTAATGCTCAGACCACGAACGCCGCGATCGTCGGCGATGTCACCGATGAGAGTGGTGCCTTGGTGCCGGGAGCCAGCGTGACTGTCACGAACCTCAGCACTGGCGTCCAGAGGGAGATTTCAACCAACGAGCGTGGGGCGTACCGTGCGTATCCCGTGCAGCCCGGCACATACGATGTTGCTGCCTCGAGCGAGGGATTCAAGACCCGACTGCGGACTGGAATCATCGTTGAGGTTGCGGCAACGGTCAAGGTCGATCTCTCGCTTGAGCTTGGCCAAGTGACCGAGACCGTTGAGGTCACTGGGCAGATTCCGGTCCTACAGACGCAGGATGCTTCGGTGGGTGGCACGGTCACGACCTCGGAAATCGAGCGCATCCCTGTGAACGGGCGCAACTACACACGCCTGATTCTGATGATGCCTGGCACCAGTGGCATGACCTACAGCCAGTCCCGCGGCACGCAGTCCGGGACGTTCCTTATCTCGGTCAACGGGGCCCGTCCGCAAGACAACAACTTCACGATGGACGGCGTTGACAACAACATGATGATGATGAACTCCCCCGGCGGTTCGCCGCCGATGGACGCGATCCAAGAATTCCGGGTCGCGACCAACAACAACGCCGAGTTCGGGCGTTCCATGGGAGCTAACGTCAACATCGCGATCAAGTCGGGCTCGCGGGATCTGCACGGTTCGATGTACTGGTACGTGCGCAACGACAATTTCGATGCCAACGACTTCTTCGCCAACCGCTCCGGCACAGGCAAGGTCGCCTTCTCACAGAATCAGTACGGCGCGGCCTTTGGTGGTCCTGTCCCTGGCCTGCGGGACAGCACTTTCTGGTTCGTGAACTACGAGGGTTTCGATCGCCGGCGCGGCAATAACGCGCTTGCGAACTTCCCGACGGAACTCCAGCGCAGGGGAGACTTCTCCGAGCTGGCCCAGAGGATCTACGATCCGTTCACGGGCGTGGCGGATGCCGATGGGAACATTGTCCGTCAGCAGTTCCAAAACAATGCGGTTCCGCAATCGATGCATCACCCGGCGATCACGACGTATCTGGACATCATGATCCCGCTGCCGAATATCCCGGGCAAGCTGACACAGAACTACACCAACACCACCAAGGCGTCGAATGATCGGGAGTTCATCGTGATGCGCGGAGATCACAATACTGGCGGCAAGGACTCGTTCAACGTGCGCTACCTGCACCAGAACGTTGCCACTTTCTCCCCGAGTTCCAACCCCTACCTCTCGCGCGAGAACGACTTCGACGTGCGCAACTTGTCCGCCCAGTGGACGCGCCTAGTCAATCCGTCCTCGATCTTGGAGGTCCGGTTTGGCTACAACGCTCCCTGGAATCCGAACTGCACGTTGAATTCCAAGATCAACCGGGGCGACTTTCTTGACCAAACCGGAATTCAGATGTTCCAGCGGGAGGTGCTGTGCGAGCCGATTCCGAATATGAGTTCTGACGGCGAGTTCAGCGCAGGCGGCGGCGGAACCAACACGGGGGACAAGGTCTGGCAGTTCATCACCAACTATGCGACGAATGCCGGCAACCACTCGATCAAGTTCGGGGTTAACTACAGCCGTCGACACTTTTACACCAACACGTCCAACCCGATGAACGGGAACCTGTGGTTCAACGGCGACCTCACCTCGCTCTACAACGATCCGGGCTCCGGGTTCAGCACTGCGTCGATGCTGCTCGGCACGCCTAGGCAATTCCGGCGTTCGACTGGCGAGACCATCACGAACGGTCGAATCAATGCATGGCAGTTCTTCTTCCAAGACGACTGGCGGGTCACCTCCAAGCTAACCGTGAACCTGGGGATGCGGTACGAGTACAACAACCCTCCCTACGACACCACCGATCAGCTGGGCAACCTCTGGATTACTCCTAACCCGGTGACCGGAAATCTCGGGCGGCTGATGTGGTCCACAGTCAACCCTGAGATCGAGCCGGAGACTGGCGAGCGGAACCAGCCGGCGAAGAGGCTGGGAACCACGCGGGCGCTGATGTTCCCAGACCGGAACAACATAGGCCCCCGCGCGGGAATCGCGTACCAGGTCGACGACAAGACAGTCGTGCGCACCGGCGTCGGCGTGTTCTACAACTCGACGTTTGTCCAAGAGTTGCAGGACTTGCGCAAGTTCTGGCCCTATACTCCGCAGCAGGTCGCCACGGTCAATGCCGTGACTCCCGAGAATCCTGTGCCGACATTCTTTGCGGACAATCCGGGACCTCCGTACTCCTCGACTGCAGCCATCGGCGGCTGGCCGCAGCAGCCGACCAACCGCTCGCCTTACTCGGCCCAGTGGAACTTCTTCATCCAGCGCGAGTTGGTCGACCAGCTTTCGCTGAATGTCGGCTATGTCGGCTCCTCCAGCCGGAAGCAGATCGGCTACACGGCGGTCAACACCCCCCTCACTCCGGGGCCGGGTGAGATCCAGCCTCGTCGGTTGATGCCGGACTTCGGCAATGTTGACGGCGGGTTCAATCGTTTCGGAGGTCTGTACAACGCCCTTCAGGTCGAGATGAACAAGCGTTTCGGACGCGGGTTCGGGTTTCGCATGAACTACACCTGGTCCAAGGCCATGGACGAGCAGTCTTCTCTCGCCGAATGGAAGACGCAGGATCCGTTCAATATCCGGAACGATTGGTCAAGGTCGAGCTGGGACCTGCAGCACGTGTTCCAGATCGCCTACCAATGGGACCTGCCGATCGGCCGGGGCCGTCGCTGGGGCGGAGACTGGAACGCCGCCGCCGATGCGTTCTTGGGCGGCTGGGCGCTCGAGGGGTTCACTCGCTTCAACACTGGGCCGCCGGTGGGCGTGCTATCGGGCAGGGATATCGCCAACGTCGGACGATCTTACCAGAGGCCCGACGTGACGTGCGATCCGAACACCGGGCCCAAGACCGCCGAGCAGTGGTACAAGGTCGACTGTTTCCAATTCCCGCAGCAGTTCAACTACGGCAATTCCGGGGCTAACATCGTGGAGGCGCAGGGTATCAATTCTTGGGACGTTTCGATCGCGAAGCAATTCCAAGTGGCCGAAGGGCACCGGCTGATCTTGCGGGGCGAGTTCTTCAACATGTTCAACAAGACTCACTTCCGCAAACCAGGCAGCAACAGAAACGACACGTTGGCGTCAGGCTCGGTTGCCCGGATCTTCAGGCTACAAGTGGAGCCGCGACAGATCCAGTTCGCCTTGCGCTACGAGTTCTAGAGCGGCATCGCCCTAGAGCGAGATCAATCACGAGCCCCGCCGGCGAGAGTCGGCGGGGCTTTTCTCGATGCGCCGAGAATGCGTGATGGATCATGTCCGGGCGTCCACTAGCCTGCCAGATGAAGGCAAGCCCACAGTTGCGCGAGAGATCGTCGAGGCGGCGCTACTGCCCAGTCGGCTGGGATCGCCTAAAGACGAGCACGCGTTCAACTGCCTTTCCGCGTAGGTGTTGGTGGCGCATCCCGTGATTCCATCGAGAATACCCAGGCCTAGAGGTGCTCCGCAGCAAAGCTTTACCAGTTCTTCACCAACCTGACGCTGGGGTTAGTGTTCACTGCAAATAGAGGTCACTCGCGCAATGAGTCGCTCGCACTTCGCCGTTCTGGGATTGGCATTCGCCATCTCGGCAACGGCAGGCATCGCGCAGTCGCAAAGGCCGATGCCGCTTGGACCGGGAGATCCGTTCCCGGAACTGGATGTCTACGATGCGGTCGGCAAGCCGTTCAACACGAAGAGCCTGACCGGGCAGTATACGGTCCTCGTCAACGGCTGCTTGACTTGACCGCCCTTCATTCGTAACGTCCCCAGGCTGGAGACGGTCTATCGCGACTACGCCCCCAAGGGTGTCCGGTTCGTTTACCTCTACAAGGCGCTGGCGCACCCCGAACTGAACGGCTACGTCAACCCGATCACCCTCGAGGAGCGCCTGATGCACGTCGAGGAGGCCAAGCGAGTCTTGGGGTCGGAGATCGCTTGGATTGCCGACAACATGGCGAATGAGCTCAAGCATGCGCTGGGCAACCGCCAGAATTCCGAATACGTCCTCGATCCCGAAGGCCGGATCCTGCGGGTGCGCGCTTGGAGCGACCCGGATCAGCTGCGGCGGGATCTGGCGGAATTCGTCGGGTCGGTCGAGAATCCGACCGAGGTATCGGATCTGAACATGGAGATCAGGCCGGCGCCGGAGCATGCCCAGACCGGCGTGGTTCCCCGGATCGAAAAGCCAGGCACCTATCGCACTCTGGTATCGAGACCTCAGCTTGCGAAGACAGACGAGCCGTTCTATACCAAGCTGCGTGCAGAGGCCGATCAGGAACTGCTGCGGTCAGGCGAGGGGAAGCTCTATCTAGCCTTCCTTCTAGACCCGCTTCACGGGGTGCATTGGAACAACTTGGCGCCGGCCATGGACGTGGAACTCTCTGCCCCCGAGGGAGTGCGGATCACGCCGGCGAAGTTGCAGGGGCCGAAGGTCAACGAAGATGCCGATGCAGACCCGCGCGAATTCCTTGTTCACATGAAGCGTGGGGATTCGCAAGAGCCGCTAGGAATGAGATTCCGCTACTTCGCTTGCACGGATACGTGGTGCAGGCCGGTCACCCAGGAGTACTTGATTACCTGGGAGGTGGACCGCGATGCCGGGCGGGTCAGGTCGGGCCGGATGGATTTCAACCGGACTGGGCCAGGCCGGGGCCCGGGAGGCAGGCGTGGGCAGGGAGGTGGTTCGAGACGGGCGGGCGGTGGATTCGGCCCTCAGCGGTCCGTCGAGCGACTCCTAGCCATGGACACGGATGGAGACGACCGCTTGGCGCCCGAGGAACTTCCCGAGCAAATGCGACGGAACTTCGACCGCATGGACCGGGATGGCGACGGCTATGTCGAACCGTCGGAGATCGAGGCTCTGATGCAGCGGGGCGTCGGGCGCAACAGGCCTCCCGGCGGCCGTGGCGGCATGACGCGGTGGGACTCTGATGGAGACGGCCAGCTCAGCATCGAGGAAGTCCCGCCGCAAATCGAGCGGCGCTTCGGGCAACTCGACACCAACCGCGACGGGCTTTTGGATCAGGCGGAACTCTCTGCGATGCGTGGCCGCGGGCGTGCCCCCGCTGGCCGCGGAAATGGCAACTAGGCTTGAGTGCTATCTCCGCGAGGGGCGGCTTGATGGTGCCGATCACTGCCCCGAGCGACTCGTTTCACAACCATCGGCGCGTGAGTGATGCATCTCGAAGAGCCTGCTAATCGACATAGCTGTAGCGCTCATCGAGACCGAGCGCCTCAATCGCCTCTGGGCTCGGCTCGGGCCTCAAATCACTCTCCTTGAAGTACTGGGCCTTCTCCCATTTCATCGGGCCACCGACCTCGCGAGGATCTGAGGTGCTTTGAAGGTATTCCTGCAACCGGGCGGCCAGCTCTGCCCGCGTGGATTCGTACGCAGGATCCCTGGCGAGGTTATTCATCTGATGCGGATCGGTCACGAGGTCGTAGAGCTCTTCAGCAGGTCGCTTCGCGAATGCGAGATCGAACAGAGATCGATACTCGGGGTCGTCGGGTCGCTGCAAGAGGAACATCTTCGTGGGCGAGGGGAACTGCAGCATGTGAGCGTCCACGTCTCCATAGAGCGGAGGGTCTCCCGCCGGCCACAGCTCCGGCGCGTAGTTCCGGATGTACAGGTGGTCGCGCGTCCGCAGTGCCCTGGCCGGATATCCCGGGCCTCCCTGCCTGGCGAACGCATGCCGCTCTCTGGCGGTCACGACGAACGAGCGCTGCGGATCGACGATTCCATGCTCGCTCGAAGCCAGGATCGGCACAAAGCTGCTCGCTGTCATGTCCTCGGGAATGGGCAAGCCTGCCAAGTCGAGGATCGTTGGCGCGAAATCGGTCAGGCTGACAAAGTCGTCCACCACGCGACCGCCCGGAAACCGCTGCGGCATCGATACGATCAGCGGCAGGCGCGTGCCTGCATCGTATAGGTTTGCCAGCCCCCGGGGCATCTGCCAGCCGTTGTCGCTTGCGACGATGATCACAGTCTCGTCGGTCGCCCCGAATTCGGACAGCAATCCGAGATGTTCGCCAACCTCTCCGTCGAAGTGCTCGATCTCGGCGTAGTAGTCTGCGATGTCGCCCCGCACGGCGGGGTCATCTGGCAGATAGGGAGGGACGGCGATCGATTCGAGATCGTAGCCTGCCTGCTCGCCGCCGCCGGCGCGATACGGCCGATGCGGGTCCCGCGAGCTGAACCAGTAGCAGAAGGGCTGGCCACGCTCGCGCTCGTTATAGAACTCCTCGAATGACCCATACCGCTGGCCGGCGGGATTCCGGGTCCATCCTCCGGCCTCGTGGTCGCCCGGCCCCCAGCCCTTGCCTTCGTAGCCCACGAGATAGCCGGCTTGCTCGAGCATGTCGGTATACACCACGAAATGACTGGGCATCGTTCCCCAGAGGTTGGCGCCCTCTTCGAGCCGCCAGATGTCTTGGCCGGTCAGCATGGCCGCCCGAGCGGGAGTGCATGACGGGGACGGACAAAAGGCGTGCGTGAAGCGCACGCCCTCTTCTGCGAGCTTGTCGATATTCGGCGTCTTGACCGTCGCGTCGCCGTAGCATCCGAGGTGATCCCAGGAATGGTTGTCGGACATCAAGATCAAGATGTTGGGCGGATCTAGCTCCTCTTGAGGGGCACACCCAAACATGAACGCGATGCCAATAGCCACCGCAAGGAAGTGCGGGGCAAGGCAGCGGCTAAGGCTTGACGGAAGGGGTTTGGCTGCCCCGAGCAGAGCGTCTCCGGCGTTGCAGGATCGCTTCCAGCGAGTCCCCCGATTGCCTGACGCGCCGTGTCCTAGAGGCGAGCCCCCGTTTCCGAGGAAGAGCCGACGGCACCGACGGTGCGACTGATCCGTAGTTGGGCGCATGTTTCATCAATAATATTCCACGACCTGCATGGGCCGACGAATGAAGAGCGGGTCGTTGCGTTCAGGCGAACGCTGTGTGCCTCACTAGGCCGTGCCGCGAAAGGAATCATGCGATGGGGAGTTGGGGCGAGTTCTCTTTGGAAAATCTACGCTCCTTGCTACTAAATTCTGTGTCGCTTGGCTCTCAGGAAATCACTTGCCTAGGAATTTCGGCGTCTTGAACCATCTGTCCGGATCCCTTCTGGTGTGGCCGGCGCTTCGGTTAGTGAAGCACTCCCTCCTCGGCACGCACCTGTCGTGTATGCGCCATGTCGTTAGCCTCAAGTCATTAAGCGGTCCACGATCACGGTTCTCGGCCGAATGAGGGTTCCAGACGGCCATGGTCTCGGTGCCGACATCGGCCGCGCACCCCGTGGAAGCGATTCGCCCGGCCGCGTGCGCGACCCGGTTGCCTTTGGTCTGCCTGCTCGGCAAGGGCAGCGGCGTTAATGGCTGGATCGTCACAGCCGCCACCGCTGCGATCAGGATGTGACGTCTCATCGCCTAGGTCTCCTTTCGTGTGCTCCGCGAAGTACAGGTACTGATGCTCGGACGTTCGCGGTCGGCAGGTTTGACGGCTTGAGGTCGTTTTGCGGGTACAAGCTCGGGCTCGGAAGTCGCCCCGGCACCGCTCTTCTCAACTGGTAGATGGCGGAGAGTCAGGGCACCGGCGGGCGGTTGTGCCCGCAATCAGGGCCTTCGCGTCAAAGAAGCCCGTTACTGTCCAGGCTCGCCCTCAAGCAACTGGTCAACCAGTTCTGTTGTCACGAATTCCCTCCGCCGCAGAGGTGTTCGCAACCGTTCATCAGTGCAGGGGCTTCGGTCGAACGATGCCGCGGCCCTGGCTGAGGCAGATCGGAGCGTTCTCCGCCCGCAACTTGCTCTTCGATTGCCGCTAGGTTCTGCGCCGCAACGGGTCATTGTCGACTGCTGAGTTGGTCCGCATGCGCCCGACACTCTGGCTTCGGAGCATAGGGTGGCGCTCCTGCAACCGCCAAACGGACGAATTCCATGTCAGGCCTCCTAGGCCGCCATCAACGTTTGCTGCCGTTCGGGGCGAGCCAAGTCAGTTCTGGCCACCACGACTCTCCGTCATTGTCGGCCGGTGGCCCCGCCGTGCTCCGCCCAGTGGTCACAATCCGAGTGATTTCATCACGTAAGCGCGAGACCACACCCGGCTCTTGACTGGCTACGTTGTTGGTCTCGGCCAGATCGGCACTGATGTCATACAACTCAAACTGCGGCTCACCTGGCTTGGCCTCGACAATACGTGGGGCCAGACTTCCGCCCGAACCCCGGATCATGTTGAGCTTCCAGCGCCCGTCCCGAATCGCGAAATAGCCTGCGGAAGAGTGATGAATGATCGGCGGTCGCGAGGGCCTCTGCTCCCCCTTGAGGATCGGTAGGAAGCTGACGCTATCCTCGGCCTCGTCAGATTCGAGTTCCCGGCCCAGTACCTCGGCCATGGTGGCTAGCACGTCGGTCTGGCAAACGACGTCGGAGGACCGTTGTCCGGGTTTCACCACGGCTGGCCAGCGCACAATGAATGGCACGCGATGCCCGCCTTCGTACAGGTCTCGCTTGCCGCCCCGTAGCCCACCAGCACTAGCGTGGCCGAACCGTTTCAATCGCTCTCGGTACGTCGTTTCTGGGCCGTTGTCGCTCGTCACCAGCACGAGCGTCTCTCGGGTCATTTCATTTCGGTCCAATGCTGCTAGCAAGCTCCCGATATGCGCGTCTGTCTCCATCATGAAGTCGCCGTATGCTCCCGCCTCCGATTTCCCTTGGAACTCTGGAATCGGGATCACCGGCTTGTGTGGGGACGTATAGGCCACATACAGGAAGAATGGCTCGTCACCACCTTCGGAGGCGAAATCGTCGAGCCACTGAACCGCTCGTTTGGTAAATGCCGTCAGAACCTGTTGGTCGTCGAAGCTTGGTGCCACCTCCAGTTCTCTACCCTCGCGGGTGAGTTCGTACGGAGGAGTGATCCGGTAGTCGGCGATGGCGATCTCGTTCGCTTTCTTTTGGGTCCACAGCGTCGGGGGATCGAGGATGCGGCGGTTTTCGATGTAGGTAAGCACGCCGTAGTTCATCGAGGCGGGGATCCCGTAGAAGTAGTCGAAGCCCTTGTCGACAGGACCGTCCAGAACCGGCCGAGACCAGTCACGATTCCCCTTATTGCCGTGGAAGGTCATGCCCAAGTGCCATTTGCCAACCATCGCTGTGCTGTAGCCCGAGTCCCGTAGCATGGATGCCAGCGTCGTCCTTCCCTCCGCGATGAGCCCCTTCCCCTCGGCTCCCATCACGCCCTTCTTCATTCGGGTCCGCCAGCTGTAGCGACCCGTCAGCAAGCCGTACCGCGACGGTGTGCAAACGGTGTCGGACGAGTGGGCATCGGTGAAGGCCATGCCCTCGCGGACCAGCCGGTCTAGGTTCGGGGTTTGGAATCTTGACCCGGGGTTCAGAGCGCCGACATCTCCGTAACCTTGGTCGTCGGTATAGATCAGCAGCACATGTGGCCTAGCTGGCTGCGTGGCCGATGACAGTGGTCCGGCCAAGAGGCCTGCCAGCACGGAAGCCGCTATCACCTGGCCGCTCGCGCTTGCAGTCACTGCCTTCTCCCGCCCTACCGCCGTTTGCCGCTTCATTCGTGCAACCGCAGTGCCTTGGCGAGTGCTGGGTCACGGTTCACCCAGCCCGCATCTTCATCGAGAACCATCGCCTTCAGGATGGTAACGAACTCCTGAGGCGAAAGATAAGCCGTCCCGCAACCCCCGTCTTCAAGCTTGTCAACTCGCTTTCCGATTTCTTCGTCAATGACGTCGCTCGACCGCCCGCCGGCGGCCCTCTGCTGGGAGTGCTGCCCGGACATACGTAACCAAGCAAACCGCTCCCCGCGGGAGGCGAAGCACAGGGGCCGATGAGGCGTTTGGGCAGCAGGCGGCGCTGAGAGTCAGGCGCACGCTCTGGCATGATGAAACCGATGCACTGCTCGCAAGAAGGCTCGGCTAGGGTTGTCTCCGCGCGGCGATCGCAGACCCCCCAGCGGCACGGTCCGGCCTTGGTCCAACGCGCAGTTCTGCTAGCGCTCTTGACGCCCATCGCGTTGGCTGACCAGCCGAACTTCATCGTGATCTTCGCCGACGACCTAGGCTACGGAGACCTCGGAGTCTACGGTTCGGAAACGATCCGCACGCCCAACCTGGACCGCATGGCGGCAGAGGGGATGCGGTTCACTGACTTCTACGCGACGGCTCCCTTCTGCAGCCCGTCGAGAGCGTCGTTGTTGACTGGTCGCTACCCGGTCCGGGCGGGGGTGCCTTATGTCCTGTTCCCGACCGAGTTGACGGGCCTGGCACCTGCCGAGATCACCATCGCGGAGATCCTCTCGGACGAGGGCTATGCCACTGCAGCGATCGGCAAGTGGCATCTCGGGTGGCCCAAGCCTTTCCGCGCCCAGCGCCACGGCTTCGATTTCTTTTACGGCCTGCCTTACTCCAACGACATGCTCAAGTGGGAGCCGAATGAAGTCCTCCGCCCTCAGCACGCCTATTGGAAATTACCACTCCTGGACAATGACGAAATCGTCGAGGCTCCGGTCAACCAGCACACTTTGACACGGCGCTACACCGAACGGGCTGTCTCGTTCATAGAGGAGAACCGGGACCGGCCGTTCTTCCTGTATTTCCCGCACACGTTCCCGCACAATCCGCAGTACGCATCGGAAGACTTCGAGGGCCGCTCCCCTCACGGACTCTATGCCGACACCGTCGAGGAACTCGACTGGAGCGTGGGCGAAGTGCTGCGGACACTCCGGGACCTCGACCTAGACGAGCAGACGCTCGTCGTCTTCACCTCGGACAACGGCCCGACACGTCCGGGCGGGCGCTGGGGAACTCGCAGTGGCGGCGGCAGCACGGGCGGGCTCCGGGGCCGCAAAGGGAACACGTTCGAGGGGGGAATGCGGGAGCCCGGCATATTCCGGTGGCTGGGCAGCGTCGCTGCTAGCACAAAGACCGGCGAGCCGGCTTCGATCCTCGATTTGCTCCCTACCTTGGCCGAGCTGGCAGGTGCGGATGTGCCTGGCGACCGGGTAATTGACGGAAGGTCTATCGCCGATCTGCTGTTGGGAAAGACGGGCGAGCTGCCTCAGAGACCCTTCTATTACTACTTCGGCACGCAGCTGCAAGCGCTCCGGCTCGGCCGCTGGAAGCTGTTCCTCCGGCACACCGAGCCGGCGGAACAGGCGTCATCACTTTGGTACCTGCAGAACCCCGAACTGTTCGAGCGCCATCACGCCATGCGCGAGGAGCCGGAACTCTACGACCTCGACGCCGATAGGGGGGAGACTCGCAACCTTGCGTCCGAGCGTCCGGAGATTGTCGAGAGGTTGGACGGGATCGCCCGTCGCTTTGACCAGAGCATGCAGCGAGATAAACGCCACCCGTTCTACTTGGACGGCCAGTGATCAGCAGAACCCACTAGCTTCGCTGGCAGGCCGGCCCGCGAAATTCAGGGCTTGCCTCGGTCGCCGAAGCCTGACCGCTACAGTTGTAGCTCCCACCCCTTCCGGAGCGATGGCTTCACATACTTGTTCGCCTCGTCGCTGTTGGTGAACCGCAACTTCGCGCTGTCCCATTCGAGCTTGCCCGGAACGCGGAACGCGATCGCTCCTAGCACGACCCATTCGGTGTAGGGCCCGGAGACGCGGAAGTCCGAACAGGCCGCATCACCGCCTTTGCAGGCGCGCACCCAGTCGTTCATGTGGCCCGGCGAGCGCGTCAACAACTGCGGTGGCAGCTCGTAGTCGTGCCAGCGCTCGGCGGGTAGCAGATGCACGCCTTCCCCGCGCGCAACTGTCGCCATCATGCCCTTCGATCCCACGAAGACGGCTCCATTGCTTGAAAGCACGCCGGGCTGGGCCTGGTCGCCGCGCCGCTCGTAGCCGAACACCGCAACGCCCGGCCCTCCCGCGCCGGTCGGCGGGCCGGTCCGCGGTGCCCGCCGTCCTCGCCGCCTGCTGGGCGGCGGCTCCGGACCGCGTCCCTTGGCGCTGAGATTGTTCGCTCGCGGCAGGATCGTCTGCTCTTCCATGCCGGGCACGCGATAGGCCTCCTCTTCGGTCGGCCGCGGCGAATCGTGCCAGTAGACCGATACCGGCGGCATCTTGCCTCGGGCCGGAAACTCGTACTTGAGCACAGCTCGCGTCGGGAATGTCCACTGGCTGGAGTCAACCTGCCGCAACAGTTCAACGCTTGTCGGCGCTCCCAGTTGCAGCGCCATATTCACCGGCCCCAGCACGTGAATGCCCCAGTTGCCGAGCTGGCCGGTTCCAAAGTCAAAGTAACCCCGCCAGTTGTAGGGAGTGAATGTGGGGTTGTACGCGCGCATGTCCGCGCCTCCCAGCCACAGGTCCCAGTTCAGGCCTTCGGGTACCGACGTCTCGTCCGGCATTGCGGTCAGCCCAACCGGATGCGTCCCCGGCGAGGACGAGGCATGCACTTCTCGGACATCGCCGATCTCGCCTGACCAGAGAATCTCGCTTGTAACCCGAATACTCTCGTGCGAATAGCCCTGATTGCCCATCTGTGTAGCGACGCCGTACTTCTTGGCTGCGTCCACCATCAGGCGCGCCTCCCACGGCGTGCGCGTCAACGGCTTTTCGAGGTAGACGTGCTTTCCCGCCCGCATGCAGGCGAGTGCTGCTGTCGCATGCATGTGGTCGGGGATCCCTATCGTGCATGCGTCGATGTTCTTGTCCTGTTTTTCCAGCATTACGCGGAAGTCTGCGTACTTGGGCTGCTTGGCGTATCGCTGGAAATTCTCCGCGGCGCGCTTCTCGTCAACATCACATAGCGCAACGATATTCTCGGTCTGCGCCACTTCGTTCAAGATGCTGCCGCCCCGGCCGCCGCAGCCGATTGCCGCGACGTTCAGCTTGTCGTAGTAGGGCTTGTACCCCAGCGCCCGTAGCGACTTGACCGTTCCGTAGCCGCCCCATGGAATCGCGCCGGCGAGAAGCGCGCCGAAGAAGAAGTATCGTCGGTTAAGACCTTGACGTGCCATGGCTTGCTTGGAGAATTATGTACGAAAGAGAGTGGCGCTAGGGATGTTATCCTGTAGTCATGAAGCCAAACGGTGAATGCCGGGTGGGAAATGCGGTGAAGACCGTTCCCGGCGGCACGCTAACGTGGGCGGTTGCGCCCTGCGTTGTGCCAGAACCGTGTGCGATGGTGGTTCGCCACTTTCGTACATAATTCCCCTTGCTTGTATCGTACCGACTGGCCGAGGTCGTGTGTTCGAGCGGCGTGTGAAATCCGGAGTGTCCGCAGGATCAGCGGGTAGGCCTACCCGTATGCCTAGCGGCAAGATCCTGGTCTGAGAAGCCGGGCCAGATTGGCACCGAACACTGCCTCAGCGTCACTTTGCGATACGCCCGCTTGGGCCATTGCTTCGCATTGAGCATCGAACACCTCACGATTCCAGCCGCGAGGGAAGAACGATGAGTCCGAGCCGAATAAGAGGCGCTCGGGGCCGACCACATCCAGCGCTTGGGCGAAGATCTCATGCAGGCCGGGGCGCGGAGTCAGGTATTTCCTCCAACTGTTGCTGCTGGAGGTGTCTAGGTAGACGTTCGGTGACAAGGACGCAAGCATGAGGGCTTCCCGAAAGTAGCCCGCGCCGAAGTGCGGCAGCACGAAGTTCGTGGAGGGGTGATCCCGTGCGACGGCGTGCAAGTCGATGGGGTTCGAGAAGCTCATGTTGAACTTGGAGGGAAGGCCGAGCTTGGCCCGAATGCCCACGGTCAACACTCCCGTGTGGACGAATACGACCCGGTTGTCGGCCTGAGACGCAAGTTTGTACAGAGGGCCGAGTCTCGCGTCCTGCACCGAGAACCCTTGCATCGCTGGGAACAGGCACAAGCCCTGCAGGCCAAGCTCTTCAAACGCGATCTTCGCCCGCTCTGTCGCGCCGTCCGCGAGCGGATTGAGCATGAAATAGCCGTAGAAGCGGTCGGGGAATGCTCGGACGGCGTCGCCAACCGCGGCTTCGTCGCCTGGAACGCTCGCCATCAAGACCGACTTCGCGACACCATGCTGATCCAGTTCCTCGGCCCAGCGGCGGGCCAGAGCTTCGTTACGGTCGGGCGGCAGGTCCCAGCCCAGCGTCGCGACCATCCCCCCAATGTCGGAGACCCCCTGTTGAAGGGCCAGAGCCTTGAAGAACGACTGGCCGAAGAAGTGCGCGTGCGAGTCTTGGACTTCGATCTCGCCCCAAGGGGTTTGCATTGACCTATCGCTGCCCACCGGAGATCGCTGGAACGAAGTGGACTTCGGAGTCCGGTTCCAGTTGATCCAGCAGGCCTAGCGTCGAGACTTCGCCATCGATCGCTACGGAGATGTTGCCGGGCAGCTGTCCGTCGGCCAGCAGCCGTCCGTTCAGCTCGGGGTAGCGCTCGATTAGGTTCTCCACGACCTCGCGGACCGTCGCCCCGCTCACTTCGAGCGCATCATGGTCGCCCGCGAGTGGCCGCAGCATCGAGGGGATGAAGACCGTGGCCACAGAGACTCCATGATAGTGCTCTCGACCGTCCGCGCGGGGGCCGGACTAATGCTGCCAAGCACCTGGTGTCCCAGGTCATGCCAAGATGCGGTTGGAGCGAGAAGAGAGACGAGCCAGTTTGGCAGCGTCCACCGCGCGTGAAGGCTTCCCTCTCGCAGCTATCCGAGTGCCCGTGTCACGGCCCACCACAACCCGGTTGCCGCAATGGCGGCCGAGCACGGAAAGATCACGTAACGACGATACCCCTCCAGATTTCGGAACCTCCCCAAGGCCGCGAACGCCATCAGGACAACGCTGACTTGGCCGAGTTCGACGCCAAGATTGAACGACAGCAGCGCAGCCAGAAACTGACCATCGGGCATCCCTAGCTCGCTCAGGACGCCAGCGAATCCGAGTCCGTGGAGAAGGCCGAAGCAGAAGACCAAGGCGATTCGCCAAGGCTTCAGCTCGGACGTGGCGATGTTCTCGATTGCCACCCAGCTGATTGAAAGCGCTATCAGGGTCTCCACGAAGCGCTCGGGCAGGGACACGACGCCCTGCATAGACAACGCAAGCGTCACCGAATGCGCGACGGTAAATGCCGTGACTTGGTACAGCAGCGGCCGCCACCTCGTGCTGAGCAGGAACAGTCCCAGCACAAAGAGGATATGGTCCAGGCCTTTGGGCACGATATGGGTGAAGCCCAACTTGAGGTAGCTGCTGAACACGCCCTGCCGCGGAACCTCGCGTCCGGTATCGACGAGCGGAAACGGCGGACTGGCCTGACTGGGATCTAGCAAGGTGTTAGACGGTGTCTCCAAGCTTGGTGAGTGGATCTGGAGCGAGACCGTCTTGTACTTGGCCGGCAGCCGAATGGTGAGCTCGCGAGAGCCGACTGGGATTCTGCCCGTGAGTCTGGCGAGTGCTCCCAACACGGTGGGTGGGTCCGCCTCGGCCGCGGCCGGAGTTCCGTGGTGGGGAAACTGAACCTGGAAGTCTACCGGTGCGGAGTCGAAGGCGATGCGGATGTCATCGCGGACCGCATCGCGAGCGCGCTGGACCACCCTGTCGAACTGGCCTTCAGCGAGCTCGCGCATTCCCTCGGCCACTTCCTCGGAGTCTGCCTCAAGGGGCAGTCCGAGAGCCAGTGCGTCGGCATCGAGGCCGACCTCAGCTTGGAATCCGCCATCGCCGTTGAGAACAATAGTGACTGGCGTAATGGTGAACTCGTGGGCGAACGCCGTGGCCGAGCCAATCAGGGCCAAGCCCGCGAGCCAGACTAGCTTGTAGCCCGCAGCCCGCGACTTTCCTGCACAAGCGCGGCTCGTCGAGTCCGGGATCGCCAGGCCCGCAGCCATCAAGGCCTCGCCGCCTTCTGCAGCACAGAGATCACGTCTTGGTGGTTCTTGTCGGTGGCGAACTTCAAAGCGGATTCGCCGTCAATGTCCCGCAGATCCGGATCCGCTCCCTTGTCGAGCAGCAGCTGGACGATGTCGGCATGCCCTTCCGCTGCGGCGAACATCAGAGCCGTGTAGCCCTCGTCTCCGTCTGTCACGTTCACTTCTGCGCCGTGGGCGAGCAGGATCTCAACCGCGTGGGCGTTCGGGCCAGACGCGGCGTACATCAGCGCTGTGCGGCGATTCGTGTCCTTGAGGTTGGGGTTGGCATCGTTCTCGCACAGCAATCGCACGGTCGTCGAGTGGCCGCCATAGGATGCGAGCATCAGCATCGTGCGTCCGCCCTCGTCAACGGCGTCGACATCCACGAATTCAAGCATCTCTTCTACGGCCTTGACGTTGCCTTGGAAGGCCGCATCGGCGAACCGCTCGCTGAGAAAGCCCGCACCGCCGCCTCCCGCCGCCGATGGCGCAGTAGATTCGGTCGAATCGGAGCCGCAGGATGCGCACACCAGCAGCATTGCCATTGCGAAGACCGAATTAGCGGTGTGTGCCACAGTTTTCGGAGTCTACCAGACGAACCGTTCAGCGCACGCTGAGCTTGGTTCCGGCCATTAGGCCGCCGTCCACGGCATGGACGGTTCCGGTTACCCAGCTGGATTCGTCGGATGCGAGGAAGAGGGCGTAGCTGGCGATATCGACAGGCTCGCCGATCCTCCCTAGCGGATACATGCGCTTCAGTTCGGCAAAGCCGGCTGGGAACTGTTCCCAGTAGTCGAGTGACGCCGAGGTCGCGACGGTACCGGGGCAGATCACGTTGGAACGAATGTTCCATTCGGCAAAGTCCGCTGCAACGAGGCGCATCATGGAAATCAGGCCGCCCTTGGCGGCCGTATAGGCGGTCTCGCTCACGGCTCGGAGAGCGTTGACGCTGGAGATCGACACAATGCTTCCGCCCCCGCGTTCCTTCATCAGCGGCACGGCGTGCTTCGTGCAGAGGAACGGTCCCTTCAGGCACGCATCGAGGGTGCGGTCCCAGTCATCTTCGCGGAGCGTCTCGATGTCGGTGTCGTCGAACGCGGCAAAGGCGTTATTGACCAAAATATCGATTCCACCGAATCGTTCTCGAGCTTGCTGCATCATGTCTGCGACGTCCGACTCCTTCGAGTGGTCCGCCAGATGCGTGATGAGGCGGCCTTCGCTGCCCGATCCAGAGGCGCGCAGATCTTGCGGCGGCGCACCACAGACGTCAT
>JAJDZN010000078.1 GCA_022824585.1 Bryobacterales bacterium | reverse complement strand
CTGCAGGAAATTCAGGATCGCCCGTGAAGGTATTCCCTCGCTTTCTGGTGAGGGTGCGGTTGTAAACACTTTTTCACTTTCCATAGCTGCTCCTTGGGCTTTGGCGCTTGCGGTTACTCGGTGCGCGGCCTGATCGATGGTGAGACGTATGGGAACCATAAAGGGTCCTTTTTGGATTCTCTGTCAAGGTGTTCAGCCCAGACTAGGGTCAGGCGCAAACCGGACGCTCCCCCTCCATGCGTGAGTGAACGGGCTGATATTAGGATGCTTAGGGCAGGTTGATATCAGGACGGGAACCTAGGAGTCGCTCTTGAAGACAGGTGGTCTAGACATTCGACGCACCCCGAACCCGGTGCGCTCGGCCGGCGATCGGAACGCCCGTTCCAAAGAGAATGGTGCATTGCGAAGGGTAGGAGCGTTGACTGTGCTGCTGCTTGGACTGCTAGTGGGATGCGATCAGGCCGGCGCTCCGGTGGAGCCCGTTGCCGACGCGATCGACTTGGAGGCCAAACTCGACGACCTCTTTGCGCCTCCGACCGCGGCCGAGGTGGAGGCCGTCCGCGCCGACTGGGCCCAACGCGATGTTTCCGCAGCCGAAGTGACCATCGAACTCACCGAGTCGTATCCTCTAAGCGAGACCCCGGCCACCCTGCGCATCGTGTCCCACCGGGTGGGGGAGGTACTCCACTACGGAGCGATCCTCGCCCCCGACGCCGCGGCTCCGGGCAGCTTGCCCATCCTGATGTACCTGCACTGGGGCGACAGCGGAGTCGAGGTGGATGAAATCGGCATCGTGCTCTTCGCCCTCGGCGAACTGCGCGACAATTTCGTCTATGTGATCCCGTCCTTTCGCAGCGAACCGCTTGAGTACGAGGATCGGGAGTGGGTTTCGACGGGGCCCGGCGGTCACTGGGACTACGATGTGGACGACGCCTTGGCGCTCCTCAATGTTGCATTAGAGATAACGCCGCAGGCGAAGATCGAGGGCCTGAGCATCGTCGGCGGCAGCCGAGGAGCAGGCGTCGCCCTGCTGGCCGGGATCCGCGACGAGCGCATCGAGAACATTATGGCCTTGTTCGGGCCCACCGACTTTTTCGACGACTGGGTCCGGGAGATTGCTCGGGAGGCGGCCATGGGTTCTCCGCGCGATCTGCCCGGGGTCGCTCACATCGATTCTACCTTCATTCAGCCCTACCTGAGAGATGAAATCGATCTTGCAGAAGTTCGCCTTGAACTGGTGCGCCGCTCCTCAGTCCTGTTCGCCGAGGACCTGCCCGCGGTCCAACTCCACCACGGCGACGCTGACGAAACCGTCGTCGTCAGCCAAGCCCATTCCCTGATCCGGGCCATGGAAGCGCTGGGACGAAAGCCCCCCGAATTCGAGGCGTTCATCTACGAGGGAGGCGGACACACGCTCTTCGCGCTAAGAGGTGTCATCCCGCGCGCGGTGGGTTTCCTGCGGCGGGCTCTGGGAGAGGGATGAGTTCGGGCGGCAGGGACATAGGGCCTTCAAAAGAACGCAAAAAATAAACCGACGCGACTGGAAAAGTCCTAGGTAAGGGTTTCATTACCTCGAAAGTCCCGGCTGCTGCGACCGATTGTCCAGCAGCGGCACGAGACAGTGCTCGGTCTGGTTCCGTCGTAGCAGCACGTTCCGGCATCCCGCGTCCACGAGGATCCCGAGGTCGGAGTTCTCAACTGTGTTGCCCTCGACCACCACGTTCTCCGTTGCGCCATCGCTGTCCGCACCCACGCCCACCTCGATTTGCGCATTGTTGTGGAGATGATTGTTGCGCAAAACAGAGCCAAAGTGCAGGCTCGGCAGAGTGCCTTCCACGCTCAGGCGCGCCGGATAGACCAAGGGGTCGTCGTAGCGGTAGCAGTTGCCCTCGCGGATCTCGTTGCCGAGGAACTGGAGATAGAGGTTGGGCTGGACTCCTCCCGTATAGGAGAAACCGTACGCGCGGAACCCATCGGCGCGCCAACTGCGGTTATTGGCCACGATGTGTTCGGTGGCCGTGCCGTAGAACTGGATGGCAATGCCAGCGTCGCGAGTCTCGTTGTTGTAGAAGATGTAGCGCCGGTGCGTCATAGTGACCGTGACCCGCGAGGTCTCGTCTAGCGAAACGTCGAACGGCCGATCTAGCTGCACCCGCCTCCCATCCCACGACTTCACGAACCGGTACTGGCCGCGCCCGCGCCCGGCGATAACGGCGACGAGGGTATTGGTCCAATGCCGGTGCTGCCACTTCGGATCGTCCGCTAGCAGAATCCAATCCCCCTCGACCGCGACCACGGGGCCGAAGTACGCCCCGCCGCCGGCGTCGGAGGTAAACGCCTCCCGGTCCCAGCCGTTCATGTTCTCATAGCTGTTGTGGGCGGTGTAGATATTGCGGGAGACTCCTCGGGTAAAGCACGCGTATCCCCCACCGGTGGACATCAAGTCAGCGCCGACGATGCGGTTGTGCTCAAAGACGATGTTCTCACAGCCGTTGAAGTTCATCCAACCCGAGCGTCCGTTGTAGAAGATGTTGTTCTCCACTACAGCTCCGACCACGTAGTGGAGGTAGATGGAGCGCTCGGACCCGTACACGTCGCAATCCGTTATGCGGATGTCGGGGCCGCTCAGGCGGATGGTGTCGCGCGGCCCAGGAGTGCGGGCGCGCTCTTCCTGCTTGTCCGGCGGCAGGTGCCCCCTGAACGAGTCGGCCCGCACGCGCACCCGAGTAAGGCGCACGTGGCCAGCAGTCTCCGGGTCCTCTATGGGAGCAGCCGGAGCGTGGACGGCCGCCGCGGTGTTGTTGGAGATGACGTGGTAGTGGTGGTTGCAGTAAAGGGTGAGATCCTCAATGGCGAAGTGATGGGAGCCTTCAATCCAGGCGTCGGGCGGATCGTCGGTATCCGCCATGCACAGGGCAGTCAGCTCGCGCCCGGCACCGCGAAGCGTGACGTGCGGCGGAATTACCAGCTTCTCGCTGACGACAAAGCGGCCCCGCGGTACCAACACGACAGCCGCGCCGCGCTCGCCTGCCTCCTTCAGCGCCGACTGGATCGCATCGGTGTCGTCCTGCTCATCGTCCCCCTTCGCCCCAAAATCAGCCACATCTATCAGAGGTTGGTTTTCCTCCTCTCGGTGCAGGACCGCGATGTCGAGTGGTTCGCTCCAAGCGGGCTGTCCGCCGTACCCATTGTGTACAAACAGCTCATAGTGGCCTGGGGCCAGCTCTTCCGGCACCGTCACTGCGAGCGAGAAAGGCTCTGCTTTTTCTGGTTGCAGTAGCATCACGCGCCCGTCCGCGGACCGGAGGGCCACGGTTGGCTCTTTCTCCCCCAGCTTCAGGCAGCGTCCAAGGATGCGCAGCCTGCCGCCAGCATAGACGGCACCATCCTCCATGCGCCATTTGCCAAAAGGGGTATTGGTAGCAACGACGTCGCCGAGCGTCCACCAAGGCGTAGGTGCGTTGAGACGTCCGAAGCTCGCGGCGGCATCCGAGTGCACAGCGTAGTAATACACGCCGGGTGCACCGTGCTCGGGCAGCTCGAACATCAGGGCAGTCTCGCTCGTCTGGAGTGGCGTCACCGGCTCGGGCAGCTCACCCCCGGGAGGCTGCCACGGCTGACTGGAAGGCTCGCCGTGATCTCCGTCCGCAAGGCGCTCCACCGCAATCTCCACGGCGTCGGGCTGCGGGAAAAAGCCGCACATCATCACGGTTTCCCCGGGCTGAACCGGTGCCGAGACCCAGTAAACTACGTTTTCTTCGGCAAGCGCTGCGGAAGTGGCGAGGGCCGAAGCGACAACGGCCGACTGGAACTGTGAGGGTGTCATTGCGGCTCTCCTTTCATCAATTACTCGGA
>JAJDZN010000055.1 GCA_022824585.1 Bryobacterales bacterium | reverse complement strand
CCCCTCTGAAGGGGTACACAGCGGAAGCTCGACTTTCAAGGGGTCAGAGTGTGCCAGAATTTCCGGAATTTTGTGTGCCAGAGTTTCCGGAACCCGCAAAACTGATCGACGAGCGGTTTGTGCATCATCGAGAAGCTGAGGAACACTTTCGGGATCACGGAAGAATCGGTCATCTCCATTGACCAGCCCGCAACGCTTCCATCTTAACCCGCTGTACGGCGGAGCCTCAGGTCGCGCCATCTTGTCTCTCGCCTGCACGATAAAATTACGAATCTATGCGACTGTGCCTATTTCTGGCAGTCGGCTTGGCCGGGGCAGGTTGCGGCGATGTGCGAAGGCCGCCCGCAACCGGATATGAGGGCTGGGAGGCGTTCGGGGGCGGCCCTGACCAGATCCAGTACTCGCGCCTTGACCAGATTCATCCCGGCAACGTGGCCCAGCTCGAGGTCGCCTGGACCTACGAGACCGGTGACGAATTCCGCGGCTCGGAGATCCAGTGCAACCCGATCGTGATTGACGGCCTGCTGTACGGCTCCAGCCCGAACGGGCGCGTCTTCGCACTCGACGCCGCGACCGGGGAAGAAGTGTGGACGAGGCGCCTGGAAGTGGACGGCGCTCCGCTCGCGGAGCGCTCCAAGAACCGCGGATTCATGCACTGGCGCGATGGTGACGACTCGCGCATCTACGCCGGGGCGAGGCACTTGCTGTATGCATTGGACGCGCGCACCGGAGAGCCTGTGGTGGGCTTCGGCGACAATGGCGCGATCAACCTCAGGTCTGACCTGCCGGAGCGCGCGGGATCGCTCTCGATCAGCTTGAGAACGCCCGGGGTCGTCCACGGCGACCTGCTGATCCTGGGCAGCGCGGTCAGCGAGTCCTTGCCCAGCGCGCCCGGCTACATCCGGGCGTACGACGCACGCACGGGAGAATGGCGCTGGACGTTCCACACGATTCCCCACCCGGGAGAGCCCGGCTACGAGAGCTGGCCGGAGGATGGCTGGAAGACCCTCGGAGGCGCCAACTCCTGGGCGGGCCTGACTCTCGACGCCGACCGGGGGCTGGTGTATGCGGGCACCGGCTCGGCAGCCTTCGATTTCTGGGGCGGCAACCGTCCCGGAGACAACTTGTACGCCAACTCGCTGCTGTGCCTGCGAGCGGACAGCGGCGAGCTGGTTTGGCACCACCAGTTCGTGCGGCACGACGTCTGGGACATGGATGTTCCCACGTCGCCGGTTCTCGTCACGGCGATGCGCGGAGGGAAGCTGGTCGATGCCGTGTCGGTCTCCACCAAGATGAGCCAGGTCTATGTCTTCGACCGCGAGACGGGCGAATCCCTGTTTCCGCTCATGGAGATCGAGACCGCGCAGTCCGACGTGGCCGGGGAAGTCTTGGCGGGGCGGCAGGTCGTGCCGGTCAAGCCGCCGCCGCTGGGCCGCCAGCGCCTGACCGAGGCGGATCTGACCACGCGCACGCCGGAGGCGCACGAGGCGGTCTTGAAGCGCTTTCGGCAAGTTCGCAGCGACGGGTTGTTCACGCCTCCCAGCCTGCAGGGAACGATCATCTTCCCCGGTTTTGACGGGGGAGCCGAATGGGGCGGGCAGGCTTTCGATCCCGAATCGGGGCTGCTGTATGTGAACGTCAACGAGATGGCTTGGATCCACCGCTTGGTCGAGCGGGGGGAATTGCGGGGACTCGTCAACGGCAAGCGGTTGTATCAGCGCAATTGCGCCGCCTGCCATCTCGACGACCTCAGCGGCACTCCGCCGACTTTCCCGGCGCTCACCGAACTGGCGATGAGCAGCCAAGAGTTCGGCGCCGTCGTGCGAGGGGGGGCGGGCCGGATGCCGGCTTTCCCCTACCTCAGCCCGGAAGCCGTGGAAGCGATCGCAGGCTATGTGCTGCGGGGCGAGGAAGGGGAGTCGTTCCAGTCTTTGCCAGGTTCCAGCGCTCCTGACGTGCCCTTCACGCATGACGGCTACAACCGGTTCCTCGATCCCGAGGGCTACCCGGCCATCTCGCCACCGTGGGGTACGCTCAACGCCGTCAACCTCGATTCCGGCGAGATCGAATGGACCGTTCGCCTGGGCGAGTTTCCAGAGCTGACCGAGCAGGGTATCCCGCCGACTGGCAGCGAGAACTACGGCGGACCGGTCGTGACTTCCAGCGGGTTGCTCTTTATCGGCGCGACGGCGCGCGACCGGAAGTTCCGGGCATTCGACAAGGCCACCGGCGCGTTGCTGTGGGAGACGACGCTTCCGGCCGGGGGGAACGCGACGCCCGCGGTGTACGAGGTCGGCGGCCGCGAGTTCGTCGCAATCGCTGCTGGCGGGGGCAAGACAGGGGGCATTTCTGGTGGCAGCTACGTCGCGTTTGCGCTGCCTGAATAACTAGAGGGTGTCCGCCAGGGTCTAGGTCCGTGCGGGCATGCCGGATGGGCAAGCTGGTCGTCTTCCGACTGTCCGCATGGTCCGGTAGATTCCCGCCTGCGGCAAATGAACGCTCAGGGGATTGAATGCCCCCGAGCGCTGCCCGCGTAAGGCAGCGAAACGCCGGTGGCGGACGGCGAGCCGTGATAGCCTGTCTCCGTGGATCAGGACACGACGACAGCGGACGGCGAGGCGCCGGTTGTGGACCACGTGCCAGACAGCCCGCGGGCGGTCGAGGATGACGGCGCCCCGCGGGACTCCGGCGTGCTCAGCCGGGACCGCGACGTTGTCCGGCGCCTGTTTGAGACCGGCGAATACCCCTACGAGCGGAAGCTCTCCCGCAAGATCTACGAGCGGGAGAAGGCCGCGCTTCAGGTGGAACTGCTGAAAGTGCAGGACTGGGTGAAGGCGACGAACCGGAAGATCGTCATCCTGTTCGAGGGCAGGGA
>JAJDZN010000246.1 GCA_022824585.1 Bryobacterales bacterium | reverse complement strand
CGGCCTCCTCACCAGTTACGCGATCGTTGCCGGGGTTTCCGGAGGGGCCCTGTCATCTACCGCTGTGCTCATCGTCGGAATTGCCAATCTGTTTGCGGACGGACTATCGATGGGTGTGGGCAATTTCCTGAGCATTCGCGCTCGGGAGAGCGCTCGAGAGAGGCAGAACCTGCCCGAGGAAGAGGCGTATCCGGCGCGACACGGATTAGCTACGTTCTTGGCATTCGCGGCGGCCGGTGCAATTCCTCT
The DNA here is from genome assembly GCA_022824585.1 of Bryobacterales bacterium. Taxonomy (GTDB): domain Bacteria; phylum Acidobacteriota; class Terriglobia; order Bryobacterales; family UBA6623; genus VXMF01. The sequence goes on along the minus strand of JAJDZN010000246.1, from coordinate 28,664 downwards.
CGTGCCTTATGTCATTCCTGAATTGGGGCACCGCTTCCTGCTGGCGTCAGCGCTGGCGCTCATCGCCCAATTCGCGGTCGGTGCCCTACGTGCCGTCGTCACGGCCAGCCGGTGGTGGGTCAGCGGTCTTGAAATGCTGGGGCTGGGCGTCTTGGTAGCGGGCGTCGCGTACGCGACGGGAGCCGGGGTTGCTGCGATCGTCTAGGGCTGAGCGTAGTCTTCGGATACGGCCCGATTGCGGCACCGGTCTGGAGGCTCCTTGACTCTCAACCCAAGGGGTGCCGCATGACTCCCCGGCCGACCCACTTGCGAGGGCAAGATCGATTGAGATCACTTGCAGCTTCTAGTCGACCCGGCAAGGGACACTGCCGATTCTGTTGCCTCAAGTCGATCAAGACTGCTTTGTATAATGTACGGCACACGTTGTGCGAGTGGTGGTCTACCCAGTAGAGCGCTAATGCGGAGCCTTAGTGGTGGCCCCCCAATTGGCAGACAGGTGAAGTGATCGACGGTCCTAGATCCATGACCCTGGAACAGACACTAAGGAAAGTAATCGGTTATCTCAACTCTGGTAGCTTGGACAGCGAAGCGGCGGTCAAGGCGTCCGTAGTGCTGCCGGTGTTGCGGAAACTGGGATGGGACGATACCGACCCGAACGAGGTTAAGCCCGAATTCTCAGTCGACGGCAAGTTCGTGGACTATGCCCTGATCGGTGACGGCAAGCCACTGGTATTCATCGAAGCCAAGCACGTTCACGCTAAAGTTGGCACAGGCGAAGAGCAACTATTTGGCTACGCCGCCCACAGGGGCGTTCCGCTTCTAATATTGACCAATGGCAGGTGCTGGGATTTCTATCTCAGCATGGCGGCTGGCCCACCGGCTGATCGGAGGTTTTACAGATTGGACTTAGGGCTAGAAGACAAGACCCCCGATTACGTGGAATTCCTAGAGCAGCACCTCCGGGAAGGCCAAGTCGTTTCTGGTCAGGCCAATCTCAGCGCCCAAGAACTTCTCGCCAACAAGCGGCTGCGAGAGAAAGCCCGGGGCGCGATTCCACGGGCATGGCGAGCTCTGGTGGATGAAGGCGATGAGATACTCGGCGATCTACTTGCCGAGAGGGTTGAGAGCGATTGCGGGGCGAAGCCCGGACTCGACGATGTGCACTCGTTCTTGGCAAGCCTACGTCCTCCAGAACCGATGAAAAGACGGAAGACAGCTCCGCCGGGCAGTCAATGTAATCCGTCGCCCCCTCCACCTTCGCCCAAGTGGCCAGCCACGATGAAGGGTTTCGTTCTCAGAGGGCGTCGCGTGGAATGCAAGTCTGCAATCGACACTTTGGCGAGTGTCTTGAATACGCTTCATCGCCAAGATTCCGAATTCATGAATCGGTTTGCTCCAAAAACAATCCGCAAGAAGAGGAGGCTTGTCGCAAGGATACAGGGAGACTTATACGAGGATGCTCGCCACACGAACAGGTCGAGGAAGCTGGAGAACAGTTGGTGGTTGGGAACCAATTATGGTAGCGGAACGATTCGGCGGTACATCAAGACCGCGTGTGAGGAGGCTGGGATCAAGTTTGGGAACGAGTTGAAATTGATCGAAGAATGAGAGGCCAACCCCTTTGGCAAATGATGCTACTGCGAACGTGTGCCTACAGAGGATCTCTCGGGAACTGATGGCACCAATCTCTCTCAGGCAGGGCCGCGGCGAGAGTTCTTTGCCATGGTTGGCCAGCGAGGTGCCTCGCTTTGGCAGGCACAGCGTTGACGCGCTTCAGGCCGAGGTGTACCAACGAATCTGTCAGCCGAAGTCCCAGCGCTTGGCAGTGTTAGCGGCGAACACCTGGCAAGAATCAACGGTGGTGGACTGCAACGAGACAGCGTCTGCGTCTACGGGACACTCTCTTCAGCGGCTTCTAGCGCTTCCGCATCGGTGATCGTGGCCAGCCTTAGCCGTGGCCGAGAGCACCAGTCCGCCCGAAACTCAGTTCTCGGCAGTGTGAGCTGGCTGAGGCTTGCTGCCCGGTGTTCTTTTCTCGAACAGAGCAACCTTGATCTCTGCGGCCCGCGTCCGCGTTCGGGCGATGTCGTAACTGTTCTGCATCCTCATGAGCGTGTCCATCGATACGCCGAACGCTTTTTCGATCCGCAAAGCCATTTCCGGCGAGAGACGCGCGCGCTCATTCAGATCCGCCGAGAGCGCGGCCGGCGTAACACCCAGCACGCGGGCTGCCGCCGTCACCGAGAGATCGAGAGCCTCGATGATTTCGTGCCTTACGAAACCACCGGGATGGGCGGGATTCTTCATACGGATGCCTTGCGTCGAATTCATGTCTACCTCTCAGTGGTAATCCTCATAGTTGAGATCGACGATCTCCAGCTCTTCGCGGTCGATCCGGAACGTGAGCCGCCAGTTCGCGGTGACGGACAAGCTCCAAGTGCCCCGGCGATCACCGGTCAGCCTGTGCGCTCGCCAGATCGGCACGCTGCGCAGTTCTTCCTCCCGTTCCATGTCCCGAAGAAAGGAGAGAATGCGCCGAAGCTTCGGTGCGATGGCGGGCTATACACCAACGGCATTATGGTCTTGGATGAACAGGCGCCCCCCCTGTGAATCACGTTTCCGATCTTCATTCTCAATGGTATTCCGGCAAGTGAATAGCGCCAAGCTACACTTTCCACTGCGGGTCGCACCGCGCGTTTGCGCAAGTTCCGGCGCCCGGGGGCTTTACAACAGCGTGTCCTCGCAGGCACTGGGTGGTCTGGCCCTCGGCCGCCTTGTCTGATATCGCCCTTGTCCGATATCGCCGATTTGGCAATGGCGCGCCAAACGTGACGGCTCCGCCCGAGCGAGCGGCGGGCTCCGGTGCGGATATCTCCAGTCGCGTTACTGAGAAACGTCGTCTTAGGCCAATGCCTTCGCGGACCAAGTGTCAACGCGGTGCTTTAGATTCGCTGCTCGCGCTTGTGTGCCGCCACGATCCCGCGTCTGCAGTGCATCCCACCGCCCACCTACAATCGTGGCGATTCAACATGCCCTTACGACCCCGCTTGCCCATGACCGCCGGCATGCTGTTTGCTCTGGCCGGTGCATGCCAGTTCTTGTGTGCCTTCGAGCTGCCGCCATCCGCCGACCGCACGATCGACTTCGTGCGCGCCGCCGACCCGATCTTCGTCCAGCACTGCTACGCCTGCCAGGGCGACGATGCCGCGATGAACGGCTACAGTCTGTGGCGGAGAAAGTCCGCCGAGCGCGGCGGCTACTCTGGCAAGCCCGGATTTGTCAGGGCGATAGCGCGAATGGCCGCTTGATTCATTTGGTCTCCGGACTGGAAGAGAGTCTGATCATGCCGCCAGCCCTCCAACGGACGAGCAGATCGGCATCCTGCGCGCTTGGATCGACCAAGGCGCGCCGTTCGCCAGCACGCGGTTCGACGGCAGCACTAAGCGCGAAGAGCGGCCTTGGGTGCACATGGACTATGGCCCGGTGATCTCGGCCAGCGTACCGGTGAAGGAGCCGGAAGATCCCCGGGCGGACAAGCAGCCGGGCGACAACATCAGCTACGAGTCGCATGCCGTCATGCCCGGGGCCGAACGCCGTGCGGGGGTCATCTTTGGTACCGAGCTGTTGTGCATGTCGGCGGTATGGAACGGTCCGCAATACGTATTGACGGGCACGGTCTATGACTGGAGGACTGGGCCGCACTCGCACTTGGACGGCAAGCCTGTGTTCGAGACCCCGGTCGCCCCGGGCTGGGCTCGTGACGGCAGCTTCGCCGATCCCCGCCCCGAGGGATTTGGCCCGCTGTCGGCGGATTGGGCCAGGTACAACGGGCGCTACATGTTCGGCGACAGGGTTATGCTCGAGATCGATGGAATCCTGTGTCTGCCAGCGGAAGCATTGCTCCGCGAGATCGTTCCCGGCCATTCGCCGCCGTAGAGCACGCGTGAAATCCTACTATTTCGTCTGAGAAGAACGTCCGGTCGGACATCCGTGGAAGTGCCCGCATGTCGGATTCGACGGCGTCAATGAGTGCCCGAGCGCATTTACGCTCGCTCGTAGAGAACCCTCCCCTCCCGCACAGCCCGGGCGACAACATGGTTGAGCGAATCACGCCAGTACTCGACTTCGGGGCGACTGTACACAAGGATGTCCTTCGCGACTCCCGCCCGACAGCGCCTCGTATGCGCGCACGATTTCTCGGTGCCGGCTTCTGCCCGCGCCGAACGGCTCCGAATACACGATGAGTAGGTCTACGTCCGAATCTGCATTGTCGGTCCCCCGCGCACGCGAGCCGAAAAGGACGACCTGCTCGGGATCAGTGGCATCGACAACGGCCCGAACCATTTGATCAACGACAGCATCTGTAACTGGTCGTAGTCCCACCAAACGTCGTCCTTGCGCCCGATTCTACGCTGCTCAGGCTGAACTTTGGCTGGTTTGCGAGGCGATCACCTTGCAGCTGAGCAACCAGAGCATCAGCAGATTTGACGAGTGCTGTGCCACGCCGAGTCTCCCAGCGAGTCGCGTAGGACCCACGCTGGAAGGGAGGTTGATTTCGTGTAAGCGTCGCCAGCCCCAGCGAAGCCGCCCTAGCGGAAGTACGCTGAAAGCGCTTGCCGCCGACCTCATGGACTACCACCAAGCTCTGCGCCAGCGCGTCCAACACCTGCACGACAACGGCTAGCCGGACCCACCCGGAGCGCTCGTGCTGGACTATTTGGATCGCTATGGTGAGCAACTCTGCGGCCACCCGCTGGTGCGCGAGCCGAGAAGTCGGGTCGTGGCGGTTGTCGCGCGCACCAACAATGTCCTAGAACAATTCTCCGCCAGCGCGAGGCAGGGCTTGCGCCGCCGTCTCGGGCGGGCCCATCTGGGGCTCGGCATGGACGACCAGCCGGCCTAGGCCGCCTTCGTTCCAACCTGCGCGACCCCGACTATGTGCGCATCGTGTGCGCCTCTCCCGATCAGTTGCCCCAAGCCTTCGCCGCCTTGGAGCGGCCACTCGCCAGCAACCCGCCGCGCTTGCAGCGCAGCAATCGCGATGCATCTCTCCGGCGGCGCAATCGGGCTTGGGAGAAAGAAGCTACCCAGGGTCCGCCCCGGTATCAAGCGCACACCATATTGACTCAACAACAGATCTGTAACGGAATTCTGACGCGGTAGGGAGAAGGCGGGCTGAACAGATCGAGACAGGTTGAAATTATTGCTTAAGTAAGGATTTTAGACGCACTGCTTGACAAGCTACCAACACTAAGACTCCAGTTGCTCCAAGCGGCCATCCGAGAATCCAAGAAACAATCACCGCCAGTAGAGCACAGCTAACAAGAAGCAATGACTGAGCCAAGAATTCAGCTGGCAATACTGATAACTTACGGACTAATTTCGAGACTCTAATGTCCGCCATTAGAACCCCTATGACGCGGATTCACACGCAGTTGCTATCCAAACCGAGACAGTAGCACAGACGTACGCCTGCACAGCACATGACAAATAGCACACTACGCCAGTGCCGCCAGTGGCTAACGTTGCAAGTGCACACAAAGAAGCACAGACGGTAGTACCACCCGCACAATTTACTTGGTTCTGCCAGTATCCAGAACCGCAGTCACTTTGAGCAGGAAGACTGATAGCAGTTCCTTGGAGGATAATAACTACCACAAGAATCAGATTGAATGCTGATTTAATGTACATGATTAATCTCCGCACGAATCACAATCACTGCTGGCTTGGAAATTGCTGACGAGTTGATTGATTTCGTCTTCGCTTAGAAAACTCATCTCAGATTTCAATATCCTCCGTAGAGCGACAACAAACGATTCCTTGTTGAGCTGCCCCTCGGAAACATGCGATCCAACCATACTTCGGATTCGCTTCATTCCCCTTTCGTGTTTGTCAATATTCACAAGTAACATAGTTTCCTGATCACTAGAACCTACTGTACCTCCATGTTTGCTAATGGAGCTCGCAATATCATCGCGACCATACATTCGTGCTGAAGTTAGCATGGATATTCCACTCGATAATATTGTATTTGGATCTACTCCATTTTTAAATAATAAATCCATGATCGGTTCATCTCCGTATGTGACCGCGATTTCCACCGGCGATACGCCTTGATTGTTGGTCAAATATGGGTTTGCACCGTGTTGCAGAAGTAGTTGTACTTGTGCATATGCACGGTCACTTGTTGATGGTCTCGGACGTAGAGCATAATGCATGGGGGTGTCTCCACCACTGGTTCTCCTGTTAGAATCCTCTCCGGACTCAAGAAGATTCTTTAGTTTCTGATAGTCATTTTCTATAATAGCCAGATGTACCTCAGAGACATTGCCGTACTTTGACTGATCTTGTGTGTCCCGTTGGCCAATGACGGTTATTACCGCCAGTAACCCAAGTAACGTTAGAGTTGTCGCAGTACTGGACCAGATTTTTTGAATACTCATCACTTAACCTAGATACAACATCAGCGAAGTAGATGTCAAGTCCCATCCGACTGTCCGATTGCCCGACTGGCTGCTCCCCGGTCCTGACCGACCTGCACGGTTTCGAGAGCCCCGGCCAAGCATCCAGCACCGCCTCAATCTTGGCCAAACACGCCGCTGCGGTCGGCATCGAAGATAAGGTCCGCGGCCACTCCCTCCGCCTCGGCTCTGCCCAGTTGCTTGCCCAATCTGGCGCATCGTTCCCGGAGATCCAGCGGGACGGATGTCTAACGACAAGGGCCAATTGAGGCTACGGGACAATTCTGTGAAACCTAGGCTGCTGCACGGTCTTCCCAGTAGTCGTCAAAGCGATTGGAGAGCGGGGCGCAGTGGAGGGCGATGATTGCATTGGCTGCGTCTACGGTCCAAAACATCCCCGAGCGCTTCAGACGGCCGACCACAGTGCGGCAGCCGGCTTCGATCACTTTGGAACCGACGAAGAGATCCTGGCGCCGGAACTCGGCGTAGCGCATGCGGTCGGCATGCCCCTCGAAGTAGGCTGCTTCGACCCGCACCGCCTCGCGCAGTTTGAGGCGTCTCGATCCCGATGCCTCGCAGGCACTGGTCCAAATGCTCGATGCGCCCCTCGTCGAGCTGTTTCTTGCGCCTGCGCCCGCAGCGCCGACGCTCATCGTGTCAATTCATCCGCATGCGTGTACATCGAGCAGAGATTCGTCTGCTGGCTCGCCTGCCGGCGAATTTGAGGGGGAGGGATTAGGGGGGAAATGCCCGGACTGGCTCATCCCCCTCTACCTCTCCACAGTCCTTATGACCCTCAGGAACCGAGATCTGGTAGCTGGCAACTAGAGCCAGCGCAAGCGCGGCGGTTGCCGCGGCAGAGCGGGCGATCCGCATGATCACCTGCTTCGCCAGCATCATGGTGCCGGGCACTGCAGCCTCTCCTCGGGAAAGAGTGGCGTCTCGTTTATTCTCAATGGCATTCCGGCAAGTGAATAGCGCCAAGCTACACTTTCCACTGCGCAGGTCACACCGCGCGTTTGCGCAAGTTCCCGCGCCCAGAGTGGCTTTACAGAGTGTTCTCGTAGACACTGGGCGGTCCGGCCCGCCGCCCCCTTGACGGAAATCACTGATTTGGCACTGGCCGTGCCAAACGTGATTGCTCCTCTCGAGCGAGCGGCGGACTCCAGTGCGGAGCTCTCCAGTCGCGTTGGGCCAATTCCTTCGCGGATCAGGTGTCAACGTTGCTTTAGATTCGCTGCTCGCTCTTGCGTGCCGCCACGATTCCGCGTCCGCAGTGCATCCCACCGCCCACCTACAATAGTGGCGATTCAACATGCCCCTAAGACCCCGCTTGCCCTTGACCGCCGGCATCCTGTTTGCTCTGGCCGGTACATGCCAGTGCTTGTGTGCCACCGAGCTGCCGGCACCCGCTGATCGCAAGATCGACTTCATGCGCGACGTCGATCCGATCTTCGTCCAGCACTGCTACGCCTGCCATGGCGACGATGCCGCGATGAACGGCTACAGTCTGTGGCGGAGGAAGTCCGCCGAGCGCGGCGGCTACTCTGGCAAGCCCGGATTTGTCCAAGGCGATAGCGCGAACAGCCGCCTGATCCACTTGGTTGCGGGCTTGGAAGAGAATCTGATCATGCCGCCAGCCGGCGGCCCTCTGACTGACGAACAGATCGGCATCCTGCGCGCTTGGATTGACCAAGGCGCGCCGTTCGCCAGCACGCGGTTCGACGACAGCACCAAGCGCGAAGAACAGCCTTGGGCCCACATGGACTACGGCCCGGTGATCTCGGCCAGCGTAACGGTGAAGGAGCCGGAAGATCCCCGGGCAGACAAACAGCCGGGCGACAACATCAGCTACAAGTCGCACGCCGTCATGCTCGCGGCCGAACGCCGCGCCGGGGTCATCTTTGATACCGAGCTGTTGCGGATGTCGGCGGGATGGAACGGTCCGCAATACGTATTGACGGGCACGGTCTATGACTGGAGGCACGGGCCGCACCCGCACTTGGACGGCAAGCCTGTGTTCGAGACCCCGGTCGCCCCGGGCTGGGCTCGTGACGGAAGCTTCGCTGATCCCCGCCCCGAGGGATTTGGCCCGCTGCCGGCGGATTGGGCCAGGTACAAGGGACGCTACATGTTCGGCGACAGGGTGGTGCTCGAGTACAGCGTAGGCGCTGCCAATGTGCTTGAAATGCCGGGCCTAGAGACCGACTGGGGAGTTGAGGCACTGACTCGCACCATCGAAGTCGGCCCTTCGCGCGAGCCGCTCTTGCTAGAGGTGGCCGCCGTGCAGGGTGGGCAGGTCCGCCAGCTTTCGCTCAAGAACCTCAACCAAGGAAACGGGCCGGCGATTGAACACCTTGTGTATCTCGGCGGCGATGAAGGCACGGCTGTCGGTGTCGCCGGTCTGGGCAAGAGGGCCAGATGGGACCTCTCGGCTGCGGGCGAGGTGCGCTTGAGCATTCCTCGGTCCGGCGAGGAACAGCGCTTCACTCTTTACTACGCCGACGTGCGCTCCCAGCGTCTAGGGGCGTTTGCCGGTGCGTTGCGGCAAGCCCCGCGGCCCGAGCGGCTCGAGCCCTACACCCGGGGCGGGCCGCGAACCTACCGCAAGACGGTCGAAACGCAGGGGCGGCTTGGCGGTGGCGGCGGCGCGTGGACCGTGGACGAGATCACTTTGCCCTTCGACAACCCTTGGGAATCGTGGTTCCGGCCGACTGATTTCGCCTTCTTCGACGATGATCGAGCGGCCGTCGCAACTTGGTCAGGCGACATCTGGATCGTCGACGGCGTGGACGAGGACCTGGACAAGCTGACGTGGAGTCGCTACGCGGTCGGCTTCCACATGCCCCAGGGCTTGGAAGTTGTGGACGGCAAGGTGTATGTGTTGGATCGCGACCAGATCACGATCCTGCACGACCTGAACCGGGACGGCCAAGCCGACTACTACGAGAACTTCAACAACGAGTTCCACGTCACCCACCATTTCCACGAATTCACGTTCGATCTCGACCGCGACAGCGCCGGCAACTTTTACTTTGCAAAAGCCGCCCGTCACGCCTTGCCCGCGAAGGTGAAGCACCATGGCGTCATCTTCAAGATGGACCCTGACGGCAAGAACCTTGAGGTCGTCTGCACGGGCTTCCGCGTGCCTAACGGAGTCGCCGTCGGACCGAATGGAGAGATCACGACCTCCGACCAAGAAGGCCACTGGATTCCGTCCACTCGCGTGAACCTGTGCTCGCCGGGCAGCTTTCATGGCTACATGTGGGGCGGCAGCATCGGCGATCGGACAACGTATGACAATCCGATCACTTGGCTTCCGATCTCCGTAGACAACTCCGGCGCCGGCCAAGCGTGGATCGGGAGCGATAAGTGGGGGCCGTTCAAGGGACACTTGGTGCACTCGTCGTTCGGGCGGGGCAAGATCTTCTTGGTGCTGATGGAGAACATCGGCGATGGAGTGCAGGGCGGCGCCGTAGAACTGCCCGTTGATTTCGATTCCGGCCTAATGCGTCCAGACTTCCGCAAGAGCGATGGCAACCTTTACTTGGTGGGCCTGTATGGCTGGGGCACTAAGCGCAAGGCCGTGGGCGGCTTTTATCGCGCGCGATTCACAGGCGGCAAAGTGCTGGTCCCGAGCGAGCTGCATGTCAGCAAGAAGGGCATTGACGTGTCCTTCCTGCACGAGCTGGATCCGGCGAGCGCCGAAGATCCCGCCAACTACAGCGCGAAACGCTGGAACTACAAGTGGCTCAGCCGCTACGGATCTGATCGCTGGAAGCTGGACGGTGACCAAGGAGTCGAGGTGATGACGGTGCGATCCGCCACGCTGCTGCCCGACCGCAAGACCGTCCGGATCGTTGTGGACGATCTCAGGCCGGTCATGCAGATGATGACCGGCATCAGCATCCGCACGGCTTCCGGAGATCGCATCGACACCGAGATCAGCCACTCGATTCATGCGCTCGTCGATGAGCCGGGCACACCGTTCGTGGCCAAGTACGAATAGTGCTCGTCGCCGTCCATCAGCAGCGCACGGGCATTGGCGTGCGCCAACAGGGCGTGCCCGTGGAGCATCCGGCGAATCTTCGCTAGGGTTCGTTTCGGGCTATGTCCACAACTGGCATGACGGAGAACAGGCAAGTCGATATCGCGTCGCGGCAACTGTCTCCTTGCCCGTGGTGGCCCAAGTGCGTATGCAGCCGGGACGACGCTTCGCGCCTCACCCGCGTCGAGCCGTTCGCCGTGTCGGGAGACGCCGCCGCCTATTTCGGTCGGCTGAAGGCTCTCGTGCTCTGCATGCCACGCACAGAGGTCGTCACGGAAACGAACGACTATTTCCATGTCGTGCGCCGGACCCGGTTCGGATATCCCGACGACATGGAGTTTCGTCTGTTTCGAGCCGAGCGGGTGATCCACGTGCGCGCTGCGTCACGGATCGCACCGTTCTGGGATTTTGGAGTCAACCGGCGACGCGTCGAGAGCCTCCGGCAACAGCTCGAGAGCGGGCCGAAGATGTGAAAGCGCTCGCACGGCTGTCCGACCGCACCAGATTCCCCGCGCGGAATCGAATGCTTCTCGATGGACGCCGGATCGGGCCTGTGACGCAGCCGATCGCACGAGCCGCGCATAGCACCGAGAGCGCTGTCTGAACGTGATTTCGAGACGCCGGGCAATCGGAGCGCGGCACGAGCGGCGACCATTGCGTTTGGCGCTCATCTGGGACGGTCCAGGCTGTTTCTTCGCCTTGGAGCGTGACCGCTCGATCAGTCCGCGGCCGCCTCGCTTCCCCAATGCCGGCGGTCGCGACCCGCGATGATCCCGGTGCTAGACTCAATGCGATGAAACTGCGCGTACTCGCCTGCCTGCTCGCCTTGACCGGCGTCGCCGCTTTCGCACAGCAGCGCGAATTCAAGCCCGACAAGGAGATCGTCTTTAAGCAGTTCGAAAAGGATCCGCTGGAGTTGCACGTTTTCCTGCCCGAAGGCTGGAAGTCCAGCGACAAGCGCGCGGCTGCGGTCTTCTTCTTCGGCGGAGGCTGGGTTGGCGGTACTCCAACCCAGTTCTTCCCGCACAGCCGCTATCTGGCTTCGCGCGGCATGGTCGCCATCAGTGCCCAGTACCGCACGCTCGGCAGCCATGGCACGATGCCCCAACAGTGTGTCGCAGATGGCAAGTCCGCGGTGCGCTGGGTTCGCAAGCATGCTGCGGAACTGGGTGTCGATCCCAACCGGATCGCGGCGGGCGGCGGATCCGCCGGCGGCCACGTAGCGGCCACCACCGGGGTGATTGACGGGCTTGAAGAGAAGGGCGAGGACGCGTCCGTTAGCTCCAAGCCCGACGCGCTGCTCTTGTTCAATCCGGTCACGGACCTATCCGGCGGAATCGGTCGCTGGGGCGAGGATCCAGAGGCGGGCTCGCCGCTACACCACGTAGACGCGGGTGATCCGCCGACGATTGTCTTCCACGGCAAGGCTGACACGACGGTTGCGTTCGAGACCGCCGAGGCTTTTTGCGATGCGATGAAGACGGTTGGCAACCGTTGCGAGCTGGTCGGTTACGAGGGCCGGCCGCACGGCTTTTTCAACTACGCCCGAAGCCGTGCCGCCTACATCAGCACGGTCTGGCACATGGACCGTTTCTTGGCGTCTCTCGGATACCTTGAGGGCCAGCCGGTGGTCGGCCGGCCGGGCGATCCAACTTGGTAGCGCCGGCTATTGAATGCGCGCACTGCCGGTCGGTGCCGGCTCGGTTTCTCGGAGTTCGTTCCTTGCGGCGGCAGCGGGTGATTACGGCGACGCGCCTGGCCGCACTGCTTCTGCTTCTCTGCGCGGCCGCGATGCCGCAGCAGTGGCCGCCCGAGCGTGAGGTTCCGGCCGGGCCAGCCGAGACGCTCTATTACAACGGCAAGATCATCACCATGTGGGACGAGCGCCCCGTGGTCGAATCCATGACCGTCGCCTCCGGCCGCGTCTTGGATGTCGGCACGACGCAGATCGTGGGTCGCAAGACCGGGCCTCGGACGCGCCAGGTGAACCTGGGCGGCAGAACGGTGCTGCCCGGATTGATCGACAGCCATGTCCACCCCATCAAGGCGGCCTTGGCTGAAGCAGACGGCGAGATTCCCGTCTTGCGGAGTTTCGAGGCGGTGCGTCGACACGTCGAAGCGCAGCCTGCCGGCGAGGGCTTGATCTTCGTCCCGAAGGTGTATTCCACCCGCCTCCGAGAGCGTCGCTATCCGGATCGCTGGGAGATCGACGAGTATGCCAGCGACCGTCCCGTCATGCTCGACAACGGGTATGCCGCGGTGCTGAACTCGGCGGCCCTGGAACTGGCGGGCGTTTCGGCCGACACCCCGGATCCGGCCAACGGAAAGCTGGTGCGGAACGACGCCGGCGAACCCACCGGGCTGATCGTCGGAGCGCGCCAGCTCGTGGCGCCGCTGCTGGAGGCGCGCACCTATAGCCACGCCGAGATGGTCGCTGCCTTGGCCGCCATGCAGAGCGCGTACAGCATGGCCGGGCTGACGAGCGTCATTGATCGCAGCCAGACCGCTGCTGGGTTTCGCGCCTACCAAGACCTGTGGGAGCAGGGCAAGTTGCAAGTGCGGACATCGGTCACTCGCGTCGTCAACGCGGAGCGGCCGGTCGAGCAGGTCCTGCGGGAGATCGAAGGGATCGCAGCCGTCACCGGCCACGGCGACAAAGTGTTCCGCGTGGGCTCGCTGAAGGTCGTGCTGGATGGCGGCATCTTGCTCGGGACGGCCTTCATGAGGGTGCCCTACGGCCAGAACACGCAGGTCTATGGATTCGAGGATCCCGAGTACCGCGGGGAATTGCGCATCCGTCCCCGCGATCTCGAGCGGATCGTGACATTGGCTGCCCGTCTCGGCTGGCAAATGACCGCCCACACGACCGGCGGCGGATCGACCGACGCTCTGCTGGATGCGTATGAAGCGGTCAATCGCAAGGCGCCGATCAGGGACCGGCGATTCACCCTCACTCACGCCAACTTTCTCAGCGGGGACGCAATTCGCCGGGCCGCCGCGCTGGGCGCCGTGGCCGACATGCAGCCGGCGTGGTACCACTTCGACGGCCCGGCCCTGGCCGGCGTGCTCGGGCCGGATCGCATGGCGACCTTGCAGCCGTATCGCTCGATTATCGACGCAGGTGTCGTCGTTGCCGGCGGTTCGGATCACATGATCAAGTTCGACGCCCGGGAATCCGTCAATCCGTTCGATCCGTTCCTTGGCATGTGGATCGCCGTCACGCGCATGACCGCTGACGGTTCGGTGCACAACCCCGAGCAGCGAATCACCCGCGAAGAGGCGTTGCGGATGTGGACGCTCAACGCGGCCTATCTGACGTTCGAGGAAGATGTCAAGGGATCGCTGGAGCCCGGCAAGTACGCCGACTTCGTCATCGTCGACCGCGACATCCTGACCTGTTCCGAAGACGAGCTGCGGGACACACTGGTCCTGGCGACGGTGCTGGGCGGCCGCGAGGTGTACTCGACAGCGCAACGGGCCTCGCCCGAATAGACGTCAGTCGCCCGCCGCTGCCGCGGCGGCTGGCCGCTCCGCTGTCGGCTGGATCTGCATTAGGACGTTCTGGGCGTCTTCTGCGGTGAAGTCCGCCACCCGCGAGGACACGTTCATCGAGCAGAAGCTCGGCCCGCACATCGAGCAGAAGCGGGCGGACTTGTAGCCTTCCTCCGGCAGGGTCTCGTCGTGCATGCTGCGCGCGGTCTCCGGATCCAGCGCCAGATCGAACTGGCGATTCCAGTCGAACTCGAAGCGCGCCTTCGACAGGGAGTCGTCCCAAGCGCGGGCGCCCGGCCTGTGGCGCGCAACGTCCGCGGCGTGCGCCGCGATCTTGTAGGCGATCATGCCCTGCTTCACGTCTTCCTTGTTGGGCAGGCCGAGGTGTTCCTTGGGCGTGACATAGCAGAGCATCGATGCGCCGTGCCAGCCGATCATCGCTGCCCCGATCGCCGAGGTGATGTGGTCGTAGCCCGGGGCGATATCTGTCACTAGCGGGCCGAGCGTGTAGAACGGCGCTTCGTGGCAGATTTCCCGCTCCTTGTCGACTTGCAGCTTGATCTCGTCCATCGGGATGTGCCCGGGCCCTTCGATCATCACCTGCACGTCGTACTCCCAGGCTTTCTTGGTGAGCTCGCCCAGCGTCTCGAGCTCGGCGAACTGGGCTTCGTCGGAAGCATCGGCGATGGAACCGGGCCGCAGGCCGTCGCCTAGCGAGAAGCTCACGTCATATTTCTGGAAGATCTTGCAGATATCCTCGAAGTTCTCGTAGAGCATGTTCTGCTGGTGATGCCCGACCATCCATTCGGCGAGCAGCGAGCCGCCGCGGCTGACGATGCCGGTCACCCGCTGTACCGCCATGGGAACGTACTGGATGAGCACGCCGGCGTGAATCGTCATGTAGTCCACGCCCTGTTCGGCCTGCTCCTCGATCACGTCGCGCATGATCGGCCACGTGAGGTCTTCGATCTTGCCGTTGACGCGGGTGAGCGCCTCGTAGATCGGCACAGTGCCGATCGGAACCGGCGACTCGCGAATGATCGTCTTGCGGATTCGCGGAATGTCGCCGCCGGTGGAAAGGTCCATCACGGTGTCGGCACCGTAGTTGATGGAATACCGCAGCTTCTCGACTTCCGCCTCGATCTCGGAGGTCGTGGCCGAATTGCCGATGTTGGAATTGACCTTGCAGCGCGATGCGACTCCGATGCACATCGGCTCGAGGTTCTCGTGGCGTATGTTGGCCGGAATGATCATCCGGCCGCGAGCCACTTCATCCCTGACGGTCTCGGCAGGGAGCTGCTCGCGCTTGGCTACATACTCCATCTCCTCGGTCACGATCCCGCGGCGAGCATAGTGCATCTGTGTCCGCACGGGATCTCCGAGGCGCTTGGCTATCCATTCTGATCTCATCATATTGTTGCCCTCGATTCCTGTGCGGTCTATCGTCGCACCCATTATCTTACTGCCAGTGAGCCGGGTTGGGCTAGCAGCATCGCGACGTTACCTAAAGCGAAGTCGACCGTACCGGCTATCATGTGACCAATGGCCAGGCTGGTTTGGCACCGATCTGGTTCGACACCGTGTATCTCGCCGTTACCACGAACCGCGGCTTCCCAATACGCGGGTGGCCACCGGCGGCATCGGACCACAACCATATCGACACGGCTGTGCTTGGCTATCGTCAGTCCGCGAACATGATGCCATCCATCGCGATCCGCCGAGCAGGGAGTCGACGAGTTGCCTCGTTTTCCGCTTGGTGGGCAGCAAAACAACCAGTAGTGCCGGCCAGCGGCTCGATTCTGCCCCATTTCGGACTCCACACCGGCCGACCCCAATCAATTGTGATGAATGAAGTCACGAATATACAGAAATTGACCGTAGTCCGCCCGGGCTGCTCGCTCTCAACTGATCAAAGGTGAATCGGCATGATTGTGCGTTTTTCCGTCGCCAATCACCTCTCAATCCGTGATGAGAACACATTGTCATTTGTGGCCTCTTCGTCAAGGGACGATCCAACTAGCCTACTTCCGTGCCCGGTAGTTGCAAGCAAATACCTGCTACCTGCCGCATTGATATATGGTGCAAATGGTTCCGGGAAAAGCAACATCGTGTCCGCACTCTATGAAATGCGCCAAATGGTTCTTGATTCGCACTCACGCGGTCCATTATATAGTGGAGTGTTTCGGCACCCATTCGTACTAGAGGATCGTTATTGCCAGAACATATCTAAATATGAGATCGACTTCGTGATGGGAGGGGTGCTAAATAGCTATGGGTTTACAGCTACAGACGACGAATTCAAATCTGAGTGGTTGTATTCCTTCCCGAATGTCCGACGGCGCGTACTGTTTGAGCGCACTGCTGGGAGGTTCGTGTTCGGTCGCGAGTTGAAGGGCCAGAACACAAGCATCGCAAAGCTGACGAGACCGGACAGCCTCTTCCTTTCGGCTGCTGCTCAAAATGGCCACGAGACGCTGTCACGCACATTCGAGTTCTTCGCCAAGATATTGATCATCTCGACACTAACAGCACAGCTAAAGCACGACCTCGATCCTCGCGTGATCAATTTCCTCAGGAATATTGACACCGGAATTACGGGATTTCGACGTCGCAGAGTTGGAGAACTCCCTGAGGAACGGTCATCCATGCCAACCTTTAGTGCCTCAAGGCAAGCGTTGGCACTGTCGAGGATCATGTCGAAGGACCAAGACAGACTGGAGCTTGCCCATCAATGCATTGATGGGCAGAACAAATTTCTTGACATCGATGAGGAAAGCATGGGAACAAGGCGGATGGTGGTGCTGTTGGACGCTGCATTTCAGGCCTTGGATGGAGGGAGGACATTGTTCGTAGATGAGTTCGATGCAAGTTTACATTCACATGCATGTGAGGCCGTGTTGAGACTATTCTGTTCACCAGATTCAAACCCAAATGGCGCACAAATACTAGCGACGGTTCATAATACCAGTCTCATCAATTCTCCGTTTCTGAGACGTGATCAAGTGTGGTTCGTCGAAAAGGATCAACATGGTGCGTCAAATCTATATCCGCTGACGGATTATCGTACTCGTAAAGGAGATGATTTCGAGCTAGGTTATCTACAGGGACGATATGGCGCAGTTCCACTGAACACGATTCAGCAAGGTGTCGAAGTCGAGGCTGAGGACTCTGGACGTCACGATGAAGACACGGAATGATCGGTTCCGGCTGAGGCGTGACAAACCGGAGTTGGATCCAAAACGTCGGTTCACAATTTACTGCGAGGGCAAGAACACGGAGCCGGGGTACTTTGAGGCCATTCGTCGGATTCACCGAAATTCCCTGCTGGTGATTCATCCAGACGTTGGTGTGCCCAAGACAATTGCAGAAAGGGCAGTACGTGAATTGAAGCAAGGAAGGCCCGCAAGGGAGCGTCGGAGGCGCAAGAGCCAATTCGCCGCACGTGACGAGGTGTGGGCAGTGTTTGATCGCGATGAACACCCGGGCTTCGAGGATGCCATTCGTCGATGCCAGCAGAATCGTATTCGTGTAGGGGCGTCAAATCCTTGTTTTGAACTTTGGCTTGTTCTTCATGATCAAGACTACAACGCACCAGTTCGGTCGGATCAGATCCAGTCGATCTTGTCGCAAATACGGCCGGAGTATCGTCGCCGGCGCTCTAAGGTTCTGGATTTCGATGCTCTGGTTCTTCGCGTCATTGATGCCGAGGGTCGCGCTGAGCGACAGCTGGAGCTTCGGAAGAGCGTCGGCGATCCATTCGGTAATCCATCTACAAGAGTCGGTAAGCTAACGAGTTCGATTCGCCTTGCACATAGTGGAGATGCGAGATAGGTCACAAATCCAGACTACGAGTCAAATCCGTGTGACGCGACAGTTCGATCTTCACATTTCTCTTCCATCACGATTTCAGGCCGAGGCAAGACAATTTGTTCGGGCATGCTGTTGGCGGCACCACATGTAGTACTTATGTTCGGCGTTCAACAACCAGCAGGAGTTTTGGGTGGCCGCGTATTCCTGCATGGAGGTTTCTCCCGGGCGATTCGGCTGCTCTGCAGCTTTGGTTGACTGTCAAGCGGCGGGCTAGGCGGCGAGCAGGTGAAGGTGCCCGCTGTTGCAGCGGGTAAGTCGGGGGGCGAGTACAGCGGTGGCGCCGATCAAGGGCCTATGCGCAGAGGGACGAGCAGCAATGATCGGGAACCGAGGCACCTTTAGAGATATGATTGGGGGCTTCACTCGCTCCATGCGCGTCAAGATTCTCCACCATGACCGCTGCTTCGACGGGGCGTGCTCTGCGGCGTTGTTCTCCAGCTTCGTCAGGCGCTCGCTAGCCCCTGGCGCCGAATTGTCCTACGCAGGCCTCTATCACCGGGCCGATCAGCTATTCGACGAGAGCGACTTTGATGGCGACATCAACGTTATCGTCGACTTCAAGTATTCACCGTCCGAGAGGGTGACGTGGTGGTTCGATCACCACCAGAGCGCTTTCCTGTCGGACGCCGATGCCGAGCACTTCCGCCGAGACCGCTCCGGCAGGAAGTTCTTCGACCCCGGCTACAAGTCCTGCACCAAGTTCATCGCCAATACGCTCGCTGCCAAGTTCGGCTTTGACTCCGGACACCTGGCAAACCTCGTTCATTGGGCGGATGTCCTTGACGGGGCCCAGCATCCGAGCGCCAAGGTTGCGGTGGAGATGAAGGAGCCCGCGCTCAAGCTCAACCTCATCGTCGAGTCCGCCGAGACGAACATGACGCACAGCGTCATACCGCTGCTCGAGACGGAGCCATTGGATGCCATCGTCGAGAGGCCCGAGTACGAGCGAGAGTTCCGCAAGCTCTACGAGGGGCACATGCAGACGATGGAGACGATCAGCGAGAGAGCGGTCTGTCGCGGCGGCGTGGTCTTCTTCGACCTGGTCGGTACCGGGCTCAAGGGCTACAACAAGTTCATCCCCTACTTCCTCTATCCGCAAAGCGCATATACGGTTTCGCTGCTTGACGGGGGATTTCGCGCCAAGGTCTCGGTCGGTTCCAACCCGTGGGCTGCGGTCGAGCCGTCGCACAACCTCGCGGAGCTGTGCGAGCGCTACGGCGGTGGCGGGCATCCCCGCGTGGGTGCCATCAGTTTCAGTCCCGAGCAATTCAGCGAGGCGCGCTCGGCCGCCCTTGAGATCGCTGAGATCCTCTCGTCCATCTGAATCGGGCGCTCGGCACGGGCTGGCGCCCGGCTCATGCCGCAGCGGTCATCCCGTACACCGCGATACCCGCCTGATCCGCGTCCGCTACCAACTGCTCCTTCTCGAGCAGCAGCGTCTTCGCTGCTTCGACCGCGACGGCGGTCGCGTTCGCGGCCTGCATCTTCCGAATCGTCCGCGGACCGATCACCGGCACGTCGAAGCGCATGTCTTGGTTGGGCTTGGACACTTTCACCAGCGTCAGCCGCCGCCCGTTGGACAGGCCCATCGCGCGCTCCAGCAGCAAGTCTGTGCCCTCCATGGCTTCGACCGCCACGCACGCCTGCTCGCAGACGACCACGCTCTGGCCGATGTCGAATCCCGCCAGCGCCTGGGCGATCTCCCGGCCGTACGCGATGTCGCTCAGTTCGCCCTTGGAAGGCTTCCGCCTCCCGTTAGGCCCTTCGCGCGCAAGGCTGGAGGAGAGGAAGTGTGTCGAATCGAGCAGCGAGATCCCTTCGTCCTCCAAGACCTGCGCCAACGCGCCGAGCAGGGAATTGGTGTTCTTGCGCCGCAGGCTGTTGAGCAGCTTCAGCAGCCGCAAGTCGGGGCGGATTGCCGAAAAGATCTGCTTGTGTTGAATGCGCCCGCTCATCACCGCTTGGCGAATTCCTTCGGCGTGGAACGTATCGATGAGCTTGGACAGCTGGCCGAGCGACACCCACTGGCAGGAATCGGCCAAATCCTCCACTTCCGGCGCGGCCTCTTCCTTGACGGCAACCACGGCCATCTGGTGGCCCGCCGCTCGCGCGGCCTTCAGTGTGAGGATGGGAAAGCTGCCGCCTCCGGCGATGAGGCCGTACTTCACGGGACGAACCCCCGATTGGAGCTGCGGACGAAGTCGTGCAGCTGATCGAGGTGCGGCGACGCGGGCAGTTCGTCGGCGATCTTCGCCAAGGCTTGGTCGTTGTTGAGCTCGGATTGAACCAAGAACTTGAATGCCCTCCTGAGAGTCTGGATTTCCTGTACCGAGAACCCCCGTCTCTTCAGCCCGGTGGCGTTGACGTTATGAGTCTTGGTCTCGCGCTCGCTCACCACGGTTGCGAACGGCAGCACGTCCTGCGTGACGACGCTGAACCCGCCGACGAAGCTGTGGGCACCGATGCGACAGTACTGATGGACGCCGCTGTGGGCGCCCACCCAGGCGTGGTCTTGCACCGAGACGTGCCCGCCCAGCGTCGCCGAGTGGCACAAGACGCAGTGCGAGCCGACGCAGCAGTCATGCGCGACGTGCGCATAGGCCTGCAGCAAGTTGTCGTCACCGATCGCGGTCAGGCTCCCGCCGCCCGCGGTGCCGCGGTGGATGGTGCAGAATTCGCGGATCTGGTTGCGATCGCCGATCGTAGTCTTCGAAGGCTCGCCTCGGTATTTCAGATCTTGGGGGGCCACGCCCACGGTCGAATACGGATAGAAGCAGTTGTCACGCCCGATTTCCGTGTCGCCGTCGGCGTAGACATGGGCCATCAAGCGCGTGCCGGCCCCGATCCGAACGCCCGACCCGACGATGCAGTACGGCCCGATTTCGGCGGTTGGGTCGACGCTCGCGCCGGCGTCTACGATTGCCGTGCTGTGGATCGCCATCACGCGTATGCCGCGGGCTTGTCGGCGATGCTGCACATGAGCACCGCTTGAGCGACGAGCCGGTCGCCCACATAGGCCTGGCCCTGCATCTTGATCACGCTGCCGCGCCGCCGCAAGATGTCCAGCTCCAAGCGCAGCTGGTCGCCCGGAGTCACCTGGACGCGGAAGCGGCAATCATCGATCGAGGTGAACAGCACCACCTTGCGCTCGCGGTCTGCGATCGCTCCCAGGGCCAGAACTCCGCCGCACTGGGCCATGGCCTCCACGATCAGCACGCCGGGCATGATCGGGTTGCCCGGAAAGTGGCCTTGGAAGAACGGCTCGTTGAAGGTGACGTTCTTGATGCCGATGATCCGCTTGTCCGACATCTCGACAATCCTGTCCACGAGCAGCATTGGGTAGCGGTGCGGCAGGATCTTCTGGATTTCGTCGATATTCAACATCGCCGGAGCCCCGGAGCGCGGCGGGCCCGCCTTGCGCGAGACTGCGATTATATCCCACGGCTCGGGCAGAATGCCCTGAGAGTCCCGATAAGGTGTTTGTTTTCAGCGGGATGTATGCGGTGTTCAGCGACCGCGGAGATCCCCCTAGTCGCCCGTACGCGAAGCCGCCACAGCCTCCGGTTCGTCCCGGTACCGCTGTTCGCGCGCTGGCTGTGACCGTTCCGCGCGCGGCGTGCCGGCGGTCCGCTCGGGAAAGGGCTCGATCGCTTGGCGGCGCTTCTCGAGCATGATGACCAAGATCCCGAAGGCCACGCACAGCACCCCGACAATCAGCTCCGCCGGCATCGCTTCGGAGTAGATCAACGCGCTGAACGCGACTCCGAAGATCGGAGTCGGGAACACGAACACCGACAGCAGCGCGGGCGAGTTCTTCTCCAGCAGGCGGATCCACAGCACGAACGCGATGCCCACCACGCCGAACGAGCAGTACATCCAAGACACGAACGGCCACAGCGTTAGCGGACCGACCATCGGAGGCTCGAAGATGGCCGCGAAGAGCAGGAAGACCGGGAGAGAAAACCCGACCTGCCAGAAGATCACCCGCAGAGGATCCATGTGCTGCACCAGCCGTTGCGTGTAGACCATGCGACCGCCGATGACCCCGGCAGTGACGAAGGCCAAGACGTTGCCTAGGATCGGGCGCGGGGCCAGGGTGGGGTCCGGCTGCCCCAGGAACACTATGGCCACGCCTCCGAAGGCCATGGCCAGGCCCGCCAGCCGCTGGCCGGAAAGATGGTCTCCCGGCACGTAGAAGTGAGCGAACGTGTTGATGAAGACCGGCGCGGCATTGAGCAGGACCGACGCGAAACCGGCGGTTGTCCAGTCGATGCTGAGGTTCAGCATCGTGATCTGGATCGCGAAGAACACCCCGAGCAGGACCAGGGGGCGGGTCTCGCCCGGCAGGGGCTTGAGACCGACCCTGCCGTGGCGAGCCCAGGCCCATAGCACCGGCCATCCGAGCAGCGCCCGCCAGAACGCGTTCCAGGCCGGCGGGAACGTAGCGAGGGCGACCTTGATGCCGACGATGTTCAGGCCCCACATCGCCGACAGCAGCAGCGCCGTGGCCATCGCGGCCGCGCCCGGCTTCTGAGGAGCCCTAGCGTGCACGCGAGGCCTCCCGGACCCGCACCTTGGTGACGATCGCAATGCCCGCGGCCACCGCCACGGCACCTACTAGCAGGCGCCCCGTAATCTGCTCGTCGAACAGCGCCGCTGCGAGAAAAATGCCGAAGATGGGCACGCTGAAGGTGTACATCGCGAGATTTCCGGCGCTGTAGATCCTGAGCAGGCTCGTCCACGAGACGAAGCAGAAGCCCGCCACGACGACGGCTTGGTAGAGAATCGCCAGCACCGGCTCATACGACAGCGGCTGGAGAAGCGGCTCTTCGAATGCGAGTGCCAGCGCGAGAAACCCGGGCAGCGACAGCACCATCTGCCAAATCACGGGCCGGTACGCGCCCACGCGGCGCACCATGCGCTGCGTGTACACGATCCGCAGCGCAAGCAGGAAAGACGAGACGAGCATCAGCGGGTTGCCGAGCATCGGATTCGGGGCAAGGCTCGCGTCCGGCTGGCCGAACATCACGTACGAAATCCCCCCGAAGGCGATAGCCAGCCCGAGCAGCCTGCTGGCGCTGAGCCGGTCGGCTTTCACGAAGTGGTGGCTGAGCAGGTTGACCATCACGGGGTTGGTGTTGAGCAGGATCACGGCGTAGGCCGGCGACGTGTAGAACACCGCTAGGTTGAAGATCGCGATCTGGGCCGTGAACATCGCCCCCAGAAGCAGGAAGTCACGCAGCTGGCCGCGCTCGAGCCAGAACGGCTTGCGCATCAGCCAGGCCCACGCCGAGACCGCCAGGGCCCCGATGGCCATGCGCCAGAAAGCGCTCCAGAACGGCGGGATGGTGGCTAGCCCGAACTTGATCGAGACAATGTTGCCGCTCCAGAAGAAACTGATCAGCAGCGCGAACAGCCCGACCTTCCATGTGAGGGGGCGCGTGGCAGCGAGGCGGGCCGGGGCGGGACTCATCCCGAGTCCTTGAGGCAGTCGCAGAGGATTTCGGCCACGTGCCGGGCCGTTCGATTCGTGAAGTGGTCGATCTGCTGGCGGCAGGACACGCCGCTAACGGCGATCTCCGTGTCGGCACCGGCGGAATTCACGGCCGGGAAGAGCCGCTCCGCTCCGATCTTGCTGGAGATCTCGTAGTGGCCCTTCTCGAAGCCGAAGGACCCGGCCATTCCGCAGCAGCCGGAATTGATCTCTTCCACGCGCTGCCCGGGCACGAGCTCCAGGCTTCGCAGGGTCGCCCGCGTGCCGATCTGGGCCTTTTGGTGGCAATGCCCGTGGTACAGGACGTCGCGCTCCAGTGGCTGCCACTCGATGTCGAGTTCGCCTCGGTCGGCCAGTTGCTGCAAGAGCTCTTCCAGCATCACGGCCTTGGCGGCGACGCGCTTGGCCTCGTCGCCCGGCACCAGCTCCGGGTATTCTTCCCGCAGCGTGAGCAGGCAACTGGGCTCGCAGCCGACGATCTGGGTGTCGCCGCTGGCGAGTCCGTCGAGTTCGCGCACGTTGTGGACGGCCGCTTCGCGGGTGTCTTCCAGCAGGCCGTGCGAGAGCATCGGCCGGCCGCAGCAGCGGTGGTCGGCCAGCCGGACTTCATAACCTGCAGACTCAAGCAGCGCGACCGCCGACTTGCCGACCTCCGGGTAGTTGAAGTTCATGAAGCAGTCGTCCAGCAGAACCACCTCGCCCCGCTTGGCCGTGCGGGCACTGGCGGGACGGCGAGCGAACCAGGCGCGGAAGGTTTGCACGGCCATCTTGGGCGGTGGCCGCCTGCGGTCGACCTGCAGGACGGCCTCGTTCAGCCATCGCACGGGAGGCAGGGCGCCTACGAAATTGAACAGGCGCGGCAGCTTGCCGGCCAGGCGGTAGATGCGCTCGATGTGCCCGAAGGCCTTGGCCTTCAGCGGCACGCCGTGCTCGTTGTAGTAGTGGGACAGCCACTCGTACTTGATCTTGGCCATGTCCACGTTGGACGGGCACTCGGTCTTGCACGCCTTGCAGGCCAGGCACAGATCGAGCACGTCGTGCATGCGGCGCGACGTGAATTCCTCGGGCGGAAGCGTCCCGGACAGGGCGGCGCGCAAAGCGTTGGCGCGGCCCCGCGTGGAGTGCTCCTCGTCCATCGTGGCGTGGTACGAGGGGCACATCGTGCCCGTCATGCGCTTGCGGCAGACGCCCGCGCCGTTGCACAGCTCGATCGCCCGGTCGAACCCTCCCTCGCCGGAAAAGTCCAGCGTCGTCTTCACCTGGCGCATCCTGTAGTCCGCGCCCCAGCGCAGGTCGTCGGTGAGTTCGGGAGCGTTGACCACCTTGCCCGGATTGAGGATGTTGTGCGGGTCCATGGCCCGCTTCAAGTCCAGGAAGCCTTGGTAGATCTTGTCGCCGAAGAGCCACTGGTTGTACTTGCTGCGGGCGATGCCGTCCCCGTGCTCGCCGGACATCGAGCCGCCGTAATTCATCACGATGCCGAAGACCTCGTCGGCGATCGCGGCCATCTTGCGCACCTCCGCCGGATCCTTGAGATTGACCATGGGACGCACGTGCAGGCAGCCCACCGAGGCGTGGCCGTAGTAGCCGCCGTGGGCTTCGTATTTCTCGAGAATGTTGCGAAAGTCCCTCAGGAAGCTGCCCATCTGCTGGATGGGAACCGCAGGGTCCTCCACGAATGCGATCGGCTTGTGGTCGCCCTTCACCGACATCAGGATGCCGAGGGCTTCCTTGCGCACGCCCCAGACCTGTGCTTGCTTGGCCGCGTCGCTGATCGGCAAGTAGCCGAAACCGGTGCGGTTCCGCTCCAGCAGCTTGCGCAGGGCGCCGAGCTTGGCGTCGACCTCGCCCGCGGTCTCTCCGTAATACTCCACGACCATCAGGGCCTGTGCGTGTTGGTCGACCCAGTCGAGCTTGCCCGCAAACGACGGGTTGGCGCGGGCGTTGTTGAGGATGAACTCGTCGATCAGCTCCGCCGCGGACGGATTGGTCGAAACGATCATCTCGGCGGCGTCGACCGCGGCGAAGACCGAGTCGAAATGCACCACGAGGATGCCCTTGCAGGCGGGCGAGCGGACAATGCGCAGCTTGGCCTCGGTGACCACGGCCAGGGTTCCCTCGCAGCCGACCACGACCCGGCTGAGGTTGAGCGGGCCGGGGCGGCTGGAGTAGCCTGCGCCGAAGGTGTTGCCATCTTGCACGAGTTCGTCTAGGTTGTAGCCGCTGACGCGCCGCAGGATCTGCGGAAACCTGGTCAAGACCTCGTTGCGGTACTGCGCTCCGATCTGGGGCAGCTTGCGATACAGGGAGGCCACGAAATCGTCCCCCCTGCCGAGCGCTTCCAAATCGCTGTTCGCGACTGGTTTCAGCCACGCTTCGGAGCCGTCGGCGAACACGCAGCGCAGTTCCAGCACGTGATCGATCGTCTTGCCGTACAGGATCGAATGCGAGCCGGCCGAGTTGTTGCCGATCATGCCGCCGATGGTGCCGCGGCTCGCGGACGACGTGTTGGGGCCGAACTGATAGCCCAGCGGCCTCAGGTGCCTGCCCAGCTGGTCTTGGACGACGCCCGGCTGGATACGCACCCAGCCTTCCTCGAGGTTGGTCTCGAGGATGCTGTTCATGTACTTGGCGAAATCGATATGGACGGCCTCGCCCACGGTCTGGCCCGACAGGCTCGTGGCCCCGCCGCGCGGCAGGACAGGCACTCGATGCTTCGAGCAGAGCTGGAGTAGCGACCTGACGTCTCCGTGGTGTCTGGGGATGACCGCTCCGATCGGCTCGATCTGCCAGACCGAGGCGTCGGTGGAGTAAAACACGCGCGAGTAGCGGTCGAAGCGTACCTCGCCCTCGATCCGGCGGCTGATCTGTGCAGCGAGGTCGCTCGGGTATGCGGACATGGGTCAGGCTCGCGACCGGCAGGACGCGTGTCTCGCGTCCGAGATCCGCACGCTGCGGCTTTAGGCGAGCGCTTGCCGGATCCGCCGACTCAGGCGGGACAGGCCGATATCAATATTTTCGTCTCTTACGTTCGAAAAAGAAAGTCGCAGGGCGTTGGACCGTCCCGCTTCGGCGAAGAACGGCCCTCCGGGAATGAAGGCGACTTGGTCCTGTTCGAGGCTGTTGTGGAGCAAGCCGAGAGCGTCGATGCCCTCGGCGAGGTCCAGCCACTGGAACAAGCCGCCCCGCGCCGCGCGCCAGCGCGCAAGGCCGGAAAAGTGCTCTCGCAGGGCGGTCTGCATCGTCTGGGCCTTGGCCGTGTAGAAGTCGCGAGCCAGGGCCGCCTGGGCCGGCATCCAGCCCCGTTCGAGGAATTCCAGCACCAGCCGTTGGCTCAGCGTCGGTGTGCACAGGTCGCCGGTCTCCTTGCAGTACTCGATCCGCTGGATGATCTCGGCCGGGCCGTGCATCCACGCCACGCGCAGTCCGGGAGCGAGGATCTTGGAGAACGTCGAGACGTAGATCACGTGGTCGCTGTCGGCGCAAGACTTGATCGGCGCCAGGGCCCGGGGATCGACCCCGTCGAAGTAGAGCTCGCCGTAGGCGTCGTCCTCCACGACCGCCATTCCTTCTTGGCGCGAAAAATCGCAAAGTGCCCGCCTGCGGGCCTGCGACCACACCGTCCCGGCCGGATTCTGAAAGTTCGGAACCACGTAGATGAGCTTGCACCGGCGGCCTTGGGAGCGCGCCTCGGCGACGCGCCGCGCGAGGTGGCCCAAGTCCATGCCGTCCTCGTCGCACTCGACTGCGAACAGCTCGGCCCGAAAGTTCTCGAAGGACGACATCGCGCCGATAAAGCTCGGCGTCTCCACGAAGACCGCGTCGCCCGGGTCGAGCAGCACCCTAGCGATGAAATCCAGCCCCTGCTGGGAGCCGCTGGCCAGCAGGGTCTCGGCCGGGGTGGACTCGATGCCCTTGAGCGAGCGGTCACGCTCGCAGAGCGCTTTGATAAGCTCCGCATTGCCGCGGGTCACGGAGTACTGGAAGACATGGCCGCGCTCGAGCTCGACCAGATCGTGGAGGATCTGGCGCAATTTCTCGTGCGGAAAGGTCTGCGCGTTGGGCGAGCCTGCGGCGAACGAGATCACGTGCGGCTGGTTGACCAAGCCGGTGAGCTGGCGGATCAGCGACGAGCGCATCACGCGCGCGTCCCGCGACAGCATCTCGTCCAGATTCATGCTGGCAGCGTAGCAGAGAGCCAACGCGGGACACCGCCCGCCTGGACTTCGGCCCGGCTAGCCGCGCGGGTGGTAGCTGTCGTAGACCTTGCGCATCCGGGACCGCAGCACGTGCGTGTAGATCTGCGTCGTGGAGATGTCCGCGTGTCCCAGCATCAGCTGGAGGCTGCGCAGGTCGGCCCCGCGCTCCAGCAGGTGTGTGGCGAAGCTGTGCCGCAGCACGTGGGGGGTGATCCGCTTGTCGATGCCGGCGACAAGGCCGTACTTGCGCAGCAGCTTCCAAAACGCCTGCCGCGACATCGATCTGCCGAGGGAGGTGACAAACAGGAATTCCGAGGAGGCGTTCTTGAGGATTTCCCGCCGGTGCTGTTCGACGTAGCTCTCGATCGCCTCGAGGGCCGTCCGGCCGACCGGGATCAGGCGCGTCTTGTTGCCCTTGCCAACCGTGCGCACTATCCCCGTCTTGGAGTCGAGGTCGGACAGCCGCACCGCGACCAGCTCCGAAACCCGCAGCCCGGTCGCGTACAGCAGTTGCAGCATCGCCAGATCGCGGCTGCCCAAGGGAGTCTCGGGCGGCGGCGCGGCGAGCAGCTGGTCCACCTCGTCATAGGTGAGGAACTTCGGCAGCGTCTTCCACTTGCCCGGAGAGGCGAGGGTGGCCGAGGGATCCTCGACGATCTGGCCTTGGTCTACCAGATAGCGATACAGGCTGCGAATGCTGCTGACATACCGAGCGACCGACCGAGCGCTCAGGCCGGCCTCGTAGAGCGCGTCGAGAAAACCTCGCAGGTCGGCGTTGCTGGCCCCCGAGATGCGTGCGTCGCGCTCGGCCAAGTGGTCCGAGAGGCGGGTCAGATCGCGGCGATACGCGGCGATGCTGTTCGCGGACAGGCCCTTTTCGACACTGGCGTAGGCTAGGAATTCCTGCAGCGAGGAGTCTGCCCGCCCCACAAGCCAATCATACCGGACTGCTTGTGGGAGGGTGTACGACTTCAAAGTGATATAGCAGGGGTTCCGGGCGGTTGAAGGCCCAAGGCAGCGGGGCAGGCATCAGGGGCGGATAGTGCGGTAGGCCCAGAAGTCCTCGTAGAGTCCACTGAGCTTGCAGCAGCGCAAGGCGG
>JAJDZN010000181.1 GCA_022824585.1 Bryobacterales bacterium | reverse complement strand
AGGACGGTTCCCGCTCAGCGCTAGGATCGCGCCACGAGCAACCGTTCGAAACCTACCCGGCCCCAACCAGCGCAAGCATCGCTGCGCGTGATCTCAGGCGATAACACATATAGTCAAAAAAGGCCTGAGCAGTTACCAAATCTGTTGGGGTCAAGGATCGTATCGGGAACGCTGTTCTGGCCATCGTAGGATCTGTCGCTGAATTCGAAAGCGATCGTAACCGTATCTGCATCGCCTAGGGCACTATCCTTTTGGGAAAAGTAGTTGTCGATGTGTGCAATGCGATCTCGGTCGCCACCTTTGGTTTGAAACGCCTCAACCCGGATCTTGACTCGACAATTGTTCTCCAAAGGTAGTGCCATCTTTGCTTCCTCGAACCGTATTGCGATCATGCTCCGGTCGTCAATTTCGCTGTAGGGTCCCCTGATGGTGTTTTCTTTGCTGCGGCGTTTGAGTTCGACAATTTCCGTGTAGCAGGCGGGATGCGTACGCTCCGGAAGCTTACATTGGTCAGCAAATGTAGCATCCACAAGCAAAATCCACAACATCCAAGCAGAGCTGAAGAGCGTCAGTCGTTTCATATGTTGCTGTAGAGTCCCACTCTATCACCTCTACCCCCTCTCGGCGGCAGTTGGGAAATTCCTATTCCGGGAGAGGGCACACTAATGCCAGCCCATTCTGCAAACGTCAGGAGAGATTCGAAAGCCCACCTGATTCTTCGCCCAGCGGCGCGGCCTTGAGCATTCTGCCCCACTTCTAACACCCGCCTGCGGCGCCGTCAGGCGACAAAATCCGCTCCGAACTGCGATGCGCGGATATCCTGCTGTTCTACGCCGCCAGCGATGACACGCCATTCATGCCGCAGCGCAGCAAGGACCGAATACCGTGCCTATGTATAGAAAAGCTTCTTATTGGTGGACGACAAGACAGGCCGCCCTAGGTCTCCTGCAGACACTTCTGCTCCCCGAGCCGACACGGAGCCTCACCGCAGACATGGTCTAATATCGTGAAGGAAGCGGGTACGTCTGCTCCGTCCGACGAGCGGTGATTCAAAATGGCTTCTCACGAATATAGTCCAAGACACGCTTTAGAGTTGCTGCTCAGGAAGGTCAGAGAACGCGACCCCGATCTAGCAATTGGCCTTGAAGCCGTAATCGATGCTGGCACTGATGTTGTGGAAACGGAGACTCTCCGCACAGCGGAGAGGCCACGGGAATTCCGCAAGACGGTGCGATTCAGCGACGAAGAGGCCCTCGACATTGCCCTGCTGGCGCTTAGGGCACATTTCGTCGAACAGCCGCTACTCGCCACTTCGGCCATGAGCGAATTTGGGAAAGCCGCATTGGAACCCGAAGGTAGTCGGAGGGCTGGGGCGTCCTTCGACCAATCCACATCACCATCCGGAGAAGAAGAGCCACTCTCCATAGGGGTTGAGTTTGAACTCCAGACCGAGACGCAAGTCCTGCCCAAGGACGAACAAGCTGTTGAAGAAACCGCTCCGCTATCGCCACCCCAGAATGAGTCTCTCGACGAGCAGCAAGCAAATATCGACCGTCTTACTGCGCTACTTAGATTCGAAGAGCGGTAGCCGTGGCAACGACAGCAGAACTAGAGCGCACGATCGACGCTATGTTGGACCATCCTCTCGGGGTCCAGCAGTACCAACTGGCGCGAACTGTTCAGGGGAAAGTGTACGAAGCGTACGTATTCACCCTTTGTCTCCGGGCAGTCCGTGAGTTAGGGGTAACACCCGTGCTGAGAGGGGTGCAGCGCGCACCGAATCCATTCATCTTCCGAGGCGCACCTGGACAGATTCATTCAACCTCGCGGAACTACGGATATGCGGTCTTTCTCCTGAACGGCAATCCCTTTGAAATACACGCAGGCGTGGAATTCTGGGGCACTAGCGGAATGACGCACGAACTAGACGTGTGCATCATGCGGGGTGATGACGCCGATAAATGTAGGGCTCAACCCGATGATCCTCGGTCCGCGAGCTTAGTTGGGGGTTGGGAATGCAAATTCTACGCAGGTCCCCTGCAAAAAAGTTCTGGAAGGGCGTTCGTTGGGTTGATGGATGATATGGGTTCAAACGTGCGGATGAGTGGATTCTGCTCGAACTCCGAGCACCAGCAGCTCCGGAAGTATTTCAGGCCACAGAGGCGTCCATATCCTCACTTTCGACTAACTCCATTGGATCGATCGAATGAGGACATATTTGTCAATCAGATCAAGGGTGAACTGAAGAAGATGACAGCTTCGTAGGGTGCACTTCGGACGTCCATTCACTGACACTGTGTTCCATCACGATCAAATCGCAATCCATGCGGGAAGATGTCGGAATACCCGCCTCCCTTGCAGAATGACTCGCGCACTCGGATCGCAAGCTACTGGGCAGGAGGCCGTATTTCTGCGGCAACTTCAACGCTGAGGCACGCAGTTCCGGGGTGGCCGGAGGAGCTACCCGTCCGCCAGGATTCGATGGGTAAGCGAGAAAGGAGCCGCTCAGGTATCCATGCGTTGTCGCAGTGCGCAGTCGTACCTCCGCCGACACGCTTTCGATCAGGTTAGTCGTACGCGAGTACCCCCACTGGTCCGAGTGCGCATGATGCGCGAGACGAATATTCTCGACCAATTCCACCCCATCGTCCGAACCGACATCCCGCAACGCACGGACGGAGTGCTTCCGCCCTAGAAGACGCCCCGGTATACTCTGTACAGCAAGCAGGAAGGACGCTGCGCGCATCATTTCCCGTTCCGCAACCTGACCGTGGATCACGTCGTGGCCACAAGTCGAAGGATGGGCCGGACCATCTGGACAACCTGAAACTGGGCTGCGCTGCCTGCGATTGCACGATGGGAAGCATCGATCAGGCCGCGTTCGTGGCGCGGCTCAGGGAAGGGGGAATCGGGCGATGAGCGCGACGCGTGAAAAGGGAATGCGTTTTTGGGGTCGGTGGAGAAAGAACAAGGAGAAAGCAAAGATGAAAATCCCGTGGCGAAAGAATGTGCTGACTCTCGTGATAGCCGGCTACGTGACGTTGCTGCTGATATTCGGGGCAATGGTCTGGAAGGGCGGCATGACAGCGGAAGCCGCGTACGAGGTTGTCAAGGGACCGCTGATGGCGCTGATCGGCGGATCGCTCGCGATCTCGAAGGACTTGATCCCGTTGGGTGTCGACCCCGAGAAACCACAGGAGCAGACCGACAATACCGATCAGTAGTGTTAAGGCAAGCTACCCCAACAAGGTCGGCCTGACCCTATCGTCTGAGTTCATCCCCAAGCCACCCGCTCCCTGTACATCAGACGCTTGCCGACCAGTCCCGCGACCAGTGCGAGGCCAGCGAGGAGAGTTCCGTGGAGCTAGAAGTTGTCACCGCCGCAGCGGACCCAGATTTGCGCAAGCGCCGTTGCTGCGCACCATACAACCCCTGTGGCCGGTGACGGCTACCGTGCGCCGCGGGAGACTGGCACCAAAAGCACTTGCGTGCGGCGTCTCCCCGTCGGAGGTCACTTGGGCGAGAGCGAATCGAGCGGTAAACGGGCGACCGCTACGGGGCGTCGCGGGAATGGGTCCTCGATGTTTGAAGGCCGGGGTGCCGATGGCGGCTTTGATGGCGCTATATATATACGGTCAAATCGCGACCGGGCCAGAGCAAAGTTCGGGTTCGGCGGGCGGGAGGCATAGGAGGGCGCCACGGGATGTTGCCAAGTCCTGCAATGTCCGGAGTTCGGTGGTGCGGAATCGTGGGATCGAGTTGGGGGCGTAGTGGTGCCTGGGGCGGGGGTGCGTGCCTGTTCAGCCGCATTCGCCCGGCTGGTTGGGTGCGCTCGAGGCCGTCAATACTGCACTTTCCAGCAGGAACGGATTCACGTCAGCGCAGGAGTCCCGGCCGAGTCTTCTCGCGCCTCAGCCACACCGACGCGCAGATCGACACGCTCCTCGTGACCAAGAATCTCGACTTCACGATTCGAATGGACCGCACCTAGTAGACTCGGTTTGGCGTCTGGTCTCAGAAGGCACCTGATGTCGCGACAGACAGTCTTGCGAGCGCTGGTGACACGAGCGATACGGGCACGCTGGCGGACAGCTTCCTCGAACTAGAGCCCGGAATGGGCTTGACATTCGCGGCGCGACAGTGGCGGTTGACGAGGACAACGGAAACCTCTATCGAGGCATGATCGGCCTGGCCGTCAACTGGAATGACGCCGACAACGGCGGTGCACTGACATCGAGCATCACGGGCCTGCGAGGCGTGTCCGGCACCTCGGCTTACTTCCGGCATGACGACAAGGACGTCCGAACGATCTTCTTCTCTGGACCCTCTGGAAGCTCTGGAGTCACGGTCGGCACCAACGGTTCGTTCGACGCTTCCAACGCCAGTGTTGACATCGGCTACAGGGAAGGGCAGCAGGAGGCGGGAGTATCGAACGCCGGGAATTTCGATGGCGTATTCGTAGGTGACAGTCACAACGAAGGGCCCCTTGGAGCGCTTGGCCGCTGGAGAATCGGCGAACAAATCAAATTCCAAGGCTCGCTCGGAGCGGACCTCCAACCTTAGGCGGGAACCATGCGGGGAGGGCCCGTAGAGGATCCCCCGCTTCGACCGGTCGCTCCACGCGGTCCGAGGCTCCTTCAAACCGCTTGCTGCACCCGCAGTCGTTCGCGTACTTCGTTCACCTAGGCTGAAACGACTCACGGGCGTCGCGGATTCCCGCCCGGTCTGGCGCGTTCGTTCAACGCTGGGGATCTCGCGATTCCGGACGCGGCCGGTTCGAATCGGCCGAGAGGCGCCAGCCCGTTGGGCGGATGACTCAAGCCTCCTTGGATCTTCCGGGTCATTGGCGTCCAAGCACGGCACCGACGAACGGCGAGCGACACCGCCGCATCTGGTCCCTTGGAAACGCTGGCTTGCCCCCTGCGACAAGAGGATTGCACGGAGCACTTGGCCGACCCCAATGCTCCAGGCGGTTGCGTTCCACCAGTTTCGGGTCGTGCGAGTTCGCGGAACGCGTGCCCGAGGCGGGATCCGATTGATCGGGTGGCTGGCGCGGACGAACCGCGAGAGAACGATCGACACGCTTTGGAGCGGCAAGAAGGCGTGGCGTGCCAGACCTTCCGCGTGTGGGATGCGAACGGGGCTCGCTGGGTCGGCAATGAGGTCGCGAAGGGGTTCCGCGTCCGAGCGCGGACTGTCTCGGACGTGCGGCCGTGTCGCGCGATAGAGGGCTTCCAGCGGCGGGCTAGCTCCAGGGGCTGCCGGTCATCGAGTGCCGAAGAGCCCCCCGCTTGGCCAAGAATCCGGGGCGAGAGAACTCGGGAAGCGCCCGGGATCCAGAGATCTGAGCAGCACTGCGTTGGACGGGGTGCGAGCGGGCCAGGTCATGCGTGACCGGACCCTTTCAATTCCGAAGCGTCCGCGGAACGTGCGGGACAGCCCGGGCGGGCGAGGCGACAGCTCGCACCCGAGGCCTCTGGAGCATGTCGTCCGAGATGGCCGCTGGGTCGAGCGGCACGAGCGTCCTCCAGTGATGCCCGGGCGGCGGATGATGAAGATCCGCGACGGTGGTTGCAATCTCGAGTCAGTCGCCCCGGGAATCGTCCGGGAGCCTCTGGCTGCGCTCCGGCCAGAATGGCGACCTAATCACGCGACATCCCGACAGCGCTCGCTCTTGCTGCGGCCTGACGGACGAGGGTGAGGCGTCGAGGTTCAGAACACCCGCACGAATCCGCCCTCCGCGCGGTAACGCTCGTACGAATAGATGGTCAGGTTCGCTCGCCTGTTCTCGCGAATGAAGGACAGCGACGGAGAGAATCCCCCGATCTGGAGCAGCCGGTTATGGACTTGAAGCCGGGAGAACCACAGCCGTGTGCTCGGTGGCTCGGGCCCGAACAGTGCTAGGGGCTGCTCGAACTGTGTGAGGAACATCTGCTGCGCCGCGGTCAAGGTGAAGCCGAGCGGAAGGTCGTATGATCCCAGGACTCCGACCCACTTCGAGCGATGGCGCGTCGATAGCCGGTCCGTATTTTCCCGGCCGGACCCGCCCATGAATCGCATGGTCAGTGATGGGAGGATGGTGTAGTTGACGAAGGCTTGGGTGTTCCAGCTGAAGCCCGGCTTGCCGACCGGGCCGCCAAGGCTGAGGGCCGTCTGGCGGGACAGTTCCACGCTGCCTCCCGCCCAGATGCGGGGCAGCACCATGCGGACTCCCTCGAGTTGCAGGCCGTACTGCCGACTGTAGGGACTGCCATTGACGCCGCGCCGGTCGGCCTGGAACAGTAGGCTGTAATGGCCTTTGTTGGTGAGGATGCGAGGCCCGGCATAGATGCCGTAGTTGTAATCGTCGAACTGGCCCCCCGAGTATTCCCGGCGAAAAACCAGGCCTCCGACACGCAGGTTGGTGGCTCCCCTTGGAAGCCATTTGAGATGGGGCAGCGGTCTCTGGAACTCGGTGTTGAGGCTGCCGACCACCCCGATGCCGCTCTTGGCGCGCGCTGCGTCGTTCAACTGGAACGGCAGGCCGAAAATGTCGACCGTCTGGGCCGAGGTCGAAGTGTTGACGTTGGTATCGGGGGCAAGGGCTAGGCTCAGGTTGCCCGAGGCTCGCTTGCGCGCGCGGCAAATCTGGATAAAGCGACGGACGTTCATCACCACTTGCGGCGGTACGTTCGCGCCCAGTACCCGCACGAAATGCTGCTCTGCGGCCCAGCAGTCATCGCCCAGCATGTGCTTGACGAGATTCCGAGGCGGCTCCACGCACAGACCGCGCGAAAACAGGCTGCGGGCCAGCTCGAGTCGGACCCGCAGGTTTTTGGGCTCCTTGACGAGTATGCCCCGGAACGAACGAACTGCCAGATCGAAGTTCTCCTTGGCTGGAGGCTTGTTCGGCTTGGCCCCCCCCTGTACCGCGGCGTCTGCGGCGGCAAGGGCCGCTAGGCCCATCGAGAAAGTCGCCTGGTTGGAGTCGGGACGAGCTTCCGCCACGGGCTTGATGATCGCCAGTGCTTCGACGCTGCGGCGCATGCCCAGCAGCCGCTCCGTCGCGGCGACCGCCGCCGCGACCTGCTCGTCCGTTGGCCCCTTCGTGTCCGCTTCGGCCGACCGGCCCGGTATTCCGAGCAGCAAGGCTGCGACGATGAGGCCTGTCAGGAACTTGCCGGTCTGCCAGGGGCTTGGTGGCAGCGACCGGGAAGTCGTGCCCTTCGGCGCTGGCCGACCGGCAGGCACGCGGTGTGTCGCCGGGGGTAGGGATTGGGCTTGTGACATGGACGGTCTAGCCTCGGGTGCTAGTGGCGTGGCGACGCTACGGCCGCTCGCCCCAGTCCGGTGCCGGACAAGTCCGGTCCCCTCGCTTGAACTGCATGATTTCTTCTCCTTCTGAAGCGGTCCCGGGATTCGCAATACCGGATCTCTCGCCGGTTGGAGCGCCTGAAACCTGACTGGATGCTGACACTATCAGTATATCGTCCACTGGGGCCTCCAGCGACCGGAACGACCGGTCCCGTGGAGGCTTCGGCATGGAGTCTGATACTGATTTTCCCGAGCGGGGCCTGGCTGGCGCGAACCGGTTTCCCTCGACGACAGACCGGGTGTCCACAGCACGGGTTACTTGGTTAGACGCCGCCCGGAGCGATTCGGTGACGGATGTCCCAGGAATCGACTAGTGCTCCCGTGGGACGCGCAACAGCCGCACACCCCGCACAGCCGCTTCGAGCGCCGCGACCGGTTCCTGTCACCGCGGCAGAAGCATGCCGTGAAGAGCTGGAAGGGGGTTTTGGGCAGTTGCCACGCTGGCTGGGATGTGCCCCTCGGGGTTCGATACTTCGACAGGCGGAAACAGGGGGCGAGGGAGGAAGGCGGCCTACGGCGGGGTCAGGCAAGCGTGATGCCAATCGCTGGTTGTTGCGGGACATAGCCGGAGGAAGTCGCGGTCGATCCGCCTGTTGAATCCCATCTTGCTTCTCGCCGAGCAGGATGTTCCGTGACCTGCAGAGCTGGGCCGGCATGTCCCATGTCTACGGACGCAAGCCTGTAGCGCCAGTTTCGGATGCCTTGGGAGGGATACGCCGAGCACGAGCACATCGACGATTCCCGTACCGAAGACGGGGCTCTCGACTGTTCCCTTCGCGGAGGAGGCATTGTCCGCTGCGTGCCGGACGGTCGTCGCCCGCGGGGTATCGACCGTGGCAGCTTCCGCATTTTGGGGCGGACAGAAACTCTTCCGCTGAAGCATTCGGGGGCGATGGTCCAGCTGTTGTCGCCAGCGGCCCACTCGTCCACCGACAGGGTTCGGGCTG
Source organism: Bryobacterales bacterium (assembly GCA_022824585.1). GTDB lineage: Bacteria > Acidobacteriota > Terriglobia > Bryobacterales > UBA6623 > VXMF01. The sequence continues at coordinate 11,425 of JAJDZN010000181.1, read as the reverse complement.
AGGCCGGGCCTGAGTTGAAGAGCGCGTTGCCCCCGCCGACGTGCGCCTCCGCCAGCTCGGGATCGATCTCCAGCGCGCTGCCGTACGCCTCGAGCGCTTCCCTGTAGCGGCCCTGCCGCACCAGCGCCTCGGCCGCGTCCCGGAAAGCCGCCTCGCGGAGCGGTGTAGCACTCCGCGCTCTGAGTCGAGCTGTGCGCCAGCAGGGCGCTCGCGTTCTCGATCGCCACCCCGGCGGTCAGCAGCGCCGCCGCGAAGGCATCGCGCAACCGGCGCCGATGGAATCGTGCGACTCCTCTACGAGAGGCCGCATCGCTCAGCGTCTGGCGATCGCCGAATAGGAGGCTGCCGTGTCGGACTCGCCTGCTGATCACGGTTTCGACTGGCTGCCAGCTAGGCTGCAGTGCTGTGAGGCCGCCGATTCGGTACGCCTGCGCGATTCTGTGGAACGGAACAGCAATGAACAGCGATTGGCGTCCGAAGTCGCCGCCCGGCGATGCCCGTGTCGGGGTTGAATCCGTGCCGGTACAGGACGGCCGAGAGGCGTCAGTCTTGAGGTCGTCCCCCTAGTCGGGAATCGCCGGACGCCCCCCGTATGGTGCGGCTTCAACTCAGGCACGGCGGTACCTGCGTCCGTGCCGGTCGGAACGCGAAGGGGCTTCCGGCGACCCCGGCCGTGCAACGAATCAGCGCGGGCGAGTTCCGCCTTGCGATCAACGGCGAGAGCGGGTGCCTGCGATGGCAGGTCGCGAGAAAGGCCCTGTAGCCTCCGCTATTCGGGATGCCACGCTAGCCCGTCCACCTCTTGGCCAGAATCTCGAAGCGCTCGAACATGGTTGGCTGAGACTTCGCTGCTCGGGCGTGCTGGATGTACTCTTTGGAGCGATCCCACGCCTGCACGTACAGGGATTGGTTGGCTTTCTTGTACATCTCCTCGTCCAGTGCCCCGGAATCGATGGCCACAGCGACGAGCTCGCAGTGGTTCAGGTACATGTTGATGCTCGCGTACTCGCTCCACTGTTCGTCGCTGGCAGAGCCCCCGCCTGCGGCATCCAGAAGGGCCTTGAGGTGTTGAAAGCCCTTGCTTCCGGGCTGGCCGAAGACCCTCCGTGCAGCAGTGAGAGGGCCGTTGGCCTCCTGCGAGACCATGAAGTCCAGCGTCGCGCGCTTGGCCGAAATGCTGGCGTGACAGTATCCGGCCTAGATTGCGGTGCCTAGAAACACCAGCGGACCGGCGAGAACCAGCCAGCGGTACGGCGGACCACAGCTCACCAGTCGCCGTTTCCGTCCTCGGTTACCCAGCCGTCACCACCATCCCGCCAAGAGAGTGCGGGGCTGTTCTTCGTGCAGGGGTTCATGTGCGTCTCTGTCCTCCCTCAGCAGCTGTCGCTTGAAGGCGACGACCATGGCCTTAGCCTAGCACCGGCAAACGGGTCAAGCGCGCGCAAGTAGCGGTGCGTCTCCCTAACTTGCGCGGCCTTGGCGCCTCAGCTAAAGTCGCGCTTGCCTTGGCATCACCGAACATGTTCCTGTCGCCGCTCACCGTGCTCCAGACGAGCGGCCCGCAGGCGTCGGACGCCATCGCAACCCCGGCATCCGTAGCGCGTCCGGACCGCCAGAGCCTCCGCTTCTTCCTGTCCCGCTGGTTCGAGATCGGGATCTCGAGGGTGTATCGGGCGCCCTCGGGGCCGAGGTCGATATCGGCCTTCCCCCGGATAAGCCCTTCTCCCCCATCAACTCGACCTTCAGCATGTTGGCGGCCGGCCGGAGCGATACATGAGACAAGGCAAGCCGATGCCGCGCACCCGCCAGCGAACCGGTTCGACCGAGGGCCGTGGAACGGGCCGAGCAGTCCTGCCAGCCGAGCGTTGCGGAACTGAACACGGACATCTTCCTCGAGGGCCCGCCCCGGAAGGCCGTTCGGGCACTCGCCAGTCCTGAATAGGTGTGCCGGATACCGGTTCCGAAATGGCCTTCGCGCAAGCCTGGCCGGCTTTACCGGGGATCCGCGTTCTTGGTTGCTTTCGCCTACGCTGCCCCTCAATTGGCCCGCCCGTTGCAGGAAGCGCTGCTGCCAGCGAAGGGCCGTGCTGGCAGCCTGCTCGCAGTACCGGGCCGAGCGTCATGGCGCACCGGCCTTGACCAGGCACGTGCCGAAACCCAGCCAGACCCTGTGCCCGCTTGCCGTGTCCGTTGCTGGCGAGCTTCGGTTGGCAGGCACTGGAGCCTCTAACACGGAACGGCACGTGCCCAGTGGAGCACTCCCGGCCAAGCCCTCAGCAGGCAAGAATGGAAGGACGGGGCGACGGTGGACTGACCTGCTTGAACGAGCCGGGCCATTTGACGGAGGTGCCACGGGTGGCGCATCTTGGGTCTGTCAACCTCGCTCCGCTCCGAGGCGTTCACTTTCCTTCGGGCCGGTCGTTCACATCGAATCGGATCAGGCGTTCATCCTCGCCGCAGTCTGCACGTTATCGCTAGGAGCCGTTCGGATGCCAGTACCCTCACATGGCCTCTTCTGTCAGTCCAGAGTTTCCCCAATATCCTGCTGGTATTGCGACCAAAGGATCCATATTCTTCAATGCAGTTGCGGAAGTACGGTATTATTCGACGCCCTCGGTTGGCCATGGCCACTACACCGGTGCCCCGAATACCGAGACCTGAGAGGGGTTGGCGGGGGCGACGGGTCCGTTGGAGTGCCGGACTCGCTTGCGCACACTGCCCGCGCGAGCAGTTTGCCGGAGCGTCCAAGTGCCTTGCCCGCCGTCGCTATCGAGAGTGTTGCTCCTTCAGCGGGTCCACCTCTGGAGGTGGTAGCCGTGATACGAGACGTATACACAAGCACGAAGCGGACAAGGGCTATTGATGATCTTTCGGACTTCGGCAAGACCCTGCTCGGTCTCGATACGAATGCGCAGTATCGGCAAGTCACCATGGTTCAAAACGACAGTCGCCCGAACAAGAGCTACACGACCCTCGTGTCTGAGAAAGACCTGCGTGGCTTCAACCAAGGCATGTTGGTTGGAGCACGAATCTCTGCCCGCTCTCAGGGCTCTTCCCCGCTTTGGGTTGTTTCCCGCATCACCGCACTCTAGGCTCGGGCCCTGACTCTGTGGGTTCCTTGTGTATGGGAGTAGGTCTCCGCACAAGGGAATGATCGACGACTCGACGTGTCGGGCGACGGCACAAATCTTGATCCGCGACAACTCCGAAGCGCGACGCCCTATCGATTGCTCCTCAGCGCATCCCTCCGCGCCTGCTCCAGGCCCGCGCTCGCGGACTCCAGGCCCGGGTCCAGCGACACCGCCCGGTCGAAACCCGCAATCGCCTCCTCGTACCGTCCCAGCAAAGCCAGCACGGCAGCGCGGTTCGCGTTGACTTGAGCGCTCCCGGGCTTGATCTTGACCAGGTCTTCGTACAGCTCGAGCGCCTGCGCGTACAGATTTCCGCGAAAGTGATCGAACGCGAGATGGTCCAGCGCCACGTCGTCGCGCGGGTCGATCTGCAGCGCTTGCCGGAAATGCTCGGTCGCCGCCTCGAACTGGCCCAGCTGCCGGTAGCATGTCCCCATGAAGCGCTGGAACGAGCCTTCCGACCGCAAGTCCGGATGCCTGTCAGCGGCCGCTGACATCGCCTCGATCGCTTTGTTAACGCCGTTGCGCAGACGGGGCTCAGTCGTGAGGCTCAGGTGCCGCTATGCCCCCCAGATTGAACTTGGGCAAGGCGTTCCTGAGATGGCACGGCTTGACTTGGCTGATCCTGACCTCCATGTTCAACGGGTGGGGGGCAGTTGGGCCGCCGGGGCTGTGCGGCGCGCGGTTCCGGCCGCCGTTCCAGCTCATTGGAATCCCCTTGCTCGACCGTCTCCCGGCCGGCAGAATTGGAGGCAATCGACCGGTCGAGCGGGCAGGGCTCGTCGTTCTGTTGGCGCAGCAGACCGCGTGAGGCGCGCCACGCCGGAGCGGGCCGTCGAACAAGGCCCGATGGGGAGAGCAGCCTCCGCGCGCCCCCGGGACGGCCACGGGGTGAGTCGTCCGCGCGCCTCGACTACAGACACGCCGCCCAGTGTGTTGCGGGCAAAGCGAGCAACAAGTTGACCTGCCAGAAACAGCCCGGCACCATGAGCCGTCAGCTCATTCTCGCCATCCAGTCCATTGAACGGATCCTGGAGGTGACTGCCAAGCGGCCTCGCGCGCGCATGAATCGACCCTCGAAACTTGTCGGAAACCCAAAAAAGATGCACCCGGACCGAAAAAACCGTTTCACACCGTTTCTGGTGTAGTAGTATCATTAAGCACAAGAAATGTTCCAGTCGGTCTTCAGCTCCGTCGTCGTGGGACAGGCTGCCCGAATGACGGGAAGCCGTGCTAGATTGGGCAGCAACGCACAGGCTGCCCGAACGACGGGAAGCCGTGCTAGACTGTGGGCAGCAAGGAGAAGCTACCGATGATGTCAACCAAGCAGGGATCCTCACTTTCGTTTACCGTTTTGGTGGCGCTAGTTGCTCTGGCGCTTGTGGGCTGCGGAGGCGGCGAAACTGCCTCGGCCCCGCCGCCCCCCCCGGCCCCGCCGCCACCGCCCCCGTTCGTGCCGCAGAACGTGGAGATCGACTTGGGGAGTTCGGGTGAGAAGCTCACCCTGCAGACCACGGAGGCTGGGGGATTTACCAGGAATGGCGAGGCCTTCGCGTCGGGGGCCGAGGTCGAGGCCGCCGGCAACACTTACCGCTTGACGCTCGAGAGCGGCACTTGGACCGCAGCCTACCAGGCCCCGAATCCTTGGGCCGTGCCGCTGGGGAGGAGTGGCGAGGCGCTACTGATCACGCGCCGCGAGGACGGCCTTTACGAGGGGAACGACATGGTGTTCTCGAGCGGCGGCATCGTGACGGCCGCGAACGGCAACCAGTACACGCTCACGTTCGCGGACGACCGCTGGACGTCGGCCTTCCTTCCTCCCGAGCCCGTCCCGGTCGGCCTCGGCAGGAGCGGGCAGGTAGTGCTCGTCACGCGCACGGAAGGGGGCAGCTACCAAGTCGACGGGCAGCCCGTCGTGTCTGGCTCGATCGTCCGGTCCTCGACGGGGGCGACCTACCGGCTAGTGATGCAGGAGGGCGCATGGAGTGCGACGTTCGAGCCGCCTGCGCCTGTGGTGGTGTCCCTGGGATCTTCCGGGCAGACAGTCGTGCTGCAGCTCGGCGAGGACGGGAACTACCTGCGGAACGGGCAGCCCTTCGCCAGCGGGACGACCGTCGAGGTCGGCGGGGAGAGTTTCCTGCTGACCTTCCAGAACGGCCAGTGGGCGGCAGAGTCCCAGGCGCCGGTTCTCCAGATGGTCACGCTGGGCACTTCCGCCGTGACCCTGACGCTGCAGCGCGGCTCGGACGGAGGCTGGAGCGAGGACGGGCAAGCGGTGCGTAACGGCGATGTCCGCAGGGTGGGCAACAATCGCTACAGGCTGCTGCTGGAAGACGGGGAATGGAGCGCGGAGTACTTGCGCAGCACGATTCCCGTGGAGGGCGCAGGCGGGCTCATCATCCTGTTCCAGGAAGAGGACGGCACGCTCACGTACAACGGCGATGCGGTCCGCGACGGCTCCGTCATCACCCGGGACGGAAGGACGTACGAGCTGCTGGAGCTAAGCGACGGCACCTGGCTCGCGACGCCAGGTACGCAGCCGCCGCCGGCATCAGGCGACCAGACCGTGAGCCTTCCCGGCGGCCAGACCGTCAGTCTGAGGCGAACGGCAAGCGGCACGTTCACGTACAACAACAATCCGGTTTCGAGCGGAAGCCAGATCACGGTCGGCGGGAGCCGGTACCGCCTGACGCAGGCTTCGGACGGCACTTGGTCGGCGGCGACCGTGAGGGACCCGGGCAGCATCGACACCGGAGGGGTCGCGGGGCCGACCCAGACGGACGAGGTCAACACATTCACAGATGGCCGGTTCGACGACGACCTAACGGACGACGACACCAACACCTACGGTATCCGGCTTTCGACACGGGGCGAGCAACCCTCGAACGCGGACGAACGAGGCACGAAGATCGTTCCGCAACGAACCGGTACTGCCCCTGCCGGTGCCGACCATGTTGAGTTCCCGGTGTACGACCTCATGCAGGAAAGCCTTGTCACGCGGGAACGCACCTATGTGGAGGCCGCCAAGGCCAAGCTGCAGGAGATTGTCGACATCATCCGGCTCAACAAGGAGCTGTATGTCCGAGATGCCCGGGACCCGGACGATCACATTGCTGACGTAGGGAGCGAGTCAGCTCCCGGACTCTGGCGGCAAGCCGAGATGGCCGTGGGGAAGATATTCGGACTTACTGATTTTTCTTCAGGTGCAATGGCAGGCATATTGGGCAGCAACCCGTGGAGCGGCCTGAGGCTCGATGCGAACGAAGTGGACGATGTCATCGAGGCACTGGAGGACACCATTGCGGTGCTCTCCGATGTCGGCAGGTTCGGGCGCGAGTACGAAGACCGGATAGACGTTATCAAAAAGGGCGCTGATGGCGCGGTGGGCGGCGGCGACGACGTGGACGTCGACGCAGCGGACTTCTTCAATGGCCTGATGTCTAGAATCCGCTTCGGCTCGACTGACTCCACTCGTTTTGGTGCCTATGTCGTCAAGAATGAGAACGATACCACCACACCGACACCGTCGGATGCTGCGCGAGGAGGGTGGACCAAGGGCGTGTTCGCGTACACGCCGAGTGACGCTCCGTCGGCCAGGGACATCCCCGACCGGGGCGAGGCCACGTTCCGCGGCAGCACTGTGGCAGTGTCTGCGGTCCCGACCACTAACGATGAAGTCCAAGGAGGCAACAGGGAGGGCGCGACGCTCTACGCGGGGAAGATCGAGCTTGTCGCGAGCTTCACGAGGAAGAACGTCAAGGGCACGATCACGGAACTGAAGGACGAGAGCGGCCGGACGTGGGTGTATGACGACGGATTCGGCAACGAGGACGTGCGGTCCCTCGTGCTTCCTGACGCCGCGCTGTCAACAACTTCCGGCGAGGATGGCTTCTACCAGGAGACAAGCACTGCAGCCGATGCGATAGCGACGGCCATCTTCGCGGACACCAGCCTTCCGAATGCTACTAGGGCTTCGGCGAAATTCCGGGTCCAGCTTGTCGAGGATGCCGGCGAAGCGCTCGGCGTGTGGGAGGCTTTCATGCTAGAGGGTGCCTTCGGAGCGACGAGAAGCGGCACCGTGTCCAAGCCGACGCTGCCGAGGGAAGCCGACAGGGGAGGCGGCGCCACGACCGGCTCGATCCACTACATCACGAACGGTACCGCCGGCACCGGCGACAGCGGGCCGATTACGCCGGACACGGAAGAGAGCACTTTCAGCCTTACTAGGCCAGTTCTCGAGATCGCTACCGACACAGGGATCATCAGCGACGAGGAATTCAACAGGGACTTCACCGGCCTGGAGCTTACGGACCTATATCGCAGGTCGCGTACCGCAAGGGCCGGCAGCACGTTCGTGAGCGAAGCGCGAACCCAAATCTCTAGGCTGCGGACCGGCTTGACTGATGCCAATTTATCAACAAGGTTGAGTGACGCGGGAACCATTCTGGATACCGTCCTAGACATATCCGGCGTAACGCTTACTGGTGCCACTAGGGGTGCCGCAAGCGCCGAGATCAGCAGAGCTGTTAGCGCACTCGGGAGTGCCTCCGCGCTCGAGCGAGCGTTGGCCGAAGAAGGCTTGTTTGCTGCCAGTTCAACTGAGTTGGACACAGAGGAGGCCCGCCAGGTCTACTCCGAGAAGAGATGGGACTTCAAGTACGACTTCGGGCACAACAGGTACACGCGCTTCGGGGTATGGTCCCAGATCGCGCCTGACAATGCGCAGGGCAACGTGGACGGAACCGATACCGATGACGATTCCACACCGGCCCACGGTTCCTTCGCGTACAGTCCTCTCGCTCCAGCGGTGGCGGACAACGTGAGCGGGCTGACATTCGCCGCCACGTACGACGGAAGGACCCTGGCGGTGAACGAGAGCACCGGGGACCTGTATGCGGGCCAGTTTATCCTGCAGGTCAATTGGGGGGCCGACACTGCTCCATCGGTACGGACCACCATCACGGACCTGAAGGGCGTCAGAGGCACGAGCGCCTACTTCAAGTACGGCACCAAGGACGTCAAGTCGATCTTCTTCACCGGGCTTACGGCTAGTGCGGGGGTCCTTGGCGGCACCCCGGTCATGAGGGTCCGGTACCGAGACAGCTCGCAGGACACAACCGCACCTGCTGCTATTACGGCCGCGATGGCCGGAGTGTTCGTTATGGACCCGGACTTCAGGGACGAGCCGGCCGGCGTGCTCGGAACCTGGAGGATCACGGATACGGGAACCACGGTCGATGATTACTCCGCCTCGTTCGGAGCGGAGCTGAAGCCCTAGCGTTCCGGCTCCGGCTATTGCCTGCGGCGGGCGGGTCCGAAACCGGATCCGCCCGTTTGCTTGGTCCGGGCGCCTGAACACGGTGCGGCCGACCGCGGAGCGGCGCACGAATGGATAGGGTTGCGCGCGCAGCGCTGTCGCCGGCGCTGCGGGAGTTCGGCAGCGTTGCCCTTGCCCGCTGCCAACAGCCGGCGACCGACCCGATACGCAGGTCACATGAGGGTCGATCCCCTCTTGACGAATCCCGCGGGAGTCACAGTGGTTGGCGCCGCTTCTGAGGCCACGGTGAGTCTAGCGGCGACCGGAGCCTGGCTCGATGCTCGACCGCAAGGCCCGGGCATCGGACACGGTGCCGCGGTCAAGGGCCTGTTCGCCCTGGTCTGCAACTTTCCTCCTACGGAACATTGCCGTCCGGCGAACAGGCCCGTAGGTGCGGAACAGTCGCAACGCCAGGACGCTTTCGGCCCGGTTGCGGCTGGGTCGGGAATCAAGGACTCCGCACAAGACCACCGGAGCTTGACGGAAGACTTAACCTGTTGATTGCAAATTCTTTCTCAGAAGACCCCAGACTCTCGAAGATTGCGGGCGGGCGGGCTCCCTCGCCGTCCTGCAGCGCCGCGTCATGGCGGCCGTCGAGCAGTGCCGCAACGCCCGCCGCCCTCGATCGCAAGCGTAAGGCGACCCGCCAGGACGATGCATGGCGTGTCGAGACGTCAAGGCGTAAAGAGAGCGACAGAGCGACTCGTTCGAGCGCTGGAGTCTCTGACACGGAGCGACTAATCGAGAGAAGGGATGTGAGAGGAGACCCTCCAGCACAGTTCTGCGACCGCAAGGGGGGGTGACATGCCCCGGGCGACTCGACTGATCTTCCCCTTAGACAGGGAACTCATCCTGAAGGTGCCGGGGCACGCCATATGTTGTCGGCGGCGCACGAGAGCATTGTCTCTGGCTGGCTGTTCGGCACTAGACGCCAAACACTGGGTGTCTGTCCGCAACGTCGAACGCCTCCCAGTTCAGAACACCCACACGAATCCGCCCTCCGCGCGGCAGCGCTCGTACGAATAGATCGTCAGGTTCGCTCTCCTGTCCCTCGCGAATGAGGGACAGCGACGGAGAGAATCCCCCGATCTGGAGCAGCCGGTTATGGACTTGAAGCCGGGAGAACCACAGCAGGGTGCTCGGCGGATCGGGCCCGAACAGTGCCAGGGGCTGCTCGAACTGCGTCAGGAACATCTGCTGCGCCGCTGTCAAGGTGAAGCCGAGAGGAAGGTCGTATGATCCCAGCACTCCGACCCACTAAGCGGAACTTCATATAGGCCAATTGGCCGATAACCTCTTGAGGCTAAAGGGCTTTGCCCCATTTCGACGGCCCTATAGCTGGATTCTTGTTTCAATACCTGACGCACCACAACATTTTCTGTGAAATTCAACAAGGGCCCTACGAGCACGGTGCCTGACTCACGTCAGATCCCGCACTCATCGCCGGAACCTCCGTACCCGGGACTGAAAGGGACAGATTTGAGATCTGTCTGGGGCTGGAAACATTGAGGCATTGCGCGCTGATCTTATCCCGCCGCCAATTCGCCGACGGATCGCCGAGACGGGCGCCCAGTGGGCTACAATGCAGGGGGCAAGCATGGCTTCGCTGACTTCAGAGCTGCCGAGGCCGGACGCGGTGCCGTCCGACCTTTACCGGCGGGACGGCTACGCTTGGGCGAAGCAACAGGCCGAGGCGCTGCGTCGGCAGGACCTGCAGGCGATCGACTGGGACAATGTGATCGAGGAGATCGAAGCTGTGGGGCGTGCAGAGCGGAAGCCTTGGGTGTCGAACTGCGCGCAGGCACTGGAACACATGCTGGTGATCGAGCACTGCAAGACTGCGACGCCCGCGAATCTGGAGGACTGGGAGACGGAGATCCGTGCATTTCGGGGAGCGATGGCGGACGCGATCGATGCCAGCCACAGCTTGCAGGGGGAATACGACGAGATCTTGGCGATGGCTTGGAAGATTGGGCGCCGCGAAGCGGTCGAGCGCCTTGCCGGGTATGCGGCGCAAGCGGCAGAGGGCCGAAGTCCAAAGCCATTCCTCCGCGCCGCGGACGCGCAACTGCCCGAAGAGTGCCCCTACTTGGTCGAGCATGTCTGCCCTTACGACCCCAAGCGGGACAAAGCGCCGCGCAACGATATCTGGCCGGCCGGCGTTGCAGCAGTGCTCAACGCCGTCCTAGACAGGGACTACGAGATCATCCGCAGGGGCCCGCGGAGCAGGGACCGACAGCGCGGCTACGAGTGGTCGCGCTGAGCGCTGCACCATCGCCATTCCGGCCGACGGGCGCTACAGGACCGGCACAGGCGGTGGGCTTCAGGAGTGTTTCACGCCCCTCTCCGTCGCATTCCACCGGCACCAGTGCCCAGTTCGGGGGTCCCGGGTGGGAGCGTGTACCCGGCTTGTCGTCTGCGATATTCCTGCGGCCTCGCCACTGAAATGGGTCCCGCCTTCTGCTCGACGTTCCGGATGGCCAGGAACCGTTCAAAGAGCGCCTCGTGCTGGGCGTACAAGGAGGTTTCCCTCCGAATATCGACGAGTTCTGGGACAAGAGTGCGAATCGATGCGGAAGCAGGCAATACCAAGACCAACGATCTGTGCGATGAGCACAGCAATGCGTGAGGCACTGCTGTTAGCGCAGGCTCCGGAGGCCAAAGCGACCGCGGCCGAAGCTATTAGGACGCAGGAGAGACAGGCGTGATTCGCGCGCATCGTCTGAAGCGCGGTTACTGGCAAACGTTCCAGAGGACCAAGCAAGGGCTGCTGCGGCCGGGGCGGCAAAGCGTCGCCGCAATGTCAGATCGAAAAGCTCTTCGCTGAAGAGGCCCTGGTAACTACTCAGGCCCTTTTTTGACTACGTGTCTTGTCGCCTGAGCTCACGCGCAGCAATGCTTGCGCTGGTTGGGGCCGGGTAGGTTTCGAACGGTTGCTCGTGGCGGGGTCCTGTCTCTGAGCGGGAACCGTTGTGAG
>JAJDZN010000309.1 GCA_022824585.1 Bryobacterales bacterium | reverse complement strand
GCCGTGCAGCAGCGCCTCCTTGAGGCTCTTGTACGAGTCCTCGTAGTCGACATACTTGCCAACTACCCCGATCTCCACCGTGTCCCGCGGGTTGCGCAAGTTGTGGACCATTTGCTTCCAAGGCTCGAGATTGCGCGGCCCGGCTTGGATGCGCAGGCGGTCCAGCACGATATCGTCCACCTTCTGGGCAGCGAACTCGACGGGAACTTGGTAAACCGTGTCGACGTCCCGAGCGGCGATTACAGCTTCGCTGTCGACGTCGCAGAACAGGGCGATCTTCTCGCGGATCTCGGCTGAGAAGCCGGTCTCGGTACGGCAGATGAGGATGTCGGGCTGGATGCCCAGCGCCCGCAGCTCCTTGACGCTGTGCTGCGTGGGCTTGGTCTTGAGCTCTCCGGCGGCGGCAATGTACGGCACCAACGTGACATGCACGAAGACGCACCCGCGCCGACCGACCAGCTGGCGGACTTGCCGGATGGCCTCAACAAACGGCAGCGATTCGATATCGCCCACGGTGCCGCCGATTTCCGTCAGGACCACGTCGATGTCCTTGGTGGAGACCCTCTCGATCTGCTCGCGGATCGCTCCGGTCACGTGCGGTATGACCTGCACGGTCTTGCCGAGGTAGTCGCCACGACGCTCCTTGGCCAGTATCCGCTCGTAGATGCTGCCGCTGGTGGCGTTGTTGGCCCGCGTCAAGACGGCGTGAGTGAAGCGCTCGTAGTGGCCGAGGTCCAGGTCGGTTTCGGCGCCGTCATCGGTCACGAACACCTCCCCGTGCTGGAACGGGCTCATCGTGCCGGGATCGATGTTGAGATAGGGATCGAGCTTCTGGAGAGTGACTTTGAGGCCCCGGCACTCGAGCAAATTTGCGATCGAGGCGGAGGTGATGCCCTTGCCAAGAGAAGATACGACGCCGCCCGTGATGAAGATGTACTTCGGACGGGCCACTACCGTCCCGCCTCCGGCGCAGCTCGAGGCAAGCTCTAGCGTACCACGGCCCTGCGGTCCTCTTGCCCCCGTGCAAGGGTCATTCCCGGCGCGGAAAGTTGGCCGAGCGCGGAAGTGCGGAGAGACAAATGGGGGCCGTGGTGCTATTGTGATAATCGCGCGCTAGGCCGCCATGTGGCGGTCTTGGCGCTGTAGGCGGAGATGGCGGGAGCCAGTTGATGCGACGAGCGGGAGCGAGGGGGGCTGTTGGCGGCTTGGGGCTGTTGCTGATCGCGGCCGCCGTACTGTCGAGCCCTGTCGCGCTGACGGGTGACGCCGATCCCGCGCTGCGAACGAATCCGGCCCGCGACGACCTGAACTTGGAGTTCAGCCGCCGCGAAATCATCAAGGTCGATGTCGAGATGGCATTGATCAATGTGACAGTGACGGACCCGATCGGGCGCATGGTCACCGGCCTCGACAAGGAGCACTTTGTGCTCAAGGAGGACAGCAAGCCGCAAGTCATCGAGCAGTTCGGTGCCGAAGAGGCGCCGCTGTCCCTGGCAGTCGTCTTCGATGCCTCCGGCAGCATGGGCTACAAGATGACCAAGTCGCGCGAGGCAGTGGCGCAATTCTTCAAGACCGTCAATCCCGAAGACGAGTTCTTCTTGGTCCAGTTCAACAACCGTCCCGAGATGGTGACAGGCTTCACTCGCAGCCTCGAAGAGATCCAGAGCCGGCTCACCTTCGTGCGCTCGAAGGGGCGCACGGCCCTCTTGGACGCGATCTACCTCGCACTGAGCCAAATGAAAGAGGCCAAGAACTCCCAGAAGGCCCTGCTGGTCATATCCGACGGCGGCGACAACTCCAGCCGCTACACACCGCGGGAGATCAAGCGAACCGTGCGCGAGTCCGACGTGCAGATCTACGCCATCGGCATCTACGAGCCGTATGCTTCGCGGGGGCGCACGCCGGAGGAGGCCGCCGGTCCGGGGCTGCTGACTGAAATCGCCGAGTCCACTGGCGGCCGGCAGTTCGCCGTGCAGAACGTGAACGAACTGCCCGATATCGCCGAGAAGATCGGGATCGAGCTGCGAAACCAATACGTGCTGGGATACATCCCAGAGAATACGCAGAAAGATGGGAAGTGGCGTCGGGTGAAGGTCGAAATCAAGAAGATTCGTGGCATGCCGGAGCTACGGCCGTACTACCGCAACGGGTACTATGCGCCGACTCGCTAGGCTCAACAGCGCTGTCGGACGGTGGCCGGTTCTACCCGCAGCCCTGGCCGCGACCGCTTGGCTGGCGGCGATGGTGCTGTCCGTGCCCGCGGCCCGCAGCCAGACGGACGGCTGCCCTCCCGGCATCGCATTCTGTGTCGAGACCCAACGCGTCGTGCTGCACGTGACGGTCGTGGACCGCCAGGACCGCTTCGTCACCGACCTCGCCCAGAGTGCGTTCTCCGTCATGGAGGACGATCGGCAGCAGAGCCTGACCTATTTCGCCCAAGAAGACGTTCCGGTGTCTATCGGGCTGGTGATCGATAACTCCGGCAGCATGCGCGAAAAGCGCCGCCACGTGAACGCGGCCGCCTTGGAGTTCGTGAAGGCCTCCAACCCGCAGGACGAGGTCTTCGTCGTCAACTTCAACGACGAATCGTACATCGATCAAGACTTCACGAGTGATATCGACCGCCTGCAGGATGCCCTGCAGCGGATCGACACCCGCGGCGGCACGGCCCTCTACGATGCAACGAGCCTGTCACTGGACCATCTAGTGAAGGCTGGCAACAAGGACTACAACAAGCGGGCGCTGCTGATCATTACCGATGGCGAGGACACCTCCAGCCGGATGGACTTAGAGTTGCTGGTGCGCAAGCTGCAGAGTTCGGACGTGACGATCTATGGCATAGGGCTGCTCTCGGAAGAGGAGCGCAGGGCTGCCAAGCGCGCCGAGCGCCACCTTCGCACGATTACCCGGCCTACCGGCGGGCCGGCCTACTTCCCGACCAGCTTCAGCGAGGTCGAGCCGCTGGTGAAGAGGATCGCGGCCGACATTCGCAACCAGTACATCATCGAGTACAACCGCCCCGGTGGCAAAGGGGCCGGCTATCGACGCATCCGAATCGACCTCAAGGGCCGCGCCAAGAGCAACAAGGTGCGCCACCGTCCCGGCTACTATGCCGACTAGGCCGGAAGCTGGCGTGGCGAGGCCGTGGCTGGAAACGTTGCGCTTCTTGTGGCGTGCCAGTCGAGGCTATCGGCTGCGGCCGTGGCGCAGCCCCTACCTGCGCTGGCGCATCGAGACCTACTCCGGAATCGACGCCGAGGCGGTCGATGCTAAGGCCTTCCGGGAGTTTGTCTGGCGCGAGCGCGGCAGCCTCCGGCGTTACCTGCGCTGGGTCGGCGAGATGCGGTCGGGCTGGGGCAGCGCTACGCCTCGCCGACCGCCTGCAGGGCGGTAACGGCGGCCACGTAGTAGATGTCGTCCACCGAGCACCCCCGCGAGAGGTCGTTCGCTGGCTTGTTCAGGCCCTGCAG
>JAJDZN010000308.1 GCA_022824585.1 Bryobacterales bacterium | reverse complement strand
TAGCGCGCTTCCTTGGGGTGGAAGAGGTCCCGAGTTCAAATCTCGGCGGCCCGACCAATCGTCAACAATGCCTCCGGTCGCGGCGGCGCTGGGCTAGACTGCGGTCACGTAGCGCAACCCGTCCGTGCAGTCCCCGATCGTTTCGCGCTGCGCCCCGATCCAGCCCGGTAGCGACAGCTGCCGCCCTGCGACGGTTGGGGAACAAGCCGGCTTCCGTCCGCACCGAACCGATCTGTCTCCTGACAGCGGGAACAGTAGCGCTGTGCTTGGGAATGAGAGCCCCGGATCTGCCGTGTGGGAGGGCCTCCAGTGCCACTCCCAGGAAAACCAGTTGACCAAGCGCTAGCCGAGCGATCTTTCCAGCAAGGCGAGCAAACGGGCCCATGCACGCTCCGCTTGGGTCTCGTTGTACACCTGCGTATCCGGCGGACACCAGCCGTGCTGCGCACCCTCGTAGACTTCGATCTCAGCCGGCAGTTCGGCCTTGGCGAACGCATCGCGGAGGACATCTTTCGCCTCGGGCTGCCTCGTGTCATCGTTCTCGGCGATCGCGAACAGATAGTGTGCCCGCATCTTCGGCACCAGCAGGTGCGGGCTGTCCGGCCGGTCGGTCACGAGCCCGCCGCCATGAAACGAGGCCCCAGCGCCCATCCGGTCGGGCACAGCGGCCGCGGTCCTCATCGTCATCGGGCCCCCCATGCAATAGCCCATCGTTCCCATCTTTCGGCTGCCGTCCACCGACGACTGGCTATCGAGAAAGCTGACGAAGGCCTTCGCGTCCGTCACGTTGGTTTCCGGATTCAGCGATGCCATCAGGGGCCTGACTGTGGCCCGCACTTCGGCGAAGTCCGTGCTGCTCACGATTGGCGCCTTTTGCGATCTGTAGTACTGATTGACAACTAGGACCGCGTAGCCCGATTCGGCGAGCCGCCTAGCGATCTGCTTCATCGCGGGCCGTAAGCCGAAAGCATCGGGCCAAATCAGGACACCGGGGTGCCTCCCGCTCGCAGGATGCACGAAGAAGCAGTCCGCTACGCCGTCGGGAGTCTTGACATCGACGTTGGATTCGTTCAATGCCTGGGCATTCGCGGCACGGGTCAAGAGCACCGCCAATCCCGATGCAGCCGATCCAGTCCCGAACTGGCGTCTCGTGATCTCCTCAGCCTCCAGCTTCTCGTCGTTACCGACAACGCTTCTCCGTCTATCCATGAGTGACTCCTTGCCGACATCAGGGATGGGCAGATCCCTTGTCGGTTGGCATCGATTCTACTAAGGTGCCTCTCCGGAAGGCCAGTCGGGATGCCGAGAACGGCCTAGAACGCAACCAAATCTGACCTCTCAGACGCGTCACCGGAGGACATTGTCGGGTTCTGGTCGTCCCGGAGAAAACTTGGGCCGATCCGTTCATGGCTCGGACCATATGGCGACGAAGTGGGCTGGGTGCCCCACAGGCTTCGCCGCGCGAAGGGAGCGCGTTCCCTCCACCCCATCTGTCAGCGCTGGACGTGTGTTTCAGGCAGCTGTCCGTTGGCCCCGGCGGTGCATCCTCGGAACCCCCTATCGGCACGAAGGTAAAGCCGCAGGTTCATGCGGGTGATAGTCTGTGCGTTTGAGGCTCCATTTCCATGCGAACAATCCTTGCATCTCCCATTCTTGCCGCGCTGGCACTCGTTGGCCTTAGCTGCGCCACAGGCGAGCAACTTTCGGAGCGGCCGCCGAATGTCGTCGTGATTCTCGCCGACGACCAGGGCTGGGGCGACCTCAGCCTTCACGGCAACACGAACCTGTCCACTCCGAACATCGACTCGCTGGCTCATGACGGCGCGATGTTCGAGCACTTCTATGTCAACTCTGTGTGCGCTCCGACGAGAGCAGAGTTCCTGACCGGGCGCTACCACGCGCGCGGCGGGGTGCGGGGAGTCTCCACGGGGCAAGAGCGGCTCAACGCCGACGAGCACACGATCGCCCAAACCTTCCAAGCCGCCGGATATGCCACCGGCGCGTTCGGCAAATGGCACAACGGCACGCAGCACCCGTACCACCCCAACGCAAGGGGGTTCGAGGAGTTCTACGGATTCACGGAAGGGCACTGGGGCCACTATTTCGACTACGAGCTGGATCACAACGGCGAACTGGTGCGCGGCGAGGGGTACGTGATCGACGACTTCACCAACAAGGCAATGAGCTTCATGGAGCAGAATCGCGACCGCGCGTTCTTTGCCTACCTGCCCTACAACACACCGCACTCTCCGATGCAGGTGCCCGACGAGTACTGGCAGCGCTTCGAATCCAAGGAGCTGGCAATGCGCAACCGCGACCCCGAATCCGAGGACGTGCCCAAGACTCGCGCGGCCCTTGCCATGGTGGAGAACATCGACTGGAATGTGGGGCGGGTGCTCGCAAAGCTCGACGAACTGGGCCTGGCCGAGAACACCGTCGTGCTCTACTTCAGTGACAACGGCCCCAACAGCTGGCGCTGGAACGCGGGCATGAAAGGACGCAAGGGATCGGTTGACGAGGGCGGCCTGCGGTCTCCGCTGCTGGTCCGGTGGCCGGGGCAGATCCCGGCCGGGCAGCGCATTTCCAACGTGGCCGGGGCGATCGACCTGCTCCCCACCCTGTCGGACCTCGCCGGAATCGAGGTCGGAGCCACGAAGCCGCTTGACGGGCGCAGCCTCGTGCCGCTGCTGCGCGGGCAGGACGCCCCGTGGGAAGACCGGCTGCTGTTTTCGTTGCGCAAGGCGCGCGGCGAGCTGCAACTCAGCATCCGCACCCAGCGCTTCCGGCTCGACCCCGAAGGGCGGCTGTTCGATATCGAGAACGATCCTGGACAGCACAGTGATGCGGCGGACCAGTTCCCCGAGGAGGCCGAAAGGCTCCGCGCGGCCGCCAAGGAGTGGCTGGCAGAGGTCGGCCCCAACGTAGGACCGGATGACCGTCCCTTCCCGGTAGGCCATGCGCCGATGACGCTGCTGCCGGCCCGCGACGGCGTGCCGCACGGAGGGGTCGAGCGCAGCGGGCGCGCGCCGAACTGCTCGTACTTCACGAACTGGACGGGCACTTCCGACAGCATCACCTGGGACATCGAGGTCGCCGAGCCCGGCGAGTACGAACTCGCGATCTACTATGCGGCGCCCGCGGCCGGCTCGACGATCGAGGCATCGTTCGAGGGCGTCACCATACAAGCAAAGGTGCTCGAGGCCCACGACCCGCCGGCCTATGGCTCTGAGGCTGATCGCGTCTGGCGCGGCTTGGGCGAGTCTCTCGTGAAGGACTTCCGCATGCAGACGCTAGGCGCGGCAGAGCTCCCGGCCGCTCGGGGCACGCTGACGCTGAGAGCACTCGATGTGGCGGGAGAGCAAGTAGCCGAGATCCGGTACGCTGCGCTTAGCCGGCGATAGCGAAAGGGTAGCTCGCGTGCAGGGTCCCACCGTTGACCGAATGAATCCTAGACTGTACGTCAAGACATCGGTAGTGAGCTACTTGACCGCTCGCTTGTCGCGTGACGTCGTAATCCTAGGAAATCAGGTCGTGACGCGGGATTGGTGGCGCGATGCCGAGGAGCGGTTCGAACTGGTAGTTTCCGCACTGGTCCTTGAAGAAGCCGGAGATGGAGGCCCGCAAGTGTCTCGGGATAGGCTTGCGGCGCTGGAACCCTTGACCGTCCTCGATGCAACTGACGAGTCGATCGCGTGGGCTGACGCATTGATCCAGGCCCATGCGGTCCCGGCCAGTGCGGCGCAGGACGCCGCGCATATCGCTGTCGCCGTGGTAAACGGCGTGGAGTATCTGTCGACCTGGAATTTTCGGCACATCGCGAATCCGTTTGCTGCATCTAAGATCGAAGAGGCGTGTCGAGCCGCCGGTTACGAACCTGCGAAGATCTGCACGCCTAGACAACCCCTGGAGGCCCGACATGAAGAGCTATCGCATGTTTGACATTTTTTGGGCGATTCGGGGCTGCAATCTCCTAAAAGCCCTTGTAAATACAGGGATTGCATCGGCCCGGTCCAAATTTCCTAGGTAACAACATTATTTTTATCATTCCTAGGTTCCACTTGCGTTCATCGTCGGTTATTGCTACCATCGTCTAGGTAACAGTTCATGTTCCTCATGACCTCCAAGTCCAGCGCCCGCGGTCGCACCTACGAATACGTCCGCCTCTGCGAATCGGTCTGGAAAAACGGCCGCTCCTCGCGCCGCATCATCGCCACCCTCGGCCGCACCGACCAGCTCGAACCCGTCCTCGACCGCCTCTTCGAACTGCTGCGCGGCCACAAGCCCTCCCAGGCCGCCGAGCCCCTCCCGCTGCGCTCCTGGCGCTGCGGCACCTTCCTCGCCGTGCGCAGCCTGTGGCGCGAACTCGGCCTCGACCGCCTGCTAGGAACTCATTCCGACCGCGTCCTGGTGCTGGTGGCCAACCGCCTCTCCGCCCCGGCCTCCGAACACCGCCTGGCCGACTGGCTGCGCACCCACTTCGCCTGCGACTCGCACGGCCGCCGCTTCGTGCCCGCCTATCGCTCCGACAGCGAACGCCGCCAGTCGAAAAATCCCCGCGTGCGCGTGCAGGCCTTCCAGTTGCAGCGCTGGTACCGCACCTTGGATGCCTTGCTGCCGCTCAAGCAACGCCTCGAGCAGCAGCTCTTCGAGCGCTTCCGGAGCCTGTTCCAGCCCAACTGCGACTTGGTCTTGTACGACCTCACCAGCACCTACTTCGAGGGGCTCGGCCCGGGCGGGCTGGCGCGGCGGGGCTACTCCCGGGATCAGCGCCCGGATGCGCCGCAGGTGCTGCTGGGGGTGGCCATGGTGGACGGACTGCCGGTCTCGCACACGCTGCTGGAAGGCAACCGGCGGGACTCGACCACGGTGCAGGCGGTGGTGGCGGACCTGCGCCAGCGGTTCGGCGTGGGGCGGTTCGTGTTCGTGGGCGACCGGGGCATGAAGTCCGCGGCCAGCCTGGCCGCGCTGCAGGACGAGGGGCTGGGCTACCTGATGGCAGCGCAGGGACGGCGCAACCCGCGCATGGAGGAGGCCTTGCAACGGCTGCAGGAGGGGGCCTGGCAGGCCTGCGAGGACGCCGCTGGGCAGGCCAAGCAGAACGGCTCGCGGGTGCAAGAGGTGACGCGCGCAGGGGAGTCTGTGCGGCGCCTGGTGGTGCATTCGCCGGAGCGCGAGCGGCACGAGCGGAAGCTGCGCGAGGCGCAGCAGGAGAAGGTGCGGCAGAAGCTGCAGCGGCTGGCCGAGCGGGTGGCGCAGGGCGAGTTCGCCAAGCGGGCCGAACGGGCGCGCGAGGAATCGGCGACAGGCACTGCAGCGGCCGACCAGCGCGCTGAGTTGCCGGACGCGGCGGCGCTGATCGGGGATGCAGCCGGGCGGGTCTTGGCGCGCGACAACGGGCAACGCTACTACGACTGGCGGCTGGACGCGCAGGGCCAGCTGCAGTATTGGGAGAACGCCAACTGCGCGGCCGAGCGGCGGCGCGAGGGGCACTGGCTGCTGGAGACCGAGGAGACGGGGCTCGGCGCAGTGGAGGCGGTGCGGGCCTACCAGGAGCTGTGGCGGGTGGAAGCGGCCTTCCGCTCGCTGAAAGACGTGCTGGAGTTGCGGCCGGTCTGGCATCGCACCCCCGAGCGCGTGCAGGCACACGTGCTGGTGGCGGCGCTGGCGCTGGCCATCGACCGGGTCGTGCAGCGCAAGCTGACGGCGGCCGGTCTGGACTTGCTCAGCACGCGGGCCGCTTGGGACGCGCTGGAGACGGTCAGCTTGGTGGAGTTCGAGTTGCCGGGCGGCCAGCGCAAGGCGGGGGTGTGCGTCAACGGCGAGCAAGGCAGCGAGGCGTACCAAGTGCTGCAGGCGCTGGGGGTGCCGTTGGAAGTGCCGCCAGCGCCGGAAAGCGGCGACAGAGAGATCCACTGAAGCGCGGGTGAGGAGAGGTCGAAACCATGCCTGAAGCGGCAGTTGTCAACCTGTCAAATCCCGGTGCCATAGCACGAAAAAACGGGGGTCTAGGTAACAACATCAGATCGCGACCCTGTAGAATCAATGACTTACAAACCCCAATGTCAAACATCAGCTATGAGGCTGACCCGATTGTCGAGGAGGTTCGC
>JAJDZN010000182.1 GCA_022824585.1 Bryobacterales bacterium | reverse complement strand
CCAACCCTACGATGGCAAACCTAGCGGAAAAAGTCAAGCCCCGGCGAAAAACTTCTCTCTGATCGCGAACTCACTCTATTTCAGTCACTTACCATCACTTACGATTTCGTCGCCAGTCACGGACTCAAGTTAATGCCATTGAGGTACTACCGGGCCGCCGAAGTGCATCGTCCACAGCGCGGGAGGCACGTTGCTGCAGCACATCAAAGAGCTTGCGCTGCATGCCGACGTGCATCGCCAAGACTGCATGTTCTTCTTCACTAGCTGCGGTTGGATGATGTGGAACTGGCTGGTCAGCAGCCTGGCGCTCGGGACCAAGATCGTCCTGTATGACGGATCCCCGTTTCACCCGCGGCCCGAAGTCCTGTTCGACTTGGTCGACCGGGAGGGCATCTCGGTCTTCGGAGTCGGGGCCAAGTACATCTCCGCCATCGAGAAGGCCGGACTGGAACCGATTTCTAGCCATTCCCTGGCTTCGCTCCGGACGATCCTGTCCACCGGCTCCCCGCTCAGCCCGGGCAGTTTCGAGTTTGTGTACCGGAAGGTCAAGCAAGACGTGCATCTGTCATCCATCTCAGGGGGCACCGACATCGTGTCCTGCTTTGCGCTCGGTGATCCGACCAGGCCCGTCTATTCAGGCGAGTTGCAGGCGCCTGGACTCGGCATGTCCGTAGAAGTCTTCGGAGACGACGGCGCGCCTCTGCCCGTGGGTGCAACCGGGGAGCTAGTGTGTACCCAACCCTTTCCCGCGATGCCGCTGGGATTCTGGAACGACAGCGATGGCCGCAAGTACCGCGAGGCTTACTTCGAGCGCTTCCCGGGCGTGTGGCACCACGGGGACCTCTGCGAGCGTCGCCCGAGCGGCGGGTTTCGGATCTGGGGACGCTCCGACGCCGTCCTGAATCCCGGCGGAGTGCGCATCGGCACCGCGGAGATCTATATCGCTGTCGAGGCGATGCCCGAAATTGCCGAAGCGGTGGCCGTCGGATTCCAGCGCGACGGCGACGAGCAAATCGTATTGCTGGTGGTGCTGGCCAGTGACGGTGCACTGGACGATGACCTCGTGGCGGACATCAAGCAGACGATTCGCAGGCGGGCTTCCCCGAGGCATGTACCTGCCGAGGTGCTGCAGGTAGGTGACATACCGCGGACGCGGAGCGGGAAGGTCGCAGAACTCGCGGTCAAGAACACGCTGGCCGGCCGACCGGTGTTGAACGCGGGCGCGCTGGCAAATCCAGAGGTGCTGGCCGCGTATCAGAGCGTGCGCGACGAACTGTTCGCGGGCGAGTAGACACCGTGCTGTCGATGACCATCGGGATCAGTCACGATGGCCTTCGTGAACTGATTCCAAGAGTTCTGCCAAGGGCGCGCCCTTGATGTGACGCCGGCGCTCGGAGATTCGGGCGACCGCCTGCCGTGCCCGGCTCCGGTCGGTCTCGACAGGAACTAGCAATGCAACCGGTATCCCATTCCGCGTTATCGTCAGGCTCTCACCTCGCGCCACTCGATCGAGCAGCGTGGGCAGATAGGTCTCGGCTTCAAGCGCCTCAATTGATTTCATAAGCTGCTCCCTCTCTTCAGTTTTGACCAGCTTGATCAACGAGTCCAATCGCTGGCTGGCGATAGCGCACAATCAACGCAGAGCAGGGGCGCTGCGTGGAGTAGGGTAGTGCGCGCATACGGGAGGAGGGCGTCTCCCTGCTATCTTCTCCCGCTGTTCGCCACTGCGCTGACCTGGTTAGAGCGGCCCTAGCCACCGTTGCGGGCTATCCCAACATCATTCCATTCAACGTGGAGGATCGATAAATCGGAATCTCTCGATTGCAGCTTGACATAACCTATATATATAAAGTATTAATATCATTAACACGAATTCATGACGAGACTGCTGACTGGGCCTCATCACGGGGGCGGATACTGGATCGGTCCAAGCGCATTGGCGAAGATGTCGCTTTCTACGATCCATTGAGCTTCGCAGACACTTTTCAAGGCTTGGCGGAGGATCGTCTGTTGTGGTTTAGAACATCAGGAGGTGAGCATCGTGGCTCGCAACATCACACTGAAATCGCTGCTCCGAGGCTGCTCGGACGAATCCTTTGACGACGGAATCCGTATCGACGCGGATCTCCTACCATTGACCGGACCCGGTGGTCTCGTCAAGCCGGCCGTTTACGAGGGAGGCACTTATCAAGAAGACCGTCGCTGGGCTTCGCCGACGGATGACGAACCTACCAAGGTGGTCGTGATTGACAACGTTCCGTCTCAAGCTAATCGGCTCGAAGATGCTCTAAGGCGAAACCGCAACTCCGTTTCGATTCCGGAGTTTGTCCTTGACCTGTCCGGCTTGCCAAACCTCCCCTCGCACCTGCCAAGGACGCTATCAAGCCTACAGTTCCCTCATCGCAACGCCGACGCCTATCTCCGGGACGCCAAGTTGGGTGATTCGGACTTCATCAAGACGGACTTAGGCAAGGCAATCTTTGGTGCTACGGCTCAAACCTGCGGTCCCTTGATGGCTTGGTTCCCTCAGGCGCTGATATACGGCTTCTGGCAATCTCACTTGGGCAAGAAGCGGCATAACGCCAAACATGCCCGTGCTTGGGTGTCGGAGATCGTCGGCTGGCGGCCCGCAACTACGGATACGAGAGTGTTCGGATTGAAGGCGGACATGCTGAACCTCAACACTGACGAAACCGTCTCGTCGAATCCCAACGACCGAATCGAATGGGGGATCGGCGATGGACTCGGGGTTGAAGGCGGCGAAAAGGACAAGCTTTCCGAGCTCGGGCACGGGCAGGTTCCGTTCATGGGAGACGACGCAACCGCAGCTGCGATCTCGTTTGCCCGAGTAGCTCAGCGTGCCACTGTGTCCTTTGCTCAACTCCGCCGGGTCACCCTGGGTGACGGTTACTCCCTTGATGCGGACACGGCGGCCCGAGCCTTGCTAGTAGCCTTGGGGCTACATGCCCATCAGCTCGCCTTTGGACGCGGCTTCGCGCTGCGCTCGGGAGCCGAGCTGCGCCCTCAGGAGATCCGTGCTACTTGGCTAGGAAGTGACGGAGACCAGCCATTCGATCTCGGCGACATTGATGCTAGCCGACAACTGCTTGAAGCAGCGAGAGTCCATGCGGGATCAGTCGGCGTGCCCGTCGACGGCTGGGGACAGGAGCCGACCATCCTCACACCGAAGGACAACCTCGCGCGGGCGATCCGTTCAACTTGGCCGGAGATCAATGACTAATGTTGGCAATCACGGTAGAGTTCTTGCACGACACCTTTCGGGGCGATCCCGATGGCACGGCGAACACAGGCCGCCTGAGAAGAGCTGAGTGGCCACCATCGCCTGCCCGACTCTTCGCGGCCCTTGTCGCTGCAGCCGGCACCCGAGAGAATTGCCGATACACGGATGGCGCCGAGCTTGCTTGGTTCGAGCAGCTGCCAGCACCGACAATCTACGCCCATAGCCAGCCTCTGCACAACAGCCTTCAAGCTAGGTATGTCGTCAGGCACGAGAGCACCGCGTCGGTGTCGACCCAGCAAGAATACGTCGGTAGAAAGGCCGCATTGGTACGGCCAGGTGTGAGAGTTTCGATGCGAGATCCGGTCGTCGTGTACGCGTGGGATGCCGGGCCGTCAGCGTCGACCCTCGAAGCGCTTCGGTGCCGAGCTGCCCGTATTGGATACCTCGGAACGTCCGATTCACCCGTGCGGGTGCGCGTAGGCACGGAGCTGCCTTCGCGAAACGGAAATACGGGTGCATACGTTCCCGACTGCTCGGGTGACATCATGATCACCGTTCCGCAGACGGGTGACCTAGATACACTGGATCGAGTCTACGACGAATGGCGTGAGCGCGGATCCTCTGTCGGTCGCATGCAGTTTCCAGCGCTCCGGCATGAAGTTCGGTATCAGTCGCCTGGCCACCGGCGATTGGTGGACAGAGGCGAGGTAGTCGCGTGGCTCCGCTTGGGCAGGTACGTCTCAGGCCGCCGGGTCTCCGCAGTCACCGCATTATTCAAGGAAGCTCTTCTCAGCCAGCACCAGAGGATCCACGGCGAGCCAGGAGCGATCTTGCACGGTCACGGGTTCGACGGCACCGGCTACGAGCTTGCCCGGTATCTTGCCCTGCCTGATGTCGGCTTCGCTCGATCACGCGGCCGAATTCATGGGCTGGCGCTCTGGATGCCGCCGAGCAGCGATGAGACCGATCGGCGCTTGGGCCGGGACGCTGCCCGCTCCATCAGGGGTCTAAGAGGGCGCGGCGTTGACGTGTCTGTGTTCCCGCACGAGGACGAGCGCCGTCCACTTGCGGCACTGCCCAGCCGCTGGCTGCGGAAGTCCCGCCGATGGGTGACAGCTTTCCCAGCGATTCATGAGCGGAGGCGCACGATTGACCTCATGGAAATCGCACGCTGGTGCAGTCACGCGGGTCTCCCGGAACCGGTTGGCTTCCGGTCGGCGCGGACACCCTTGGTAAAGGGGGCAGTCGACCTAGCGCCGGCGGAGGTCAATCGGCCAAACCGAGTCGGGCTTCCATACTCACACGTTGAAGTTTGGTTTGCCGAGCCGGTTCCGGGACCGGTGGTGATCGGATCTGGTCGACAGCGCGGGTTTGGCCTCTGCGTACCGATGGACGGCTGACAGTCATTTGGCATTCCGATTCGAACATGCACACGAGTGGTACCACCGAACCGATGCCGACTTTCGGCGAGTTTTACAAGGCAATCAACAGGAGGAATCCGTTCCCTTGGCAAGAACGCCTGGCTCGGCGGGTCGAGCACGATGAGGCGTGGCCTGCCGAGGTAGGGATACAGACCGGCCTTGGCAAGACCGCTTGCTTGGAGATCGCTATCTGGTGGCTAGCGTCACAAGCTGGACGCCCGCCAGCCCAGCGCACAGCCCCAACGCGGATCTGGTGGGTTGTGAATAGAAGACTGCTTGTGGATTCGACTGCCGAGCACGCCGAAAAGATCTGCAGCGCACTCATCAGTCGAGATTCTGCGGGCGTCTCCGCACGCGACGCTGAAGTTCTGGCAGCGATGGCCCGGCGCCTAAGCTCTCTTTCGGCGGATCAAGAGGGCAAGCCCCTCGAGGTGATTCGATTGCGTGGCGGAATCGCCTCCGCGACTCCCACCGATCCATCCTGTCCGGCCGTAATCCTCTGCACCTTGCCGATGTTTGGTTCTCGATTGCTATTTCGAGGGTACGGATCCAGATACCGGCCCGTTGATGCTGCAATGGCTGGGATCGACAGTCTCGTGCTGCTTGATGAAGCGCACTTGGCCCCACACCTGAAGCGCTTGCTGCGAGCGCTAGCGGAGTGCACGTCAGGAGCTTCAACAATCCTCAACGAAGCGAGGGCAGCTGCCCATCTGGTGGCGCTCACGGCGACTGGCGATGCAGATGCTGGAAGTCGTTTTGAGATTGGTGACGAGGACCTAGCAGACCCGACAGTCAGACAGCGGCTGGATGCTGTCAAATCGCTGGAAGTCCGCATCGAGAAGTCTGGGGATGCTGCGAAGCATCTGGCAGATGCTACGCAACGAGTTCTCAAGCATGCGTCTGCGCCTGCCCGCTGCTTGGTCTTTGCGAACACCCCCAAGACGGCCCGATCTGTGTACGCACGAATCCGCGGAAGATTTCCAGAATCGACCGCGGACGTGCTACTTCTGACCGGCCTTGTGCGTGAACACGAAGCCGAACGAATTCGGGCGCGCATCCTCGATCCCGTGAATGGGATGGCAGCAAGCCCCGCCCAGTCCGGTAGTCGCGAGCGGCACTTCATCGTCGTCGCCACTCAGACTCTCGAAGTCGGGGCCGACATTGACGCAGAATTCCTAGTTACGGAGGCTTGCGGCGTTCGCGCACTTACGCAGCGACTAGGCAGATTGAATCGGCTTGGGCTCTATTCGCATGCGAGGGCGGTATACGTTCATTCGCCTCCACCAAAGCGGAAAGGCCTTGATTCCGATACGTGGCCGGTCTACGGCCAGGAACCCGGCGATGTTCTGGAGACGCTTACGCGAGCCTGTGGTGGGGATGGGGGATGTACTGTGAATCTGCCGCCAGGGTGCATCGCCAGCGTTCTAGGGCCGCCTGCCGATAGCCCGGGACGGGCACCCGAGGTACTTCCCGCCCTGTTGTGGGAATGGATCAAGACAACGAACCCGCCGGAAGGAGAAGCCCCCGTCGAACCGTATTTCAGCGGCATCTCCGGTCCACAATACGCGGTTTCGCTGTTTTGGCGGGCCCATGTGCCGGAGGCTGGGCAACGGCTTTGGCCTCGTGCTACGGACCGCGAAGCCGTTGATGTTCCCATCCAGGATGTGCGTGAGTCCCTCAACGCCGAAGGGCTGCACCGCATTGCATCCGATGGCGTAACTGTCGAACTGGTTGCTCACGGCGATCTTCGTCCCGGCGACCAGCTCATCCTGCCGACGGACTGTGGCCGACTCGACGAGTTTGGCTGGAACCCTACCGCTTCCAGTCCTGTGTTAGACGTGTCCCTCAAGGATCGAGGGCTTCCGCTTGATCGGGTTGCCATTGAGCGGCTTTGTTGCACTAAGGTCGGTGCCAAACTAGACAACTTGATCCGAGTTGCGTTGGGGCCAAGTGAAGACAACGACGACGTGAATCCAATTCAGCGGTCTCAGGCTGTGGCAGGAATCTTTGCTTGTCTGAGAGAAGTTGGGACTCCGCTTGGGTGGGGGCTCGAGGAATGGACCGCTTATATCGATTCGCTCCGTGACAAGGTCGTGGATCCTCGCAAGGAAGTTGCACGGATCTATGTTGAGAACCCCAAACCCGAGCCGTATGGATCGGCGCTCGACGAATCGTCCATCGGCCCTACCGCCGTGGAATTGGAGCAGCACTGTCTGGCGGTGGCAGTCCGGTCCAAAGCCGTAGCGGAAAGCGTCGGCCTCCCATTTGAGCTCTGCCGAGTCATCGAGCAAGCTGGGCGCTTTCACGACATCGGCAAGGCGGACCCTCGGTTCCAGCGTTGGCTGGACCCAGAGGGCACACGAGGCGTGCTCGTGGCAAAGTCAACCGCACCGACTCACTCATGGGAAGCCATGCGTGTCTCAGCAGGGTGGCCTCGTGGCGGTCGACACGAGGACCTTTCGTGTCGGCTGGTCCGCGAACTGCTGGAGGGGCGGATCGGATGGCTAGGTAAAGATAAAGAACACGATGTCCCACTGTACCGGGATCTACTGCTTCACTTGGTGATAAGCCACCACGGCGGAGGCAGGCCCTTGGTGGTGCCAGTCAGCGACGGGACAGGGACCACAGTGTCCTTCAAGGTGGAGGGCCGGACGGTCCGGGTCCCTGCCGATCTGGAGATTGTCGATTGGGACCAACCCAATCGATTCAGGCGGCTTAGTGACCATTTCGGCCCTTGGGGCCTAGCGCTGCTCGAGGCTTCGGTGATCCGGTCGGATCATGCGGTGTCCGCCGGCGCTGAGGTGGTGTCGTGAGAACAGGAATGAATGAAGTCAGATGCCCGGGCTTGCCTGCAAGCTGGATCAACGGTTGGTTAGCAGCGGTCGGGGCGACGGTACTTGATCCGCGTATTCGACTGCGCTGGACCGAGGGCGACACGGTTGCAATGCTCTGTGCTTCTGATGTGGATCCGGCTCTCGCCTTGATCGAGTCATGGCCCGAGCGGTCACTTCTTGCCGAGTTGCCAATAGCTGAACAATGGCATGGACACGGAAGACTTCGACGACAGGTGTCAATCGAGGACTTTCAAGAGCGCGTATCAGCCGCTCGGACACACCAGTATTCGTGGACACTCTCGTCAACAATGACCGACTTGTCCGTTGACGAAAAAGGGCAAGTGATGCACGCACCGTTCGATCCAGCCGGTCCGGGAACCATGAAGTGGCTACATCACCGGCTGCTTAAGGTATGGGCCAAGGCCGCGGTAACTGAAGAGCGGATCTCCCAGTCGTTGGCTGGTCGCGGCGGACGTGTTGCGGACAGCGGACTCGGATTTGACCAGACCCGACTAGGTTCCCTAGCCGACAGGCCCGGAATCTCTGCCTTGGTTGATCCGATCGTCGAGGTTCTCGCGTTCTTTGGCCTGGCCCTACTTCCTGTCCGAGGGCGCGGAATCGACAGGCGGCTCGATCGCCGACGTGATCAGGGAACAATTCAACGGGGATGGCGGAGGCTGCCAGACGCGAATTTCCGCTGCTTTTACTGGCCCGCATGGCAACAGAACCTTGATCGTGATGGCATCGATGCGCTACTGGACGCGTGGGTGCCAGGGAAGAGAGCTGCATCCGCCCGACTCGGCATTCACGCTGCTTGGCGGAGTATTGGTTACGAACGTCGGGCCTCGGCCGATCCCACGACGGCCTACGGGAGCGAGCGCTTGTGAGCCCAGAACCCGTAGTCCCCATTTCTGCGATCGAACACTTCGAGTATTGTCCTCGCCAGTGCGCCCTCATTCATTGCGACGGCGTTTGGACAGACAACGTACATACCGTGAGGGGCACGCGCGCACACCGTAGGGCTGACAGCGGCCAACAGCGTCGCGAGCGCGGCAAGCAAGTGCTGCGCTCAATTCCGCTTTGGTCCGAGGAGTTGGGTTTGTCCGGGCGAGCTGATGTTGTCCAAATCGAAGACACGGCTATTTGTCCGGTCGAATACAAGTCGGGTGTCAAGCATGGAATCGCGGCGGACTTGCAATTGTGTGCCCAGGCACTCTGCCTTGAGGAGATGCTCGATACCGCGATAATGTCCGGATACGTTTGGTACGGAGGGCCAAGGCGACGCCTTGAAGTCGACTTCACAGACTCCCTACGTCAGCGCGTGCGGGAGATCATTTCGGAAATTCGCTCACAAATCCTAACAGGTTCATTGCCGAACGCGCCGAACGACAACCGTTGTTCGGAGTGCCAACTCCTGCATCATTGCCTTCCTGAACTCACCAGCTCACAACAGAGGGTTCACCGTTTCCGGAATGGAGTCCTGTACGAATGCGTTACCTGAGCACTGTCTACATCAGGAATGATCGAGCCCGTGTCCGACATCGCGGAGGGTCTCTTCTCGTCGTAACGCCCGAGGGCAGCCAGCGGATTCCCCTTGAGGGGATTGACGCCTTGACGATCTTGGGGGGTGCGCAGATCACAACTCAGGCTTTGGATGCCTGCGTGGGCCTCGGTGTTCGAGTGGCGGCATTGAAGAAGAGCGGAGCACTTCGCTTTGTCGTTAGTGGCCAGACGGGTGGGAACGTACATCTCCGTGCGGCCCTCTTTCGCACGGCGATCAACGACGAAGCCTCGCTTGAGATTGCCAAAGCAATCGTTGCGGCGAAGCTACAGAACAGCCGACGCGTAGTCGAGCGTTGGGCGCGAGATGAGAAGTGCTCCGAAAAGAGCGAGCAACTTGCTGCTCGCGCCACTCAGGTCCGGGAGCGCATCCCTCGGCTCATTGACGCCAACACGCCAGACCAAGTACGCGGAATCGAAGGAGACGCGGCAAGAATTTACTTTAGGGCCCTTGGGGAAGTTGTGAAGTCTAGCGGGTTCGAGTTCTCTAGCAGAACAAGAAGGCCTCCGCGAGACCCAGTCAATGCAGTTCTCGGATTCTGTTACGGTCTCCTTGTTACAGAGTTGGTCGGTGCCACCGAGAGCGTCGGACTCGACTATCAGATGGGATTCCTTCATAGGCTACGCGCTGGTCGACCGTCGTTGGCGTTGGACCTAGCGGAAGAGCTGCGGGCATTGACCGATCGCTTCGTCGTATCGCTAGTGCGTCGGAGGCAACTTACCGTTGATGCCTTTGATGTGACACCTGGGGGCGCCGTCTACCTGAGCAATGACGGGAGGGCAAAGGTACTGGAAGCTTGGGAGGGCCACAAGGAATCGGAGTTGCATCATCGGTTACTTGATCGATCTGTAGACCGGTGGGCATTGCCGTCTGTCCAGGCAACTTTGCTCGCCCGCCATTTAAGAGGCGACCTACCGTCATATCCACCTTTCGTCCTTTCTTGACGGCATGGACATTCTCGTCACCTACGACATTGCCGACTCGGAACACCCGCTAGGCGCGCGACGGCTGAGGCGGGTTGCCAAGATCTGCGAGAAATATGGCGAACGTGTCCAGTTCTCGGTCTTCGAGTGTCGGCTGTCACCTGCCAAGTTGGTCCGGATGGTCGGCGAGATTGAAGATGTCATCGACGGCCGGAGCGACTCTGTAATCGTGTACAGATTCGCAGGTCGTATCGAAGACGTACGGCAGTGCCTCGGTCGAAGCTCGGTCCACGAAGTGGGGAAACCTTGGTTGCTTTGACCCTCTTGCGAACCCCGGGTGATTCTGCCACAGGCCTCTGGTCTGACGCCGCGTGATCGGTTTTGCAAACTAATTACGAATTTTTCGGGATTTCAATAGAAATAAACAACCATTAAGAAACGAAAAATACTGACGAAATCATAAGATTCCTGCAACAAAATCTCGGATTGTTCTCTACAGATGGCACCTATAGTGTTCAACGGCGGAAGGACACTACAATTAGCAGTGTCGCCGGGGTTGACTCCCCGGCCTTCGTTGAGCGATCGAGAGCGTCGGCGATCTCGGCGGCGCGAGCCAGGTGTCGCCGGGGTTGACTCCCCGGCCTTCGTTGAGCGAGCTCCATCGGCTCGGGATTGGTGGCGGGGGCACTTGTGTCGCCGGGGTTGACTCCCCGGCCTTCGTTGAGCGTCGCCTTGGGGGGCCGTGGGGTGTGCGAGATTCCAGTGTCGCCGGGGTTGACTCCCCGGCCTTCGTTGAGCGTTCGCGGAGCAGATGTCGCAGGGCGACGTGTCCGCGTGTCGCCGGGGTTGACTCCCCGGCCTTCGTTGAGCGAAGTCCGTCAAGGCCAACTTCGAGAACGGCGTCAAGGTGTCGCCGGGGTTGACTCCCCGGCCTTCGTTGAGCGAATTGCGGGAAATGCCCGCGCTAGGCGAGATCCTGTGTGTCGCCGGGGTTGACTCCCCGGCCTTCGTTGAGCGCGCAACGTGGAGTGCCGCGCCCCTGCCGGATGCTGCTGTGTCGCCGGGGTTGACTCCCCGGCCTTCGTTGAGCGCAGGACATCGTAATAACCGCCCATGCGGCCGCCACTGTGTCGCCGGGGTTGACTCCCCGGCCTTCGTTGAGCGAGCTTCGGCTGCCGCAGCATCGCGTCCGCGATCCCCGTGTCGCCGGGGTTGACTCCCCGGCCTTCGTTGAGCGAGGTTGGCCGGCGACTGGGACCTCCTCGGCATCAACGTGTCGCCGGGGTTGAC
>JAJDZN010000027.1 GCA_022824585.1 Bryobacterales bacterium | reverse complement strand
TCCGAGACGAATGATGGCATGGTCGCGAACCCGCCGCCGAAGCACAGCAGGATATAGCAAACCAGCGCTGCGAAAATCCACGGATCCCTCTCCGACATCAGCACCCCAAAGACCACCATTTGGCTAGCGAGCAGGATCCGGAACACTCGAGTACGTCCGAAACGGTCCGAGAGCGACGCCCAGAACAGCCTGCCCACGCCGTTGAACAAAGAGCTGACGGCGATCAATGTCGCTCCGTACTGGGCGAGCGTTTCTGGTTCCGCCAAGGGATCGCCGAGCCTCCAGACATCTTGGAATAGCTGGGACTGCACGCTGATGACGGAGATCCCGGCAGAGATGTTGAAAAAGAAGACCAGCCACATGATCAAGAACTTCGAGGAGTACAGGCTGGCCGAGATTGAGTCAGGATCACCCTCCTGGCGGGCATCGGTTGTGACCGCCTTGGCCGCGGGTGACGGCTCTGGCCCCTTCGGGGGATCGGTCAGGATCAGGCTGCTGGGGATCAAGACGCAGCCGAAGATGATCCCCAGCCATGTAAACACCATTGCTAGGTCCCCGTCCGTGAGCGTGACCAAGTACGGTGCAAGCCCCTTGCTGAGCACCGACGCGCCAAGTCCGAACCCCATGATGACCGTGCCTGTTACCAGCCCCTTGCGCTCGGGAAACCACTTGGCCGCCGTGGCCACCGGGGTCACGTATCCCAGTCCGATCCCTGCACCGCCGACGCAGCCGTATCCGAGGTAGAACAGAGCCATCGACTCGATCTCGAGTGCGGTGCCTGCCGCGACATAGCCGCCCGCGAACATAGCGCTGCCCAAGGTGGCGAGCTTGCGGGGCCCGAACCGGGGCAGAGCTCGACCGGCCCAAGCCGCTGCGATGCCTAGCGAGAAAATCGTGATGCTGAAGGCATAGGCCGTCTGGATGTAGGTCCAGCCAAGTTGACTTACTAGGAGCGACTGAAAGAAGCTCCAGGCGTAGACTGTCCCCAGGCAGAGTTGCAGCAGCGTGCATACGACGACGATCAAATGACGCCGTCCAATCAATCCGGATAGGCTCATCCGCTGAGCGCTCCAGACATGTCAGGATCTGGCCGAGCGGCAGTCGCTCGCTCGATCCTGTTCGGGTCTTTGGCTTCCGAGAAGTACAGGAAGAGCCTGGCGAGATGGCCGACTTCGTCGTCTCGCGCCAGCAAGGTCTCGCTGCGGTCGTCACCATCAGCTTGACCGCCGGCCAGCCTGACGGCGTAGGAAAGAAGCTGCGCGATCGGTTTCGCGGCCAGTCCCATGAGCCAGATGGCAACGAATATACCCCCGACAAAGATCGACGTGATCAGGTACACCTGTTGGCCGATCGCACCCTGAATCCTCAGCGACAGCAAGCCCATGTCCATGCCCACGTGCACGTTCCCAGAGATTCCCGCCAAGATCGGGCTGCTCACCTCTACGAAGTCACCGATTCCTGGCAGCCTCCGCTCCACCGTCTCGGTGCTACCCGTGTAGCCGGTCCTGATTTCCTCCGGGATCCCGGGCACGAACGTGTGGGCGAGGAACTCGCCGGACTCGTCGGTGATGTAGATATAGCTGATGCCTTGGATTTCGACGAACTGGTCGATCAGGGACTGCAGCACCGACAGATCGCGGTTCAGGATGATATCCACGCTGGCGTCCGCAATCGTCTTCGCGATGCCCTTGCTGTTGGCCTCGTACTCCCGCGACAGATAGCCGTCGACGGTCCTTATGCACAGCACTGAGGTCGCAACCCCGATCATCCCGAAGAGGAAGAAGATCCCGAACAGGGTCTTCTGGAACAGTCTCTGGAGGCTCATTTCAGGCAAACCTGCGCTTCCAATCGTCCAAGGGAACGAAACGTCCCGCGTCGACGATCGTGTAGTAGACGGTCTGCAGGCCTTGCCTGCGGTCCGGAGCGAACGATACCAACTCCCCGATTCCGAGGTCGAAGTCTTGGATCGAGAAAACTGCGCTTTCCAAGTTTGCTCGATCGGGGTTCTCGCCGAGCACGTCGAGGATCTTCACCATCATCTTCGCGTCGAGGAAGCCCTCCAGGCTGACGAAGCTCTGGGGCAGAGCGCTGTAGCTCTGCTCAAGCAGGTCTTGCGGAGGATCCGGGTTGTACCGCAGCATCATCTGGCGGTACTCCCGGATGGCGGGAATCCGGACATCCTCGTAGCTGGGGACCACCTGTGAATTGACCAACAGGTCGGTGTAGCGGTCCCGGTCCGGGCGGGATTCGGTTATCAGCTGCAGCAGGCTCTCGCTGCCCACGAAGGACAGGTTGGCGACTGGAACGCTCAATCCTAAGTCAACCGCGTCCCGCAAGAAGGCGGCGCAGGCTGCATAGGCCCCGATGCAAATCACCGCGTCGGGATCCGCAGCCTTCAGAATCTCCACCTGCCGACCCATGCTGCTGTCGAACCTCTGGCCCCGGCGATAGGTGGCTTCTGCGACGATCTTCTCCCCGTGCTCCCTCAGCGCCCTCCTGACACCCTCCCAGCCGCTACGACCGTAGGCGTCAGCCTGATAGAACACGGCGATCCGCTTCCTGCCGATCGAGAAGAAATTGTCTACGAGGCCGGCAGTCTCTTGCCGGTAGGACGCGCGCAGGTTAAATGCGAAGTCCGCGTAGGGCGGTTCCCGCTGAGGCTGGGCGCCGGTGAACGGAAAGAACAGGTATACGGTCTGATCCTGGAACTTCTTCAGCATGGGCAGGACACGCGTCACCGTTGGCGTGCCGACATAGCCGAACAGGGCGAACACCTTGTCCTCCAGCATCAGCGTCATCGTGTTTTTCACCGACGGATCTGTCTGGTACCCATCGTCATAGGTCTTGATAACGAACTCTCGGCCGTGAACGCCTCCGGTGCTGTTGACATGCTCGAAGTACGCGCTGGCCCCCCGGTACAGCTCGATCCCGAGACCCCTGGAAGGGCCTGAGAACGCGGCTGACATGCCTAGAACGATTTGCTGGCCGTCCGCGCCACTGCCGGCGGCCTTGCTTGTAGTTGTCGTCAACGGTGCCATGAAGACTCCTCCTAACGCTGATCGGATTGCGCCTCGCCTTGTCGTTCGGAACATAGGAGCTATCCGGAAGCCTGTAGTCTGCGGAAGCCGACAGCGGCCGAGACGGTCGAGACGTGCGTTCGGCCGGGGCTGCCACCATCCGCGCTTGGTGTGATCAATGGGGTCCGACGAAGGGTGCTGTGCGGTATTGCTCGCACCGGGCTGACCTGTTGCTCGCCGGCAAGCTCGGGTGCGAACTGGATTCCCTTGGGGTGGGTTCCAGTTCGCGCTTCCCGGCCAACGATACGAGCAATCATTTCCCTTGCCTACCTCGAACCACGGAGAACACTCGTGCTCCCATATATTGCATCATCAGCCAGCAATCCGCTCCGCCGATACAATCCGCTCCCGAATGGCGCGGCTGAGTCTCGGCGCGCATCAACCCTTCCGCGTGCGGCGGGCAGGCACCGATCCCGAATGGTTGCGGGTAACACTGACGAGAACCCTGCGAACGGTGCTGCCCGAATCACCGACCGTACGGATAGCACTTCGCAGCCGGAATCCGGCTGTGCCAAGGATGCTGTACAGCCGTGTTCACCTAATATTGCAGCACAACTAGGGAGCCGCCGCTACACCTTCGCGGTGCCTGCCGGGAGGTCTGCTCTGCGCTGGTACTCACATAGCTGGCGTGGATCGGAGCGGGTGGTCCCAGAGCTGCTCGACGCGGGCGTGGAGGACTTGCGCCGGCACCACTCCGGCACGCGACGATTCGACTACTGGCTGACGACCGAGCCACCCTGGCAAGTACGCGCGATGTGACATGACACGGACCGGAGTTCCACCAACCTGCTATGCTCATTGCCACTCTGGGACAGCCTCTCGGGGTGCCCCGGGCCGCGCAAGTGGCTAGCCGGCTGTCCATGTCCGCCAACCGCTGCATCGTGTTTCGCTTTCTGGCCAAGGTCAGTAAGCCCAGCGCCACTCCCACGCTCAGCAGGGTCGCCGCGACGCCCAAGATGCCGATGAGCTCCGCGCTCATGCCCTCAAATGCGGGCCCGCCGACATAGGAGGGCTTGTGCGCGCCCAGTCCAGACGCACCGCGAGTCGGTGTTGGTCCTGCTCCGCCTATTGGCCCTGCCGCGCGACCAAACTGCTTGTGCCTGAAGTTACGTACGGAATGAAGTACCAGCCGTGCAGCATCAGGGAAGGCTGCGGCTAGGCTATAGTGTATTGAAGTAGCATAAGTCAAGTGAAGCTGATGAACAGAGAGAATGAGGAAATGACCCCAATGGTCCGCGCTGAAAGGGCCAAGCCCGTCGTCACCGGGAAGTCCCAAAAAGAAGAGCATGACGAGTTGGTCCGGATTCTGGATCGCATGATCGCTATATCGCGGTCGGCCCGCTACCAGCGTGGCGGATCGCGCAGGGTCATGGAATACGATCCTCCGAGCCTCGTCGACGAAATGATCCTAATCCACTGCACACCAATGGGGGTGGAAACGTCGATGCCGCCAACTGGATGGGATGCACTAGCGCAGGATTGGCAGCGGGTTGGCTCTTACATGCGAAGCGTGATGCCATCCGTAGTGAAACCAGACTGAGCTTGATGCAGGAAACGACTAAGTTCCCCTGAAGTCGAGGGGAGGCTGAGGCAGATGAGCGAAGAGGGCAAGGAGGGCTACGACAGCGCCGACTCTAATGACTTGGAGCCAAAGCGGGACCCTACGGATCAGGCTAACCGCCATGAGGGGTTGGAGCAATGGCTAAGGCCGGAAACTCCTCCGGAAGTCGCAGATCGGTTGAGGCAACTCGAGATAGTCTCTGTGGAGCGCAGCATCTCGTATGCTGGGCCATTGCCACCTGCCTCTGAATTCAAGGGGTACGAGGATGTCCTGCCTGGCGCAGCTGACAGAATCCTGTCGCTTGCCGAGAAGGAGCAATCAATCCGATCCAAGCAATCAGAAGAAACGGCATCGATTAGCAAACATCGGATCAATGCCGCTACAGTAATCTCGTTGGCAGTAATCTGCCTAGGAGGCTTGGGATTCTATCTGGGCTATGAGTGGCAAGGCGTACCGCTGGGCTTGGGAGGGCTAGTTACGCTCTTCCTCAGGGAAATCTTGTCTGCTGCCAAGAGTCGTACTTCGCGCCGCATTCAGAGCGAGACGAGCAGGGACTGACCTTCAGCCCAACCTGGAAGTGGCCTGCAACACGGCGGCCAAAGTAATTGTCGGAGCGCCAGCCCAACTGGCAGAAGGGAGGAGGTAAGAGTCCTCTGGGAGCAAGGCCTAACTAGCCAATTCCCTCCGCGAGCGGTGCGCCGGTCGTCGCGAGGCGGCAGGTGAAGCGTCGGTAGCGGGGCATGTGGACGGGGCTATTGAGCGCCGAAATACTTAAGTTCCGGGGTGCCGAGGCCGTCGATAAGGTCGAAGGCAACACGGGCCGGTCCAACAGGGTGAGGGCCGGTCCGGCCCTGCGGTGTCGAAGAACCCAAGCACGCATGCACGTCTTCTGTCGGGACCTGGGACAGACACCCGTGATTTCGGCGCTCCCGGCTAGACAAGGACAGCTGTGGAAGCACATGCCAGCTCGCCGGGGCTCCGGGTCCTTGTGGAATGACCGTTCTCCCCACGAAAAGCCCTGGCGCACTGCGAATCGGTGTTGATCGTGTGATCCGCCTATTGGCCCCGCTGTGCGACAACACCGTTCACGCCCGGCGAGTGTGTCATGTGAGGGCGGTGGTCGTCAGTTAAGTTCCGACAACCTGCATCTCGATTGGAGGGAGGCTGGCTGATCGTCTCCATTAGCGAGGCACGACTGCCAGCAGGGTCGCCACTACAAGGCAGAGCCTAGCTACGTTAGGGCTCACCTCGGCAAGCCCATACGCCCCTCTGGCACCGACCAGTCACAGCCAAGCACACAACCGGCAGCGACCGTCGCCCAGTCGGAATCACATCTCCAAGGCAGAACAGAGGTGATTCGGTTGCGAGGGAAACCAAGCACCGCCCACCGCGCTGCGGGCAGTTCCCTATGGAAAGAAGACAAGCTTGACCAGAGGGGCGAGGATGATCGATCCCCCCGCAAAAACTGCAAACTTCACCACGGCCAGCGACTTTTCTATTGCGGTAAAGCGTCTGTCCATCTCAGCTTGCAATTCCAATAGGTCCGACTTCAATGCGGAATCCTGCGTCTTCGCAACCTCGGCCGCCACAGCCTTGGCCTTGTCGTCTGGAACGTGCGCTAGCAGCAACGCTTCATACACTTCGGTGCTGCTCACGCCCATTGCTAGCTCTAGTATGCCTAATCGTCGCCGATTCGCTTCATCTGGGTTGGCCGTCAGCTATACACGGTGCGGGCTTGGGGGTGGCCGCAGACCACAGCCTCTCACACGCCGCTACTACTTGCGATCGGGCCTGTAGCCGGGGCTTCAACTATGCAGGTCTACCGCCGTAGCATGGTGATCTGAGGTGGCTCGCCTGCCCGCCAGCGGATCCTCACGCAAGGCCACGACGAAGAGCCTCCTGACATTCGGCTCGCCGCAACCCCCAACTGCCTGCTGGAGAATCACGCCTTGACGGAGCACACAGCGGTGCGTCCCAAGACAACAACAACCGTTCTCTCGATGCAATACAGTGCGCTGATGGGTGCCCGCTTCGACAAGAAGATCGACGCTGGCAAGGCGACGGACTCACGATTCGTTTAGCACGGCACAGCATCAGCGCGATGCGCCCTTGCGTTCAGCGTACGCCTCCTCGACCAGCGCTCGAACGCCCGGTTGCTCGGTGTCATCGACTGTACGGAGCTTAATGTGGCGCAGCTTTGCGCCAGTGCCCTCCAGCAAGCCCTTCGGATCCATCAGGCTCGCGCCTTGGAAAAAGCCGAGGTTGACCCACGAGCGGAAGGGCATGATGTAGGCGTAGCCATCAATCATCTTTCGAGGCCCGCAACCGTACGAAGCCGCCTTCTCGCCAAGGCGGACCACTTCGCAGGCGTCTGGATGGATCTCGAGGATGAGAGCCCGGACACTCTCCACTACGGGCCGCAGCGGTTCGCTGGCGAGTTGAAGGAGGTCGCTGAACTGGCCGATATTGGTTTCGGGCATCTTGGCAGCGGTTCCAATGGTCGCACGTTACGGACCTGCCTTAGCGCTTACGACCCTCCCTGCTCGCCGAAGCGCTTCGGTGCCGCGTTCGAACGGCCGGCGTTCGTGGGAGCCCCAGAATTGGACCAGTGGCGGTTGGGGGGCCGCCCGCCGCGCCCTAGCAAGTGCGCGCGATGCGACACGACCAGAGGGTTCACCAACTTGTTGTGCACATTTCCACAGCGGGGCAGCCTCTTGGGGGTTTCCCGGGCCACGCTAGTCACCAGTCGCCGGACTGGCCCGGCCAGACAGGCCCAGTCCCTCTAGTAGGCCCTCCACCCGGGCCAGCCGCCTGTCCATGTCCGCCAACCGCTGCGCCGTGTCTCGCCGCCCAGCCAAGATCAGCGCGCCCAGCGCCACTCCCACGCTCAGCAGCGCCGCCCCGACGCCCAAGATGCCGATGAGCTCCGCGCTCATGCCCTTAGCCTAGCAGGCCTGCCGCACCAGTGGCACAGCAAGAACCCGATGCGGAGCTACGAGGGCTGGTATGCGGGCCTGCCGC
This sequence comes from Bryobacterales bacterium, assembly GCA_022824585.1. GTDB lineage: Bacteria > Acidobacteriota > Terriglobia > Bryobacterales > UBA6623 > VXMF01. The sequence continues at coordinate 704 of JAJDZN010000027.1, read as the reverse complement.
AAGCGTACTTCGTCGCCTCAGAGGCGCAGGTGCAGCCAGAGGGGAGTGGGAGTCAAGGGCGGGCGGACCTAATCGTGCGGGGTTTCGGACGGGTCTACGCGGTCGAATTGAAGCTGCGGGAGCGCCCGGAACCGGGGCCGCCCTACGGCAGCTGAAGGAGCGGAGGTACGCAGACCGTGATCGCGGCCCGGGCGGAGCCGGTCCACTTAGGGGCTTGAATTCAGCGCCAAGACCCGTAGTCTGACAGGATTTGAGGCTGAGACGGTCTGAATGACGGCAATGTCTGGGCATTGCCGCCCGCGCACACCCGGCGGACCGTGCCTGACCAAGCGAAGACGGCCACCCGTGGTGGCCGCGATCACCGGAGAGTAGGCCACGCTGACGAGAGCCCGGTGGCTCCTACTGGCTCGACGAAATGCTGATCACATCCGGTGACAAGGCCGGGGTGTACAGCGGCAACTTATACAGCCTCAGCCTCGCCAACAGCGACGATCCGCGAGAACCAGAACTGATGGGTAGCGGCCTGAATCGCAGTTGAAGCCCGGCCTTCGATAGAGTGAAGATCTGAAATGCGATACGCCTATCCATGCAGGATCGAACGGGACGAGGACGGCGCGTTCGTCGTTTCCTTCCCGGACGTGCCCGGAGCCAATACCGGGGCGGACGACCGCGCCGAGGCGCTGGAGCTGGCCGGGGACGCGCTG
>JAJDZN010000081.1 GCA_022824585.1 Bryobacterales bacterium | reverse complement strand
GGGACTCGTTCGGGAAGAAGAAGCCGTTCTCGAGGCGCGGGCACCCTTGGAAGACTTCATGCACCGACTCGGGCCAGGTCCGAGCCTCTTGGATCCCGAAGTTGTAGCAACTCACGTCGAGCGCGATGTTGGCTAGGTGGCCGACCGGGGACGTGTCGCCCGGGCCGTGCCATGCCGTGCGCACGCCGAACCATTCGCACAGCGCCGCTAGCTTGCGCGCTGGCGTCAGGCCGCCGATCTGCGAGATATGCACCCGGATGAAGTCGATCAAGCGCTCCGCGATCAGTCCGGTGAACTCGTGCGGGGAATTGAACAGCTCTCCCATGGCGATGGCCGTGGTGGTTTGGGAGCGCATGTGCCTGAAATAGCCGATTTGCTCGGGCGAAACCGGATCCTCGATGAAGAAGGGCCGGTACTCCTCGACCCGCTTCAGCAGCCACATGGCCTGGGCATTGCTGATGCGTTCGTGGACGTCGTGCAGCAGTTCGATCTCCTCCCCGAGGTTGATGCGCATGTGCTCGAACAGCTTGGGCACGCTCAGCAGGTAGGGCGTCGGCTCGTACATCCGCTCGACGTGCGGGCCGCCGGAAGGAGCGCCGAGGAAGCCTTCCGGGCTGCCCCCCGCACCGCGCGCGCCGTAGTTCGCGTTGCCTGCGATGCCGACTTGGATGCGGATATGACGGACGCCCTGTTCGATGTATGCGCGGGCGGCGTCTTCGACTTCCTGCATGCTGGCGCCCGATGCGTGGCGGTACACGTCGGCGCCGTTACGAGCCTTGCCGCCGAGCAGCGCGTAGACGGGCATGTTGGCCCGCTTGCCCTTGATGTCCCACAGAGCCTGGTCGACGCCGCTCATGGCGTTGTACAGCACCGGCCCGTTGCGCCAGTACGAGCTGACGTACATCGTTTGCCAGATGTCCTCGATGTGGTCCGGGTTCTTGCCCTTCAGGAATGGGCGGAGGAACTCGTCGACAGCCGTGACGACCGCCTTGGCGCGCTGCGTAAACGTCGCGCAGCCATACCCGTACAGGCCGGGCTCGCTCGTCTCCACCTTGACGATTACCGTGCGGGGCAGCCCCGGCGGCGCAGTGAGAATCGCCTTGACATCGGTAATCTCCAGATCGGGCAAGCCGCGTGAGGGCTGCTGCTGGGCCGAAGCGGAGGGCACGGCGGATGGAAGGGCCGCGAACCCCGCACTTGCCAGCCATTTCAGAGCGTTCCTGCGTCGCATGGCGCCCATTGTAGTGTGGCCCGATTCTTGCAGGACAACAATACCGGCGTCGTGGTGATTTTGTGCAGGGTCGCCTTGGAGTTTCACCCGCAGCCCGCGCCGCGGCCGGCCCAAGGACGGTTCCCGCGCTCGGGGCTGTTCTTCACATCAAGCCTAGCGAGGCTGAGCCTCAGACCCATGAAGGCGCGCAAGGGGATCTAGTGAGTGGCGGCCTCCGTAGCCAAAGACCTAACCACTGCTGCGAAGCGTCGCTTGCAACCGTCGCCGTCTGGATAGGAGGCGTATCCGTCGTTTGAAGCAGCAAGTCCCGCGCGGTGTTGTCTTAGCGGTTGGCCGGAGACTGCTCCGAACGCTGGAATCCTAGGCGGACTTGTCGGACAACCGCAGTCGCGCTTCCAATTCACGGATCCGTTGACTCGCTTCCTCGCGCTCCCTCACCGCCTCGTCGCGTTCGTGCATCGCCTTGTCGAGTTCGCGCATCGCCTCGTCGCGCTGGCTCGCGGTTGCTTGCAGGGCCTCGCTGAACTCCGCGTGCGTTAGCATGTCCCGGCCCTGCCGTGGATCATGAAAGCGCAGCAGCCACCGCTCCGCCCGCAACTCCAGCCCCAGTGCCTCGCTGCGGTGCCAGCCAGCCGCTCGCACAGCCCGCACCCGCTCGTAGCGGCCACCGGCCAGCCGCCAGCCCTCCAGCCGCCCCGCGATCAGTTCGCCCAGCGGATCGAAGCGCCAGTATTCATGCACCCCCATCCGCTCGTACGTGGCGCGCTTGCTCGTCGCGTCGCGTCGGCTCGTGGACGGCGACGCCACCTCCACCACGAAGCTTGGTGCCACGCCGCCCTCTTCCCAGAGCAGATACGACTTGCGCGCCTGCTTGTGCACAGCGCCCAGCACGACGAACACGTCCGGCACCACCACGGCCGCAGGGTCGCCTTGTCGGTAGTACAGCGCCATGCTGCCTGCCACATAGGCGTCTTGCCGAGCCTGGAAATGCGTGTCCAACTGGACGCGCATGTCGATGATCGACCGCGCATGCGGATCCGTCTCCATCAGGACCTTGCCGTCGGAGTAGGGGTACTCCACCGGTTGTTCCGCAGCCGGGTCGATGAGGGCATCCGGGGCTGCGCTGGGAGCGGCCATGGCTGCATGATAGCAGGCGGGATTGCGGCCGGGGCGCAGCCGGCACCGGCCTGCTGATCAGGTCCGGTGCCCTCGGCGCAGGCGGCTGAATCCCAGCGTCAAACCGGCGGAGAATCGCTCCCCACGATCCAACTTGCCTCCATCGTCAAGCTTGCGCCGAGACAAGGAGTCTCGTGCTCCCAGCCAAGCCCCGACCCGGCCGACTGTATCCTGCCGCCATTGATCGGCGGTACGTCAATGTCGGGGCCTCCGCCATGGGCGCTGACGGTGCGTACGAGGGGAAACCGGCGCAGACTTCCTCGCTGGTGGCAGTTGTGCCTCTGGAGAGACTCGACGAGTTGCGCACACTCGCCATCACCAAGCGCTTCGGGGTAGAGGCTGAGGCCCGCATCCGCGGTGCCGACATGGGCCATTTCGGCGTCCTCTAGCAGAAGCCACGGGACGGACCCGCCGATCACCGCAAACGTTCCGTGATAGCTGCCCAGAATTTGGCCAATCTCGAACAGCACAGATCTAACCGCTTCCGTGGTTCGGTCATCGTAGTCGGCAGATTGTCGGGGTTCTACCAGAGCCATTGAAAGAGCTCCTCGGCCAAGTGTGATGCGGCTTCACGGTGGCGCTCGTTGCCGTTCCACAGATCGAGATACGTAGTGACCGGACTAGTACAGAAGATACCTGGACTCGGCTCGACTGCATCATCAAACAGACTGTCATCGAACCCTTCGAACTACGCGACGCTCGGTCCGATTGCTGCGGGCGTCACCTCCAACACATCCCGCAACAGCTTCGTTCCCTGTTCATTTGCGTAAAAGGAATGCGTGCCATCCCGAGCAAACGGCGCAAGCCAACCAACGGCCGAATTTGACGAGTAAATTGTTCGCGGAGCATTTGGCTTTGAATTGAGCCTTCCCCGCAACCGCTCGTCGAGTTGCCTTCCGTGAAACCGCGTGTATTCCTTGATGCGACGCCTTTGCGGCTGACGATAATTCCCACGCCACAGCTTCAGCAGCCCATCCGGGTTGGTCAGCACGACCCCTTCATCCCCTTTTTCAATCAACTCCCGGGAGAGCAGGGCCTTGCGCGCGTTGCTAACGAGGCCAAGGCTCGCTCTGGCTTTCTCGGCGAGCTCGACGACGCGCCAGGGCGGGTCTGGGTCACGCAGCATCACGCGCAATATGGCGGCAGCCTTCGGGGTGAAGATCGACCGAAGCGTGCGAGTCTCGGACTTCGGTTGGTCTGCAACGGCCCGATCGATATAGACATAGCCGAAGGCGAGATGCGCGTTCCCCACACGATCGAGATACGCCACATCATGGTCCGCGCAGATCGCCCCGACTGCGGAGACAGGTATGGGCTGGCAAGCAGCGGAATCCAGCGCTCGCCTGTCTCAGCCGGGCCGCGTTGATGTATGTGGGCCAGATAGCGCTTGAGTTGGAAGACCCCAGACCGAACATGGCGGGGGGCTCCGCCGGACTTGACTTCGACGAGCAGTTGATAGCTCGTACCGGCATGGCTGAGTCCGATCCTGCCATCGATTTGTAGGTTGTGCGCGATCGTGTGCTGATACTTCACTGCCTCGACTTGAACGCTGCGCACATCACCAAGTAGTTTGTGGACAGCATCTACGGCTCGAATCTCCACTTCCATCACTCTTTGTGTATGTTTCATCAAACTCTGAAAATCGCATCTGTGGTGAGAGGTGGCCAAATCAGAGAAATTTGTGGAATCAGCCTTGGTGACGAAGGGAAGCACACGGACTTCCCGCGCCATGTCCGCGCCAACGGCTTGCGGTACGCGCAACTGCCTGACCCGATCCCAGTTACCAGCATCCGGAAGCGCGCGCCATGGGGAGGAGCCTGCGCGATCAAGCGGGTGGCGCAGGTTCACCAGGATTGCTGTCTGGTGCTTGAGGCCGGGCGATGTAAGCTTGAGCAGGAGGCGGGACAGACGGGGCTGGTGACAGTTGGTTCGGCGAAAAAGAAATTGCCGTGATTGGATCAACTTCCGTCGGAGACGAGCCGATGGCCGCGCGGTCCGTTCGTGGGCGCTCAGCGCCGCAATGGTATGTCGATGCGGTCGGCTTGTGGTGCGCGTTAGGGTACGCCGCGCTGGCATTGCTCGCACGGCAGCCGGGAGAGCCGCCGCTGACGGCATTCTTCCTTTTAGTCGTTTGGACTGGTCTGCCACCGATCGGCCTCTACCTGCACTTCCGTCGCCTGCAACAGCCGTTTCCGGTCGGTCGCCTGATCTTCTGGATGATCGTATTCCGCATCTGCGGACTGGCTGGCGGCCCCTTCTACGAGGACGACTTCTATCGGTACCTATGGGACGGTTACCGATTCGCCACCACCGGCAGTCCCTACGATGCCGCACCGGAAGAGTTCTTCCTAGACCCCGGTGTGGCACCGGCCATGCAGTCCATCCTCGACCGTATCAACTATCCCGAGCTGCCAACCATATATGCCCCGGTGACACAGTCCATCTTCCTCCTCGGCCACTGGCTACAGCCTGGCAGCGTTGCGACGCTGCAGGCCATCCTGATCATGTTGGACCTAGCTGCCGTGGCGCTGCTGCTGCGTCTGGCACCGGCGCGGAACGTGCTGCTTTATGCATGGTGTCCGCTGGTGATCAAGGAGATCGCTTTCACTGCACACCCGGACGGTGTGGGAGTCTGCCTGCTGCTAGCGGCCGTCGTGCTGGCACGGAACCGTCGGTGGTCGTTCGCTGCCGCCACGCTGGGCCTCGCAACAGGTGCCAAGGCGTTCGGCTTGGTGATGGTGCCCCTAGTGCTGGCTGGTGCTCGTGTCCGGCACTGGTTGGTGTTTGCTGCGACGCTCGCGGCAGTATATGCGCCGTTCGCATGGCGCGGCGATAGCGGCCTGGCCTCGCTGCAGAAGTTCGCACGGGAGTGGGAGTTTAACCCGCTGCTGTTTGGGCTCTTGAAGACCGCGCTACCGCCATTCGAAGCCAGGCTCGCTCTAGGGCTTGCATTCGCGACATTCTGGGGGTGGTACTATGTCCGTTACTCTAGGACCTCTAAACGGGGTGTCCCGCGTGGTGACTGGATCTTCGGCGCGCTGCTTGCGGCGTCGCCGGTTCTCAATCCTTGGTACTTGCTCTGGTTGTTGCCGTTCGCGGCGATTTTTCCGAGTGTCTGGGTGTGGACGGCCTCTTTGGCCGTGCTACTCGGCTACGTCACGGGGCTAAACCTGCAGGACTATGCGATGCACCCTTACGCGCAGCCGTTGTGGGCCCGCTGGCTGGAGTCTGGGCTGATTCTGTGTGGGTTCGGCTGCGACCTGATCCGGCGTCTGGAGCGCAGCCGCAGCGGCCCGGAGAGTGCGGGTGGTGACTGACCGCATCCTAGGCGCTAAGTTGTGACGATCCGTGCTGGGGCCGCGGCGGGCGACGCAAGGGTGAGCGGTAGAGAAAGAAACCGAATTGAGACGGCACGCGCACGCGCCAGATTCCGGCGCAACGTCACCGCCAGCGTGCTAGGAGCCGCGATCCTGGTCGTGGCCTGCGGCCCGCCGCAAGCGGAGCGGATCTCCATTTGGGATGCCAGCGACGAGTCCAACGTCGAGCGCATCGAGCACGGCCCGTGGCAGGAGATCTTGGACGAATACGTCGGCGCCGATCCGTCTGGTGTCAATGTCGTCAACTATGCCGCGCTTGCAGGGAATCGCGCAGATGCGACGAAGCTGGCCGGATACGTCGAGTACTTGCAAGGGATCGACCCCCGGGATTACTCCCGCGCGGAGCAGATGGCCTACTGGATCAATCTCTACAACGCGGTTACCGTGAAGGTCGTGTTGGGCGCTTATCCTGTGGAATCGATCAAGCAGATCCACCAAGGCGTCGTCCCGCTAACCGGTCCGTGGAACGACGTCCACGCCAACGTGGCCGGCCGGGACCTGACCCTCGACCAGATCGAGCACGGCATTCTGCGCCCAATCTGGCGGGACAAGCGGATTCACTACGCGGTTAACTGCGCCGCCTATGGCTGTCCGCATCTGATCGAGACGGCCTTCACCGCCGCCAATACCGAATCATTGCTCGAGGCAGGCGCGCGCGCCTTCGTGAACAGTCCGCGGGGTGTCGATATGGTGGATGATGACTTTGTAGTCATCTCGAGCATCTACGATTGGTATGCAAACGATTTCGGCGGCACAGAGGAGTCCGTGATCGAACACCTCATTGACTACGCCGACGGCGAACTGGCGGATTTCCTCGCGGCGTTCGAGGGTGCGATTGAGTACGACTACGACTGGAACCTGAACCAGCCGTTACAGTGAGGAGGGCGAGCCAGACGCGTCGGCGAGAGGTGCCGTCCGTGTGAACTCGGTGCCACGATGGAAGTGGAGAAAGACATGAAGCGACTCGTAGTTGTGTGCGTGCTCGTCGCCGTCGGCGCAGGGCTGTTCCAGATATCGCTCTTAGCGTCCGGTTCTGTGGGACCGGGAGCCGGCAAGGTGAGCCCGCGCGCGGCGTACTCGCAGGGCAAGGCTCTGACGTTCGATCTTCTGGTCTGCGATTCCTGCCCGCTATCGAGGGGCGAACTCGACGGTGACAGGGCGCGGAGCCTCACCGCCAGTCTAGTGGCCGTTTACGAAGGCAACGAGACAGGATCGGCGGACGACAAGGCGGTTACGGCGCTGTGTAGTGACGGGGCCGTGCGGAGCGAGGACTGCAACCTGAAGATGGAACTGGTCCACTACTACCTGAGCCGGCGCTTCAAGCTCTAGGTCCGTCTTTGGGAATTCAATCGGCGCAATCGCAAAGGAGACATGCGACAGATGTTAGGCAATGATAGAGCCTCCAGAACTCTTCTCCTCGGCTCGCTATTCGCGCTTTGCGCTTCCGTTCCTCCTGCACTGGCGCAGGGCACGCCGTGGCTCGCCGAGCCGGGAACGGGCACAGTCAACGTTTCGTACGTAAATCAGAACGCCACCGAGTTCTTCCGCCAGACCACCAAAGTGAAGGGGCCTCTGGAAGCGACCGGGGCAAATCTGGCGCAGAACACGATGTGGTTTGGAGTTAACTACGCCATCAACGACGCGGTGGCCTTGGACGTCCAGTCCGGCTGGGCGCGGAGCCTTGTGGCGGGCGGGGTCGGTCCATCCGGAGGCCAGGAGAGCTACAGCGGATTGTTCGATTCCAACTTCTCGGTCACGTGGCGGATCGTCGACGAACTGGTCAGCAACGCGCCGAGCGTCGCGGTGCGGGTGGGCGCGATCGTGGCCGGTGGTTACGACACCGGATACATAAACTCGCTCGGAGATGGCGGCAACGGGGTCGAGACGTCGCTGATCGTTGGCAAGTTTGGCAGCGCGGCGGGGGCTTCGGCGGAGATCGGCTACAGAAACCGCACCAGCACCGAGGTCAACCGGAATGCGGTGGGGGGCGCGGCGGGCGGTGAGAAGGTTGACATTCCTTCGGACGTATTTCTCAACCTCAGTCTTTTCGTCCCGGCCGGCGACAGGTTTACGATCGGGGCCGACTATCGGATGGTCAATGCCCTGTCCGGCATCGACATTGGAGGAGCAGGCTTCTCGCCGAGCCGTTTTCCGGCACTTCAGGAGGACGTGCACATCGTAGGCGGCCGGGCGATCGCCAACGTCACCGAAGCTGTCAGCGTAAGCGGCTTCTTCGGGCAGGTCGTGGCGGGCCGGAACACAGCTGTTTCGCGGATCATAGGCTTCGGAGTCAGCTTCGCCTTCGGCGGCGGGGTCGGTTTCTAGCCGGGCCCCACCCCGAATCTGAACTCGGTCGGCTCCGGCTGCTTTTCGACCCAGGACGTGATCCGCTTTCGACCAAGGCTCGGCGGTAGATTCATCCCGTTCAGGGAACGGTCGCGGCCGTAGTCGGCCCACGGCCGCGTCGGAACTTGCCAGTCGATCATGCGTCCGCTGCGCCGTTCGGAGCGGAGGTCACAAGGGACACCCTCGGGCACCATCGCCATTGATCCTCTGATCGTTGATCCCCCGATTCTTCCTATCCCGATCAGATATGCCATGCTCCGTGCTCTCCCGCCCGCAGGGGTCTGCCCGCATACGATGAAGGCGGAGGCCGGCCGAACTTGCGAGTCGTCGTATCTGGAGCAGCCGGGTTCATCGGTTCGCACCTGTGCGACCGCTTGCTGGCGGACGGGCAAGAGGTGATCGGGCTGGACAACCTCAGCACCGGCAGGGCGGAGAACTTGCGCCATCTGCAGGATTGTGCAGAGTTCCGCTTCTTCCGGCATGACATCTGCGACCCCTTCCAGGCAGATGGCCGGATCGACGTGGTTTACAACCTCGCCTGCCCGGCCAGCCCGCGGGACTATCTCGAGGCCCCGCTCGAGACGCTTGCGGCCTGCTCGCAAGGTACTCGCAACATGCTAGAGCTGGCTATTTGCCATCGCGCCACGTTCTTTCAGGCCTCGACTTCGGAAGCCTATGGCGACGCTCTCGTCCGGCCGCAGCATGAGACGTATTGGGGCAACGTCAATCCGATTGGCCCGCGCTCGGTATACGACGAGGGCAAGCGCTACGCGGAGGCCCTCACGATGGCGTACCACCGCGAGCGCGGCGCCGACACTCGCATCGCCCGTTTGTTCAATGTGTACGGTCCCCGCATGAAGCGTGGGGACGGGCGTGTCTTGCCTGCTTTCTTGGACCAAGCGTTGCGAGCCGTTCCCCTGACGGTCTTCGGTCACGGTTCGCAGACGCGAAGCTTTTGCTATGTGTCCGACATTGTCGAGGGCATCGTCCGATTGGCTGCCAGCGACGAAGCGACGCCGGTAAACCTCGGAGGCCCGGACGAGATCACTGTGCTGGAACTGGCCAAGGTTGTGCAGTCCGTTGCAGGCGTCGACTGTGGCGTCACCCACCTCGAATTGCCCCAGGATGACCCGAACCGGCGCCAGCCTGACATTGCCAAGGCGAGACGCCTGCTCGGTTGGGAGCCGCAGGTGGAGTTGCGGCACGGCGTGCGGTTGATGCTGGCATCGTACGTGAAGTGATGCCGGTGTTGCCAGAGGTTCGATCCTGAGCAGCCGCCGCGACCAGTCGGGGAGGGATCAGCCGGATGCGACGCAGTTGGACCGGGAGCACGCTTCGGCAGTAAAGGCGCACTCATGTGAGATCATAGGGCGCCTCAAGACCATGTCGCACTCCCTCACTCGCCGCAACTTCCTTGCCACCGCAACCGCCTTGTCTGCGTCGTCCGCGTGCAGTTCTAGCGGCCCTGAGCAGACGGAGGGCTCGGCCCAGCCCAACATCGTGCTACTCATGGGAGACGACCACGGCTGGCACGAAACCGGCTACAACGGTCATTCCCACGTCAAGACGCCAGTCCTAGACGAAATGGCCGCGTCCGGATTGCGCCTTGATCGGTTCTACTCGGCCGCGCCGGTGTGCTCGCCGACCCGCGGCAGCGTGATGACGGGGCGGCATCCCAACCGTTACGGCACTTTCAGCGCGAACTGGTCGATCCGGCCCGAGGAAATCGGCATCGCCCAAATCCTGAGCCAAGCCGGCTATGCCTGCGGCCACTTCGGCAAGTGGCACCTCGGCCCCGTCAAGGCCGATTCGCCGACGAATCCGGGTGCCTTCGGGTTCGACGAGTGGCTCTCCCACGACAACTTCTTCGAGATGAACCCGATTCTGTCGCGAAACGGTGCCGCTCCCGAGAAGCACGAGGGGGAGAGTTCCCAGATCGTGATCGACGCGGCCAAGCAATTCATCGACCAGGCGAAGAGTGAGGGGCGGCCTTCCTTCACGGTCATCTGGTTCGGCTCGCCCCACGAGCCTTACAGCGGCTTGGACGACGACCTCCAAGCGTATGCAGATCTTCCCGAGAGCCTGAAAGAGGACTCGGCCGGAATCACCTCGATGGAGACGGGCTTGCGCACGCAGGTGCGCTTGGACAAGGTGCTGCGAGCCCGCTTCGCCGAGATCACGGCGATGGATCGAGCTATCGGAGATCTGAGGAATCACCTGCGGGAGACCGGCCAACGGCCCGACACGCTGCTGTGGTACTGCAGCGACAACGGAGCGCCATCGGAGGCCCGCTTTTCGTCCCCGCTACGGTCGAACAAGGGCCAGGTGTACGAAGGCGGCGTGCGCGTTCCGTCCGTGATCGAATGGCCGGCTCGAATCCCGGAGCCGATGCGCAGCCCCGTCAACTCCGTGACCAGTGACATCCTGCCGACGCTTTGCGAACTCACCGGCCAGTCGCTGCCGGGCCACCCGCTGGACGGCCTCAGCCTCGTTCCGGTCATTGATGGGGCCATGCAGGAACGGCCGGAGCCGATCTGCTTCTGGAGGTTCGACGCCGACCCGGAAGGCACCGGCGAGCCGTACATTGACCCGGCCCTGCAGGAAGGCACGACGCCGCTCGTCAAGTACATGGATGGCCGGCTGACGCGGAATTTCCGCAACTTCCATCGCCCAAGCGTCGAAGAGGCCGACTTCAGCGGCCCGCGGGCGGTTCTCGACCACCGTTACAAGCTGGTGGTGGACGGCAGCGGTGCCGGGACGAGGGAATTGTTTGACATCCGCGCCGACTCGGCCGAGAGCAACGACCTCGCGGACAGCCAGCCCGAAGAAGTCGCGCGCCTAGAGGCGCACTTGCGCGACTGGCAGGAGTCAGTGCTGAACAGCCTGTCGGGCGGCGACTATTCGCAACGTCAGGCTCAATAGGCCCAGGGCCCTCGGGTGAACAGCCCGCCGTCAACCATCAGCGTTTGGCCCGTGATGAACTCGCTCTCGTCGCCGCATAGGAACGCCACCGCCTCTGCGACGTCGGGAGGGTGGCCGACGCGCCCGACCGGTGTCAGCTTCGACCACTGCCCGGCGTAGTCTGCCGCCTCGCGCTCGGTTCGCTCGATCAGGATGGCTCCGGGCGCCACGCAGTTGACCGTGATACCGAGATCGCCCAGTTCGGCCGCAGCGACCTTCGTGAGCTGCTCGATGCCGCCCTTGCTGGCCGTGTAGCTGACAAGGTTGGGGAAGGCGACCTTGTTGCAGCCCGATCCGATGTTGACGATGCGGCCTTTGCCGCGCTCCTTCATGGCGCGCGCCGCCAACTGAGTGCAGAGGAAGCATCCCTTGAGGTTCGTGTCGATCACACGGTCCCAGTCCTGTTCGGTTAGCTCGAGCAACGGAGCCCAGACCTGTGTCCCGGCATTGTTGACGAGAATGTCGAGCCCGGCGAACTCGGACAGCACCCTGTCGAACATGGCCCGAACTTGCGCCGACTCTGCGACGGAAGCCTGCACGGAAAACGCTCGTTTCCCGATCTTCCGGACAGCGTCCACGACTTGCTCGGCGCCGGCGGGATCGCTGTTGTAGTTCACTGCGACATCGCAGCCCAGCTCGGCAAGCTTGAGGCAGATCCCGCGGCCGATCCCCTTGCTCGCGCCGGTGACCAGCGCCGTCTTGCCTGAAAGTTCCATAGAGCCTCGCCCGCAGTCTATCAAGGCTACGCCACGTCCCCCGCGAGACGGAGGCCCGCCAGACGGCCGATCAGACCCCTTCCAGGGCCGTGTCGATGGTTGGATACTTGAACGCGAATCCCGCGCTCAGGGCCTTGTCCGGCACTGCGCGCTGTGAGGCCAGCAGCACCTCGGCAAATTCACCCAATCCGAGGCGCAGGGCGAACGCCGGGGCCGGGAAGGGCGCCGGCCGGCCGACCGCACTGGCAAGTGCCTTGGTGAACTGTCGGTTGGTCACCGGATTCGGCGCGCAACCGTTGACTGCTCCGGCCAACGTCTCGGATTGGGCGCAAAACAGGAACAGGGAAGCAAGATCGTCCACGTGGATCCAGGGCATCCACTGCTGCCCGTGACCGAGCCTGCCTCCGGCGCACAGCTTGAACAGGGGGAGCATTCGGGCCAGCGCCCCGCCTTGCGCCCCGAGCACGAGACCGATCCGAATCGTGACGACTCGCATGCCCAGGTCTTCGGCAGCGCGCGCCTCCGCTTCCCATGCGCGACACACATCGGCAAGAAATCCCTCTGCTGCCGCCGCAGACTCAGCCAGGACTTCGTTGCCGCGACTGCCGTAGATCCCGACCGCAGAAGCCGCAACCAAGACTTCCGGCCGGCGCTCGAGGTCGCGCATGGCTTCGACCAAGTGCTTGGTCCCCTCTACGCGGCTGTCCCGGATGTCCGCCTTCTTGGCCTTTGTCCAGCGGCCCTCTGCAACCGGCTCGCCCGCTAGGTGAAACACGGCCTGACATCCATCGAAGGCTTCTGCCGGCGGGAGCTCGCTGGCCGGGTCCCAGCGGAAGCACGCGCTCTGAGCGAATTCCGGAGGGGCGTGTTCCGGGGCGCGGGTGAGGATCCGCGGCCTCGTCAGCAGCTTGCAGAGCCGCCGGCCCACGAATCCTGTCGCTCCGCTAACTACACAGTGCAAGGGTTCCGCCACAGTTTGATTCTAGACGCCGACGCGGCAGGCCCCTCACCCTTGATTCCCAGTGCTGTACGATGGGCGCCGATGACGAGATTCAAGTGTGCCCTCGCGGCGCTCGCCCTGGTCCTGGCCGCGCGTGCGTTCCCGGCTGACAAACCGAACATCGTGTTCATCCTTGCAGACGACGTTGCGGACCAAGCGCTGGGCTGCTACGGCGGAACTTCGTACCAGACGCCCCGGATCGATGCCTTGGCCCAGACGGGCGTCCGCTTCCGCCATTGCTATTCCATGCCGGTTTGTCACCCTTCGCGCATCGCCATCATGACGGGCCGGTACCCCTTCCGCGCAGGGCGGCCGCAGTGGGGGACGTTCCCGCGCAATCTTGAGAGCGCGACCATCGGCAATGCGATGCGCAAGTCCGGGTATGCGACCGCCATCGCCGGCAAGTGGCAGCTGACGCTGCTGCGCGACGAGCCCGACCATCCTGGCCGCCTCGGCTTTGACCGCTGGTCATTATTCGGCTGGCACGAAGGACCGCGATATTACCGGCCGCTGATCTACGAGGATGGCAAGGTCCGCTCCGATGTCAACGACAGGTACGGGCCGGACGTCTACGTCGACCTGCTGGTCGACTTCATGCGCGAGAATCGCGACAGGCCATTCTTCGCGTTCTACTCGATGGCATTGGCCCACGACGTCACAGACGACGTGGGTACACCGCCGCCGCTCGGCCCGCAAGGACACTACGACAGCTACAAGCTCATGGTCGAAAACATGGACGAGCGGGTCGGAAGGCTCGTCGACGCGGTCGACGAGCTCGGCATTCGGGAGCGCACGCTGTTCCTGTTCACGGCGGACAACGGTACCCCCAAGTCCTACTACTTCACCGCCGAGGGCGGGAAGATGTTCAAGCAGCCCATTGAACTGGTCTGGAACGGGCAGCGGGTCAAGGGTGGCAAGGGCGAGCTCACGGACGGGGGCACCCGGGTACCGCTAGTCGCGAGCTGGCCCGGAAAGCTCGCGCCAGGGCAGGTCGTTGACGACTTGGTGGACTTCAGCGACTGGTTTCCGACGTTTGTCGACTTGGCAGGCGGGACGGTGCCGGCCGGGCTGGACGGGGTCAGCTTGGCTGATCGCCTGCGTGGCGGCGCCGCTTCACCGCGCCCGTGGGCCTTCGCGGCGGGCAATTCGGCGCGCTGGGTGCGCACGCAGCGATGGAAACTGTACGACGACGGACGGCTCTACGACATGAGCGCGGACAGGGAGGAAGTCGCCCCGCTGACGATCAGCGCCGCCTCCGAGGAAGCGCTGCGAGCGAGGGCTGAGCTTGAGGCCGCGCTCCGGGGATTGGTGCCGCCCGAATGACACAAGAAGACTGAGACCGCCGATTTCGGGTTGCCTCTGCAATCGGCCGCAATTTGACGCAGTGGAGTCGATCATTCGTCCGGCTCGAACACGAACTCGGGTACGACCACTTCCCAGTCGGTGCATTTGATGGATTCGTGATACTGCGCCTCCGACGCTTCGCGGCTCCAACCGACTATGGCGAACACTTCGGCCGAAAGACACCGCATTCTGGGCGGCGGTTCGAACGATTTGGCCAGACGTCCGACAAGTCGGCCCGTGCGGTCCCGCAATTCCCACCGTTCGCTACCTCGGCTCCGTACCTTCAATGGAGCGCCAGTCGACAACCCGGCGATGGCGGCGTGTATCGGATCGTCTACACGCCGGCGTCCGGCAAGGCCGACGTCGACGTCTTTAAGGGTCACTCGGACATGGCGATACTTGACCGCTTCCGGACACGGAGCTAGCTCTGCCGCTTTGCGCCGTATTGTCGCAGTATGCCCCTGCAAGACGTTCTGCAGAGCCAACGATCCGTTCAAGTGTGCGAGCGTGAGCGTCTTCCGCGCGCGCGTCATGGCTACGTAGTACAGCCTGCGGGGCGCGTCGGCATCTTCGTTGCGCCCGACTCGATTCCAGCCGCCATCGAGCACCGCCACGTGATCGAATTCGAGCCCCTTGGCTCGGTGGGCGGTGAGTACCAGCAGGCCATGCTGGCGACGGCGTACATCCCGGCCCCACTCCGCCAGCCATTCGGCAACGTTGGCTACGGGTGTCTCCCCGCCACCGGTTTCCAGCGAATGTTCCGCTATCGCCTGTCGCAGCAGGTCGTGCCACCGATCGGATGGGCGTGCGTCTATCCAGCCGCGTAAGACGGCATCATCGGCAATCCTCGGCTTCAGTCCGCGCAGCCATTCAACAAAGGCACGGGTTTCCCGCAGGCGCCAGAAGTTAGGGATTTCCTCGTTCGCCATCTGCACTGGAATGTCGTGCGCTTCGCAGAACGCCCGTACCGGAACTAGGAATTCCCACTCTCGTGCGATCACCGCGCAACGCGCCCAATCCCAATCCTGGAGAAGTTTGGAGAGGCGAAGAAGCTCCGCCATGACTGCCCGCGCCTGATGGACCGGATCGCCGCCTGCTGGAAGTAGCTGCACTCGTCCCTGCGAAACCGGATCAAGCTCTGCCCACTCTCCGCCCGGCGAATCCTTCGCACGAGCCCGATTCACACGGATGGGATGCGCAGCCTTCATACGGTTCGATGCAGGTGCGATCATCGCGTTCGCTGCCGCCACGATGTTGGCTGTCGATCGGTAGTTGTCGGTCAGCCAAGTGGGCTGTGGCCCGTAGTCCGACTTGAAACGCCGGATGAACTCTACCGAAGCACCGTTGAAGGAGTAGATGTTCTGATCGTCGTCGCCGACCGCGAACACAGTGAGCTTGCCCGCATCGCCACTTAGCGTTCTCCCAGCCAAGGCCGAAATGAGTTCGTACTGCTCGCGCCCTATGTCTTGGTATTCGTCCACCAGAATCCAGCGGAAGCCCGCCAGCAAGCGTTCGCGGCGCTCGTCTGCCTCTTCCGGCGGCAGGCCCTGGCCGCGCAGCAAAGCGATCGCACGCTGCAAGACATCCCTGAACGTTTCGTCGTCCGGGCGCTCCACTTGGCTCGCGAAGCTGGCACCCGTTAGGCGCATAGCGAGAGCGTGCAACGTGAGCACAGTCACGCCCCGGGCGTCATCGCCGATCAGATCCGCCAGCCGACGCCTGATATCGACGGCCGCGTGACGGTTGTAGGCAAGGGCAAGGATTCCCCGAGGGTTCTCCCGGCTGACGCGTATCAGCCAGGCGATGCGATGCACCAAGACACGCGTTTTCCCGGAACCAGGGCCAGCTAGCACCAGTACATTGGTCTGATCCCGCTCGTCAGACACGATGCGCTGCTGGATAGGGTTCTTTAGGCTCTCAACGATTGCGCGCCACGACTCGGGTGTTGTCTGGCGGCCGATCTCCTTGTCTCGACCGGGCAGCCAGCGAGCGAGAAAATCCACCTCCTTGAGCGAGAAATAGTCCATCGCTAGGCGCAGTGCCTCGCGCACAGAAGCAAGGCCGTGCTCTGCGAACGCAACCATCACGTGGATCTGCAGCACCTGTCCCTTGTAGTGAAGCGCTAGGGGCTTGAATTCAGTACGCGAAAAACCGCGACGGTCCCTGTGCTCCAGCCGGATCTTCATCGCCGGACGAAACACTGCTAGGCCCTTGTTGAGACGGAGCACTTCCTGCTCGTGGAGCCAGAGCAAGGCCCGGTCCAACAGCTTGGCGGGGTGCCGGACTCTGCCTTTCAGGTGCAAGGAAGACTTGATCGCTTGCAACAGTTGCCCGACGGTGGTCTCAGCCAGCAGATCGGTGCCTCGGCTGCCCCGCGCTAGGCAGCCTAGCAAGTGGTCCAGCAAGCGTCCGGCGGCCTCTCGCCGGAGTTGAGATGTAGTCTCCAGCGGGTCCCACTCGCGGTTCAATGTGATCAGCGCAGTCTCGGCATCGCGCTTTCGCACGGCGAGGCTACCCACGACTTGATCGTCCCCGCCACGTCCGTCGTAGGAGATGCTACGGACGATGCGCCAGAGACGCTCCGGCAGCGGGTCGGCTAAGCCCTGATCCCGTAGCACTTGGGATGCAATCCGGAAGTGAATTGGGGATGTGTCGCCCTTTCCCAGATCCGGCGCTGCCTCGCGCATGTGCGCGATCAGCGCGGTCTCCAATGAATCCGCCTCCTCAAGCCGCTTGCGGGAAGAGCGCTCTACGCCGGTGTGGACGAACGCGGTCAGCGCCGTGTCGTTGCTGGCGATGCCGAAGCCTTCTAAGTCGTGCAACGCCCCGCACACGCGTTCGGGACTCAATCCCGAGACGCCCATCAGTTCGTCCGTGCTAACCCCTTCGTCGCAATCCGCCTCGATCAGCGCTTCGGCGATTTTCAATAATTGCTCGCGATATCCAGTCGTTATGTCAGCCTTCCTCAGCCGCTGCTCGGCCTCCTCAACTGAATCTACGCGGAGTGACGACGGAAACACCTGAACGATGTTCTCTTCGCGGGTCAAGAGTTCTGACTCTTCGAGCCAGGCAACGGCGGTCCGGACCCTGGTGTCGTCGGTTGCCGAGTCCCGCTCGAACGCCTTGTCCTCGTCTTCGCCAAGGATTTCGCCCGCAGTGGCAACCACGTCACCACGAAAGCGTTTTTTGCGGTCGAGATTCCTCAGTGCCCGCAGGATGCCGTGGATCTCCTCTCGGCTCAGGCGAGATCGTGCCGACATCCCGAACTGGCGCTCGACATCGTCCGTCGCATATAGCAGCACGCAACGCGCCGCCGCACGGTCTCGGCCTGCGCGCCCCGCCTCCTGCAGATAGTTCTCCAACGAGCCCGGAATGTCGGCGTGGATTACCAGTCGTACGTCTGGCTTGTCGATCCCCATGCCGAAGGCGTTGGTGGCAGCAATCGCACGCAGTTCGCCACCGATGAAGCGCCGCTGGACTTCCTTCTTCGTTTCCGGCGGCAGGCCCGCGTGGAATCGATCTGCGGCAACCTGTTTCGCTTGCAGGAATTCGGCGACATCCTCGGTTTGCTGACGCGTCGCGCAATAGACGATGGCTCCTCCCGGCATCTCGGGCGGCAGGTCGGACATCAGGATCTGATGGATGTGGGTAAACTTCTCGCCTCCGGTGGTCGGGACCACTGCGAATGTTAGGTTGGCGCGCTCCGTCCCGCCATCGAACACTCGCAACTCGATGTCGAGTTCTTCGCGAAAATGCCGGGCTATGTCGTCGATCACATCGGGTTTGGCGGTTGCGGTCAGGCACAGGGCCTGAGGCACAGGCCCGTCGCCCGCCTTCTCGCGTATGAAGCGGCCCACGTATCTGTAGTCGGGCCGGAATTCATGCCCCCAGCGCGACAAGCAATGCGCTTCATCAAGCACCCAGGCACCGATCTCGCGCTGGTCGAGCACCCGCCGCACGGTGCGCGAGCGCAACTGCTCTGGCGAAATCAGGAGGATGCCGACATCTCCCAATCGGACTCGGTCGAGCGCTGCGGCGCGCTCGGGCATTGACAGCAGCCCGTTGATCGTCGCGCAGCAGCCGATACCACGCTCTTCCAGCCCGGCCACTTGATCGGCCATTAGCGCGACCAGGGGGGAGATCACCACAGTCAGTGCGCCAGTCTTGTCATATCGCGACAGCGCTGGGATTTGATAGCAGAGCGACTTGCCGGTGCCCGTTGGCAAGATGCCAAGCACGGGATTGCCCGCCATCGCTTCCTCGACTATGGCCTGCTGTAGCGGATGTCCCGTGGCGTCGGCTGGTTCGGGACGAAAGCCGTCGAAGCCAAACCAGCGGTTGAGTTCCTTGCGAGCGTCATGGTGCTCCCGGCACCAGCCACATGCCGGATCGGTACAAGCCGAATCTCTGAGCCGCCGCACCAACCGTCCGGCGTCCGGAAACTGATGCCCCACCCACGGTGGCATCACCGAATTGCCGCCGGCCACCGACAGCCATGCCAGAGCGTATGCCAGTGCCCAGCCGAACCTGCCCGCGTTCGCCACGACCTCTCGCCCGTAGAGCGTGCAGGTGGTGTCTCGGAACATACGTTGGATTGCCACCTTGGCTTCGACTTGTGCCGGCCGGCGAGCTTTGCGGACTTGGGAAAAGAAATCGTTGAGCGCACGGTCCACGCCCGCAGGCTCGGGCGTGCATAGCCAGTGCCATGCGGCGAGCAAATCCGGCGAAGCCGAACCAAGACCCTTGTGTTGGTCACCGAATAGTCTCAGCGCGAGGCGGGCATCCATTTCCGGGTCGTTCACCCGCCCGCGCTTGAACCCGCCGTCTTGGTAGTGCTTGACGAGGCCATGGTACGGGTTTCGGGGGAACGCCAGTGGGTTGAGCCGCAGGGTATCCACGGCGGGCAACTTCAGTAGCCTCAGGTCCGGCTTCGCCGCCTTTAGGATCGGCAGGTCGAACGCGATCAAGTTGTGACCAAGAACGAACGACGCGCCGTTGGCGACATCGTCCAGCCTCGCAAGCGCATTCGCCATGCCGCGGCCGGAATGCACCAGCGTGCGGCCTGTATCCGGGCGCACGGCAGCCAGTGCCCGAATGTGGCCGCCGTCCTTGCCCACTTCAAGGTCCAGCGAGAGGCAACGTGGCGGTGAGATCGGATCCATTGCGACTGAGTTAGGTTTTCAGCGGCAGTTGCTCAACCTTGATGAAGTTAGGCTTCTTCTTGGCCTAGGGAAGCACTCAAGCGGACTGGAGACAATACCATGCGCCTGCTCGTTCGCTCAACGCCACACCGAGACCAACCGCAATCTTGAGGGAGATTTCAAAACAGTGGTTAACCATACCCGCCAGATGCGCATGACTGATCCCGAGCCTGCGCGTTGCTCCGGTCACGCTGCGCCCCGTTGGCCGTATGCAGTTGTGGCGCGCACACAACCCGGGCGAGGGGGCATCAGTATGTCCCGATTCAACTAATCATAGTCAGACCATCAATTGGTGTGGAAGCGGAAAGGATGGGGTCAGGCAAGGGTGAACTTACCGATGGCGGCACCCGAGTGCCGCTAGTCGTGCACTGGCCGGGAAAGCTCGTGCCGGGGCAGGTCGTTGACCACTCGTTCGACTTCACCGAGTGGCTTCCGCCTCTCGTCGACTTGGCGGGCTGTAAGGCGTCAGCTTGGCCGATCGCGTGCAGGGCGGCGCCGCTTCACCGCGCCCGTTGGCCTTTGCGGCGGGCAATTCGGCGCGCTGGGTGCGCGCGCAACGATGGCAACTGCACAACTGCGGACGGCTCCACGACATGAGCGCGGGCCGGGAGGAAGTCGCCCCGCTGACGATCAGCGGCGCCTCCGAAGCCGCGCTGAGAGGCCTGAGACTGGTGGACTGACCGGCAGACTGCTAGACTGCGGCCTTGCGTACGATCCTGTTCGGCGCCGGCGGGCAACTCGGCGTGGACTTGGCGCGGCTGTGCCGCAAGCGCGGCCACAGCTTGCTGGCGCTGCGCCGGAGCCAGCTTGATATCACGGACGAGCCCGCGACTCGCCAGCGGATCGCACGCCACAACCCGGACTGCGTGATCAACGCCGCGGCCTACAACCAGGTCGACCAGGCCGAGAGCGACGCCGAGACGGCCATGCGCGTCAACGCGCTAGCCGTGCGCAACATGGCTTTCGCCTGTGCCGAAGCGGGCGCGGTGCTGGTGCACTATTCGACCGACTACGTCTTCAGCGGCGAAAAGGGCTCCCCGTACACGGAGACGGACGCCCCAGCCCCGCAGTCGGTCTACGGAGTCTCCAAGCTTGCCGGGGAGACGTTTGCGCAGGCCCATTGCCCTGCTCACTACGTGCTGAGGGTCGCGGGCGTCTTCGGCCCGCCGGGGCGGCATACTAGGCGCGGCAACTTTGCCGAGTTCGTGCTGCGCAAGTGCGCTCAAGGAGCTTCCCTGCGCATCGTGGACGACCAGTTCGCCACGCCGACGTTCGGCCCTGCGTTGGCTGCCCGCACGCTAGATCTGATCGAGCGCAAGATCCCGTTCGGCTTGTATCACTTGGCCGGCGGCGAGCCGGTATCGTGGTTCGACTTCGCCCGCAAGATCGTGCGCTTGGCGCACTGTTCTGCCGACCTGGAACCGATTGATCGGACGCATTACCAAGCGCAGGCGCACCGGCCGCGATGCGCGGCGCTCTCGAACGCGAGGGTCGAAGCGGCCGGAATCGCCAAAATGCCCAGCCTTGACGCTGCGATCGCCGAGTATCTGAGATCGCGCAAGCGAGAACGCCCGGTACGGCGCTGATTGCTGGCCCGGCCAGAACCTCGGACCTGCACAGGTGGCTCGATCCAGCCCCTCCCGTACCGTGCTCATCCGTTAATCCCTACTATGTCGATAGGAATAGTAGAATATAGCTGTGGAGCCGTGTATAGTGGAAGAAATGTCTATTCCTTCCTCGGACCTCAATGCGCTGGTTTCCTCCGGCGTGCCGGGCCTTGCCGCGACGTTTCGGCAGCTGAGCGACCTGTATCTGCTGGCCGAAGGCGGATACGAGCCGATCCAGGGATTCTTGAACAGTGTCCAGACCCGCTCGGTCTGCCGCACCATGCACCTCACCACCGGGGAGCCGTGGAGCATTCCGATCGTGTTCCCGATCGATTCCGCCACCAAGGAGCGCATTCTCGGAGAGGAGCGCTTGGTCCTGATGGATGGGGACGCCCCGGCGGGCCTGCTGCACGTCGAAGAGATCTTTCCGATCGAGAAGGAACTTTATGCCGAGAGCATCTTCCGCACGCAGGACGAGGCGCATCCCGGCGTCCAGTGGCTGCGCGAGGCAGGGGAGTATTCGATTGCGGCTACGGCTGAAGTCTGCTCGGACTGGAAGCTCGACGTTCCCGGCTCGCTTCCGATCTCGCCGCGCGAGACGGCGGCTCTGGTGCGGGCGAAGGGCTGGCGGACGGTGGTGGGATTCCAGACGCGCAATCCGATCCACCGGGCGCACGAGTTTTGCACCAAGATTGCCCTTGAGACCGCCGACGGGCTGGTGATCCACCCCCTCTTGGGCGAGACAAAGGCTGACGATACGCCCGCCGAGGTGCGCTTGGCCTGCTACGACGTGCTGATGCGCAACTACTACCCGGCCGACCACGCGATGCTGGCCGGTTTTCCGGCGTGGATGCGCTACGCCGGCCCACGCGAGGCGATTTTTCACGCGCAGGTGCGCAAGAACTATGGCATCACCCACTTCATCGTCGGGCGGGACCACGCCGGCGTGGGCGACTACTACGGCCCGTTCGACGCCCAGAGGATCTTTTCCGACTTCCAGCCCGGCGAACTCGGCGTTGAGCCGGTCTTCTTCGATTTCGTCCACTACTGCAGGGTCTGCGGAGGCATGGCTTCGAAGAAGACCTGCCCGCACCCGCCGGAGCATCACGTGCATCTCGCCGGCCGCGCGGTCCGCCAGATGTTGCGCGAGGGCAAGCTGCCGCCGAGCGAGTTCACCCGCCCCGAGATCGCTGAGATCTTGATCGCCGCGGCGCGAGAAGCTGCGTGACACTGCCGCTGCCGAAATTCACGTGGCCGCGGAGCGACGCCACCGCCCAGGAGACTTTGGGTTGGGCGATCGACGAGTTCGGCTCGGGACTGGCGATCTGCACCAGCTTCCAAGCCTCCGGGTCGGTGATCCTCGACATGGCGGCGCGCTTGGTCGGCGGAGATGTCAACGTCTTCAGCATCGACACCGGCCGCTTGCACGAGGAGACCTACCAACTGATCTCGCAGATCCGCCGTCGCTACGGGATCGTGATCGAGTTGGTTCCGCCGGATGCCGACGAGCTGGGCTCGATGCTGACGCTGAACGGGCCGAACCTCTTCTACGAGAGCCCCGCCAAGCGCAAGCTGTGCTGCGAGATCCGCAAGGTGAGGCCGTTACAGCGCCGCTTGGCGACGCTCGATGCCTGGGTCACGGGACTGCGGCGTGACCAGGACGGCGGCCGCGAGCGAACCGAACCGGTGGCGATTGACGAAGAGCACGGCGGAATCGTGAAGCTTGCCCCCTTGGCCGGTTGGTCGAACGAGGAGGTCTTCGCCTACGCGCGGGAGCACGACGTGCCGCTGCACCCGCTGTACGCCCAAGGCTACCCGAGCATCGGATGCCAGCCCTGCACCCGCAAGGTCGAGGCTGGCGAAGATTCCCGGGCGGGGCGTTGGTGGTGGGAGACAGACGTCGACAAGGAGTGCGGAATGCACTTAGGCATGCGCGGCCAAATGCGGCGGGAGGTGGACGTGCTGCTGGATGAGGTTCTGCCGGCCCGCAGGCCGTTTGCCGTCAAGTAAGGGCCGGGACCCGCTCGGAGTATGATGAGAAATGGAGTATAAAGGGGCAACCATTTGGATGACCGGCTTGTCCGGTTCGGGCAAGTCGACCGTCGCGAATATGCTGGCCAAGCGCCTGCGCGCCGTCGGCGCCCGGGTGGAGATCTTGGACGGCGATGTGGTCCGGACGAATCTCTCTAAGGGCCTGGGTTTCAGCAAGGAAGACCGCGACACCAACATCCGGCGCATCGGATTCGTGTGCAACCTGCTGTCGCGCAACGGTGTCTTCGCGATCGCGGCGGCCATTTCCCCTTACAGGGCGGTTCGCGACGAGGTCAGGGCCGCGGCCGGCGATTTCGTGGAAGTCTTCGCCGACTGTCCCCTCGACACGCTCGTAGAGCGCGACGCCAAGGGCCTCTACAAGAAGGCGCTCGCGGGCGAGATCAAGAATTTCACGGGTGTCTCCGATCCCTACGAACCGCCGGAGTCTCCGGAGGTTCGCGTTGATTCGAGCCAGCAGACGGCGGAGGAATCGACCGAGATCGTCTGGCAGTACCTGATCGGGGCCGGGCTCCTTAAGCCGTAGCCAGCTTGTCGGGCAGCTCTCTAGTGTCCGGGAGCGCCCCCGGGCAGGAAGTGGTACCCGGCGACGAGGTAGGCGAGATACGCCACGAGCAGAACGAGTCCGAAACCGCGGCGCAGGACGTCCTTCGATGCGAGCACGCCCACCCGGAACACGATCAGTATGAATAGCATCGCGGGGTACAGCAGCGTGAAGAAGTTGGGCCCTGCATCCAAGCCCTGACGCGTCACGGCCGCAGCCGCCCCGGCCACGAAGAGAACGTTGAGGATGTCGGCTCCGATCACGTTGCCGACCGCCAGTTCACCATGACCTCGGCGCGCCGCTGTCACGGCAGTGACCAGCTCTGGCAGGGACGTGCCGAAGGCGACCAACGTGGCGGCAATCACGCTCTCGGGGACGGACATGCGCGCGGCCGCCTCTGTCGCTCCGGGGATCACAACCTGGGCCGAGACAACGACTCCGGCGATGGCAGCGACGAGCTTGAGGACGGTCAGCCAGGCCTTGGAATGCCCATGCTCGACGGGGTGCAAGTGCTCGGCCCGTCGCTGACCGGCCCAGCGGATCGAAAGGTAGAGGTAGGCTGCGAGCAAGGCGAGTAGTAAGAAGCCGGCCTCTTGGGACAGTCGGCCACCGCTCTCAAACACTTGGTCCAGACGTGTCCACGGAGCGCTCAGGAGGACGAGCAGCACGCCGGACCCGATTTGAATCCAGCCCTGGCGGTTAACGATCCTTGGGTCGAGCTTCAGCGGCGCGATCAGGCAAGCCAGGCCGAGTATCAAGCCGGTGTCGGCGATCACGGATCCGACGGAGTTTCCGAGGGCCAGTCCCGGTGCGCCTTCGATCGCCGCCAAGACCGAGACTGCCGCCTCCGGCGCCGTCGTGCCGAGGCTGACGATGGTGGCTCCGACGACCATCGGCGGAATGTGCAGGTTGTCGGAGAGCTCGACCGCTTGATCCACCAAGATATCGGCCGCTTTTCCCAGCACCAACAGGCTCGCTGCGATACTCGCGAGCAGGATCGACCAATGGACTTGGGAAAAGAATTGCTCTAGAAGGGCTTCCATATCGAGTCCGAGTGCCGACACTCAGAACGGGCCTTCGCGCGGCGGCCGGATCGCCTTCCCATTCTCTCAGAGCAGGGGCCACGGGCCGGTTGGGGCCGGAAGAGCAGGGCGGCGACCATCGTGTCGTCGCTGGCCGTTCGGCGATGCCGGCTGGACATAGCGGCCAGACCTCTGTCGATGGGGTACTCGGTCGCGCCCACTTCCAACTACAATGTTGACGTGACGGCTGATCGGGCTGAAGGTGTCGCAAGGGCTGTCCCGGCGCTCCTCTTGGGGCTGGCGCTTCTCGGCCCGGCCGTGGTGCGAGGTGCAGCGGACGATAGCGGGATCGAGCACTTCGAGAAACGGGTCCGGCCGCTGCTAGCGGAGAACTGCTACAGCTGCCACAGCGCCGAGGCGCCGAGCGTGTTCGCCAACTTGCGGCTGGACAGCCGGGCAGGCCTGTTGCGCGGGGGCGACTCGGGTTCTGCCGTAGTACCGGGCGACTCATCCGCCAGCCTGCTGCTGCGCGCCGTTCGAGGTCAGGCCAAGGCCTTGATGCCTCCCACGGGACAACTGAGCGAGGAAAAGATCGCAGACCTCGCAACATGGGTCGACGCGGGGGCGCCGTGGCCCGACGAGCAGGCTCCGGGCCTGCCCGACCCTAGCGAAGCCTTCGATCTGGAGCGGCGGAGACAGGAGCACTGGGCGTGGCGACCCGTTATGGCACAGCCGCCTCCCGCCGTCTCGGACACGGACTGGCCGCAGTCCGCCGTGGACCGGTTCGTGCTGGCCAAGCTGGAGAGTACGGGCCTGGATCCGGCCCCGCCCGCTGATCGCTACACGCTGTTGCGGCGGCTTTCGTTTGCGCTGACCGGCCTGCCGCCCACGCCTGCGGAAATCGCGGCATTCCAGGCAGACGACTCGCCGCGGGCAGTTCACACGGTCGTGGAAAGGCTGCTGGCATCGCCGCATTTCGGCGAACGGTGGGCCCGGCATTGGATGGATCTCTTCCGCTACACGGAATCCCACGGCAGCGAGGGAGACCCCGACCTGCCGGACGCTTGGCGGTACCGGGACTACCTGATCCGTGCGCTCAACGCCGATGTTCCGTACGACCAGCTCGTCCGGGAGCATCTCGCCGGCGACCTGTTGCCGCAGCCCCGCCTGAATTCGGAGCGGGGCTTGAACGAATCACTGATCGGCACGGCCAACTATCGCATGATCGAGCACGGATTCCAGCCGGTGGACCCTTGGGAGGACCGGGTGAAGTGGACCGACAATCAGATCGATGTGGTCTCCAAGGCGTTCCAAGGGCTGACGGTGTCGTGCGCGCGATGCCACGACCACAAGTTCGACGCGATCAGCCAGCGAGACTACTACGCCTTGTTCGGCGTCTTGGCCAGCGCGCGGCCCGTACAGCGAGCGGTGGACGCGCAGGACGTGCTGCGCACGAATATGGACGCGCTGCGCGAGAGCAAGGCGGAGGTCAAAGATGCCCTGGCCGCGCTGTGGCTGGACGCGGCCGATCGCCTACGGGCACGGCTCCATGGCGGCGACCAGGCTTTCCGGGCGGTCCTTGAAGCCGCGGCTTGCGAGCCAGACAGCCCCCTCTACGCCTGGTTGCAGCTGGCGGGTCGCAGCGGCGCGGAGTTTCGGGATGCTTGGCGGCGGATGGCGCAAGAGCAATCCCGCCTGAGCGAGTCGCGCAAGCGCTTCAACCGGGAGAACTTCCAGGCCATCTGGCGGCCGGGGCGGGAACTTGCGGGCTGGGAGCGCATCGGCACCGGTCTGGAGGGCGGCTCGAGCGCGGCCGGTGAGTTCTCCATCGTGCCGCAAGGGGAGAGGATCGTCGAGGGCGTCTACGCTCCAGGGGTTTATTCGGGACTGTTGTCGCGGCGCCACAACGGCGTGCTGCAGACGCCGCGTTTCAAGATCGATACCGACTTCATCAGTTTTCTCGTCCAAGGCTCGGGCTTCAGCGTCGTAAGGCTGATCGTCGAAAACTACGCCGTGCCGCGCGGCGGCATCTACTGGCAGCGCTACTCCCCCAAGCGCGACGAGCCGGTCTGGGAAGGCTGGAGCACGAAGTACTGGAGGGGCTTCAGCGCCTATTTGGAGTTCGCCACGATGCAGGACTCGACCAACTTCGCGCTCGATCGCGAGGATGCCAGGAAGAACCCGAGGCCGAAACCGCTAGGCGACGGCCGCTCCCACTTCGGCGCCCTGGCCGTTGCCTTCCATAACGACGAGACGAAGCCGAGGACGGTCGATGTTCCCATCAACTACCTGCTGGAAGGGCCCGCGCCTGCGTCGGCCGCGGAGTTGGCCGGACTCTACGCCAGCCGGCTGCGCGAGGCAATACTGGCATGGCGCGACGGTTCCATCACGCCGCCGCAAGCCTCCTATCTGGACGCGTTTGTCCGCATGGATCTGCTGCCCGCCTCACTGGGCCGCTCCGAGCGCCTTGATGCGTTAGTGCACGAGTACCGACGGCGAGAGGACGAAGTTCCGATCTATCGGCGAGCGCCAAGCGTGTTGGACGAGGAGGGGCCGGACCAGCGCTTGTTGGTGCGTGGCAGCCACAAGGACCTCGGCGATCCGGTGCCGCGGAGATACTTGGAGGCACTCGGCAGCGAGCCGTACGGCGACCCGGCCACGGCCCGCTTGCGGCTGGCGGACGAGATTGCGGATGCGCGGAATCCGCTGACCGCGCGGGTCATGGTAAACCGGGTCTGGGCGCACCTGTTCGGGCACGGCCTGGTGTCCACGGTCGACAATTTCGGGCGTGTCGGCAGTGCCCCCTCGCACCCCGAACTCCTCGACTACCTAGCTGACCGGTTCGTAAAGGATGGCTGGTCTATCAAGCAGCTGATCCGCCGCTTGGTGCTGACATCGACGTACCAAGCCGACAGCGCGCCATCGCAAGCAGCGACCAGTGCGGATCCGGGGAACACGCTTTGGCAGCACATGCCGGTGCGCCGCCTCGAAGGAGAAGCGATCCGTGACAGCCTCTTGGCGATATCAGGGCGTTTGGAGCCTGGCGGGCCAGGGCCGTCGATCAATGTCTACTACGCATTCGCGAAGGGCAAGACAAAGGGTGACCGCGAGAAGGGTCCGCTGGACGGGCAGGGCCGTCGCAGCGTCTACCAAGAGATCCGGCGCAATGCGCACAATCCCTTCCTCGAGGTATTCGACCAGCCGAAGCCGTCCTCCACTCGCGGCACGCGGGACGTCACGAACGTGCCCGCCCAGTCGCTGACGATGCTCAACAGCCCCCTGGTGATTTCCCAAGCGCAGCTGTGGGGCGAGAAACTGGCCGAGACCGCCGAGCCTCTCTCGGCCAGAGTCAAGGGCATGTTCCTCAGCGCGCTGGGGCGCCCGCCCGCTCCGCTGGAGCTGGACCGCAGCCTCGGCTATCTGGGTGACCGTCCCGGCGCGGCCGAGTGGGCCGATCTGGCGCACTCGATCTTCAATCTCAAGGAATTTCTCTACGTCCGCTAGGCCCCTCGGTACCGGACGGCTCGAATTCGGCATGGATGCCCGTCGAGAGCAGGCTGCCGCAATGCGGCCGATCCTAGGGGTTGGCGGCTTGGTCTTCGACCAAGGCCAGGTACTGCTCGTGCGGCGCGGCGCGCATCCGGCCAAGGGCGCTTGGTCGATTCCCGGCGGCAAGCTGCGTCTCGGGGAATCCATCGCCGACGGCGTGGCGCGGGAGCTGCTGGAGGAGACCGGCCTGATCGTCGAAGTGGGCCAATTCGTAGCCGTTTACGAGCGCCTGCCGCGACCCGGCGCGGTTGGTGACGATGCGCACTACGTCGTGCTGGACTATACCTGCAGGGCCACCGGCGGGCTGCTGCGTGCGGGAGACGATGCGGACGAAGCGGGCTGGTTCCCGATTCGCGATCTTGCAAAGCTCCATCTCACGCCCGGAGCGGCTGCGGTGATTCGCAAGGGACACGACTTAGTGACCGGTTCTCGACCCTCCACGTAGGTGCCATGCTCCCTAACCCCTACGAAGCGCTCGAGTTCACCAAGGTCGTTGAACTGCTCGGCCGCTATGCGGCCAGCCCGCTGGGGGCCGCTCGCTTGGAGCGCCTACTGGCTGAGCCGAGGATGGCATCGGCCGAATTAGCCGAGCAAGACCTCGAGATCGTTGGCGAGGCGGCGGAATGGCTCCGCTCGGCTGGGGTGGCGAACCAACGCGGTGTCCCTGCGCTGCCGCGCTTCGGCGGCGTCGAGGACGTAGGCGATGCGGTCGGGCGACTCTCGGCCGACGGCGTTTCCCTTGATGCCTCCGAGATCCGGGCGATCCTGTCGGTGCTCGATGTGGCTCAGCGGATTCGGCTCGCGTTGCTGGCGGCTGGGGAGGAGCGGCCGCGCCTGCGCGCGGCGGGTGAGGGAATACCCGACCTGAGGCCGTTGGTCGCCCAGCAGTCCGGCAAGATCCTGCCCGACGACGAGATCTCCAGTCTCGCCAGCACGGCGCTGTCCAAGCTCCGCCGCCAGATCGAGCGGCAGCGGCAGCTAGTCGAGACTTCACTGGACCGCTTCGTGCGCAAGCACTCGGCCTCGGGCGTGCTCCAAGAGCGATACGTCACGATGCGCAACGGCCGCACTGTGGTGCCCGTAAAGACCGAGTGGAAGGGGCAGGTCGACGGCATCGTGCACGGCGCCAGCGGCTCCGGCCAGACCGCGTTCGTGGAGCCGCTGGATACCATCGTTCAGAACAACCGCCTGGTGCGCCTGCGCGAGGACGAACAGCGCGAGATCCTGCGCATCTTGCGCGAGATGAGCGCCGCGCTGCGGGCGGAGCGCGCGGCCATCGTCGCGACGCTGGCCGCGCTGGGCGAGCTCGACTACGTTTTCGCGCGGGGGCGATTCGCCCACGAGTTCGCCTGCTGCCTGCCGCAGTTCAGCGATTCCTCGGAAGCGCGGATCGTCCTCACCGAGGCGCGGCCCCCCCTGCTGCAGGATCTGTTGGCGCAAGACCGCCGCCGTCCAGTGCCCATGAGCCTCCGATTGGACGGGAAGCGCCGTGCCCTGATCGTCAGCGGCCCCAACGCGGGCGGCAAGACAGTCGTGCTCAAGACCCTAGGAGTGCTCTCTGCCATGGCGCAGGCCGGCATCCCGGTACCGGCCGATGAGGCCGAGTTTCCCTGGTTCGACCAGATTCTGGCGGACATAGGCGATGCACAGTCGATCGCCGAGAGCCTCAGCACGTTTTCCGCCCACGTGTCGAAGCTCACCGGGATGCTGCAGAGCGCGTCTCCGCGAACGCTGGTCGTGCTGGACGAGCTCGGCACCGCGACAGACCCCGAGGATGGCGGGGCACTGGCGGTCGCGGTCGTGGAGAGACTCCTCGAGTCCGGCGGTTTCGTCGCGATCTCGACGCACCTCCCCGAACTGAAAATGTTCGGCACCAGCGCCCCGGGCGTCGTCACTGCCTCCATGGGATTCGACGATGCCCGCCGGCGGGTCACGTATCGCCTCCAGAGCGGAATCCCCGGACAGTCTGCCGGGATCGAGATGGCCTCTCGTTTCGGCCTGCCGAAGGAAGTCGTCCAGAGGGCGCTTGCTCTCAAGGGCCGGACCCACGAGCAGTCCGCAAAGTACCTTGCCGAACTGCGCAAGCAAGCCGAGGAGTATGACCGGCTGGTGCAGCAGACCCGCGAGCGATCCAAAGAGCTGAACCAGCGCAAGAGGCAGCTCGAGCAGGAGGCGGCGGCTTGCGAAAGCGAGCTCAAGGCTGAAGCAGAGGCCCGCATCGAAAGACTTGTGGCCAAGCTGGAGAAGCGCTTCCGCGGGGCGCTGGACGCCGCCCTCGCGCGGGTACAGCCGTCAGTGCCGAGGAAGGGCGAGCGGGCTCAGGCCCGGAGGGCCACGCAGGACGTCGCAGCGTTCCGCCGCGCCGTAAGCGCAGAGGTGGCGGCCGCGCTGGGCAGCAAAGCTGCCGAAGCCCTCGCCGCTGGCGAGCAGGAATTCGAGCCCGGTGCCAAGGTGCGCCTGGTGTCGATGGGCACGACAGGCCAAATCGTGCGGCGCGTGGAGAACGGGCGCTGGGAAGTGCTAGCAGGCGCGATGCGGCTGCAGGTCGCGAGCGAGGACGTCGTCCCGCTAGACGAAGAGACCGACCTGCCTTCCAGGCTGCCCGACGGCGTCAGCCTCAAGACCGTAGCGCACGACGGTAGCTTGCCGGCGGAAATCAACGTGATCGGCAAGACCGCGGACGAGGCCCTCTCTGACGTAGACAAGTACTTGGATCGGGCCGTGCTGGCCAACCGATCGAAGCTGCGCGTGGTGCACGGCTTTGGCAAGGACGTCCTGCGCCGCGAACTGTGGAAGATGTTCTCGCGGCACGTGCATGTCACCAAGTACTACCAAGCCGAACAGCAAGAGGGGGGAGCTGGGGCGACCATTGTGGAAGTCGGCGATGGCTGATTTCTCACGCCATCGGCCCGCTTGCGCGGCTCGGGGATCTGTCGCTAATGGCGTCTGCCGGCTCGCGCTGGGACCGCCCCTGCGCAAGTGCTAGAATGGCCATTCGCCGCGAGCGGTCAACGCGCGCGGGCCGTTATGCTTCCTGGCTTCCTCTTTTCTGAAACCACCGTGCAAGAGAGCGGCTCCGGAGAGCCGGTCGAGATCGCCTCGGGCGGGGGCCGGGCGCTGCTCTCGCTGGGCATCACCGAAATCGTCGAGCAGGAGAGCCTTGACGTGTGCGTGCGGGGCTCCGCCGATGGCGAGGAGTGGATCGAGGAGCCGCTGCGCGCGTTCCCCCAGAAGTTCTACGCCGGAGTCTGGCAGTTGCTCTTCGACATGGACGCCAACCCGGACGTGCGCTTCCTCAGGGTCGACTACAAGGTGGCGCGCTGGGGCGTAGGCTCGCAGGTTGCGAAATTCAAGTTTTACGTCTTCGCCGAGCCGTTCGGCGGCTGAGCGCCGCCGCTTCTGGGTTACGCGCGACTCCTGCGGTTAAGGACAGCTTCTCTCGCCTCGTCCTTTTCGATCGCCTTGCGCTTCTCGTCGCGCTTGTCGTAGAGCTGCTTGCTCTTGGCGAGGGCGATCTCGCACTTGATGCGCCCGTTCGACGCGTACACCTTGGTTGGGATCAGCGTTAGCCCCTTCTGTTGGACCTTGGCCGCCAGCCGGTCGATCTCCTTGCGGTGCAGCAGAAGCTTGCGCATGCGCACGGGCTCGGCGTTGCCGACCGTGGCGTGAGTGTACGCGCTGATATGGGCGTTATGCAGCCAGATCTCGCCGTTGCGCACCGTCGCATACGCGTCGGCGAGCTGGATCTTGCCGGCACGGCACGACTTGACCTCGGCGCCGGAAAGCACCATGCCGCTCTCGAAGGTCTCTTGGAGCGTGAATAGCCTGCGCGCCCGGCGGTTTTCCGCGAACACGTTGCTGCCGGATCGCTTCGGCTTGGACATTCCACGTTACGGCCCGTCGCATCGTCATTACTTCAGAGCGGCCTGACGATGCGCACCCGGACCCTATACTCCAGCATGCCACCAATGCGCGCGGGGCGCTTGGGCGCGGTGGCCGTGCTGCTCGTCTCGCTCGTGGCGGTCGACGCGGCCGCGGCAGCCTCCCGCAAGGCAAGGGGCCTGTATAGCCGGGGCGTCGCGGCGGAGGCGGCTGGCGATTTCGACAAGGCGTTGGAAATGTACAGCTTGGCCAGCCAAGAGTCGCCGCGCGATAGCCGCTTCACGCTGGCCGAGCGCCGGATGCGCTTCGTGGCCGGGCAGGCTCATGTGAGCGTGGGTCTGGACTTGCGCCAGCAGGGACTGCTCGAGGAGGCGCTGACCGAGTTCGAGCGGGCGTTCGCGATTGATCCCGCATCCAGCATTGCCGCGCAAGAGCGCCGCAGGACCATCGAACTGATCGAGAGGCGGGATGCGCCTGCAGGGGAAGCGTTCCCGGCGGTACAGCAGAGCGCTCTCGAAGAGGCCCGATTCGAACGGGCGCAAATGGTGGGGTCGATCACCGAGCCCGCCGATCTGGTGCCGCTTTCCACCGAACCGATCAACCTGATGCTGAAAGAGCAATCGAAGATCGTCTTCGAGACCATTGGCAAGCTTGCCGGGATCAACGTGCTGTTCGATCCCGACTTTTCCGACAGCGAAGTGGAGATCGAAATCCGCAATGCCACCCTGCCGGAGGCTCTGGACTACGTCGGCCTGCTCGCGAAGGCGTTCTGGAAGCCCGTCACGCACAACACGGTGATGGTGGCCAACGACAACCCCAACAAGCGGCGGGAATTTGAAGACGAGGTGATCAAGACGGTCTACCTGACGAACCTCTCGACCCAGCAGGACCTCGCCGAGGTGACGACCGCGATCCGCGGAGTGACTGATCTGCGGCGGCTGTTCACGGTGGCCTCCATGAACGCCATGGTGATGCGCGGCAGCCGTTCCAAGGTCGCCATCGCCGAGAAGATCGTCCACGACATGGACAAGCCCAAGCCCGAGGTCGTTGTCGACGTGCTGGTGCTGGAGACCAGCAAGTCCACGAAGCGCACGCTCGGCCTCGCGCCGACCTCGCCTGGCGGCAAGGGCTTGCAGTTCCCGATCGGCTACACGGGCGCCGACGCTGGCGGGATCGCGCTGAATCGCTTCGGCGATGTCGGCGTGGGCAGTTGGTCGACCGTCTTGCCCGGCTTCCAACTCACGGCGTTATTCAGCAATTCGCAAACGGAGCTGCTGCAGTCCCCGAGGGTGCGCACCGCTGACAACCACCAGGCAGACCTGCGCATCGGTGACCGCATCCCGATCGCCACCGGCAGCTTTCAGCCCGGAGTCGGCGGCGTGGGCATCAATCCGTTGGTGAACACCCAGTTCACCTACACCGACGTCGGCGTGAACGTCTCGCTGACTCCCAAGATCCACGCGAACCGCGAGGTCTCGATGCATGTCGAAGTCGAGATTTCCAACGTCCGCGATTTCGTCGACATCGGCGGAATCTCGCAGCCTGTCATCGGCCAGCGCACGATCCAGCACGACATCCGCGTGCAGGAGGGCGAGGCCAGCGTCATCGGCGGCCTGAACCAGTCACAGATCTTCACGACCAGGGCTGGCGTGCCGTTCCTCGGCGAGATTCCCGTGATTGGCAAGCTCTTCAGCGATGAGGACGTGCAGCGTTCCGAGAGCGAGATCCTGCTCGTTCTGATTCCCCATATCGTGCGGATGCCGGGCATCGAGCAGAGCAACTTGCGGGCGATCGCCTCCGGCACGGACCAGAAGTTCGAGCTGCGCTACGAGCAGCAGGGCAACGGCCAGCCGGCGCTGGGGGTCGAGCCCGGTGACCCAACCGCGGTTCAATCCGGGCAAGTGCCGGCACCCGACCCTTCCGCGCCCCCCCCACCTGAACCAGAGGCGGCGGAGCCGCAGCCAAGTGACGACACCACGCCGTCCGCGCCCGCGACAGACACGCCCCAGCCTGAACCCGATCGCCCCGAAGATCCCGGCGCCGCCGAGCCGCCGGCCCCCCAAGGTCCGCGGCTCAGCTTGGAGCCGGAAACGGCAGTGATTCCGGTCGACCAGCGGTCCACCCTCTCCGTGGTGGTCGGCGATGCCGTCGAACTGGCCAGCATGCCCCTGCGCATTCAATACGACCGGGAGAAGTTGCGCTTGGTCGGAATCGAACGAGGACCGTTCCTCGCCGGCGATGATGCCAGCGACATCATATTCTCGCGCAGCATCCGGCACGCCAACGGGCTGGCGGCTGTCAATATCTCGCGCTTTCCCGGGGCGGGCGGCGCCGATGGCGAAGGGGTGCTCGTCACGCTGACCTTCGAAGGGCTCGCATCCGGCACGGCACAACTCCGGGTGACCGCGAACGCGCCGCGCGACGCATCCAACCGCACCCTGGATGTGCAGCCGCTTGAAACCGAGGTCACAGTCGAGTAGGGGCCTATGCGCGCGCAGCGAAGGACCGGGCGCTGGACGCGACGAGTGGCGCGGCAAATTGCGCCGACCTCGGGCGAGACCGGCCTGACCCTGATCGAGCTGATCGTGGCGTTCAGCCTGATGCTGATCCTCTCCACGATGGCCGTGCCCGTGGCGCGGGTCAAGGTGCAGCGGGAAAAGGAGCGCCGCCTGCGCTCGGCGCTGACCGAAATCCGAGTAGCTATCGACCGCTACAAGGACATGGCCGACAAAGGCAGGCTCGGACAGCTAGATCCCAACAACCATGGCTATCCCACGAGCTTGGAAGAACTCGTCGAAGGCGTCGAAGTCGGTCCGTTGGCCGGCGGACTGCCGACAGGGGGCATGGGTTCGGGAATGCCCGGCATCGGCCTGGAACCATCGCGTTCACTGGGGAGCCGCCCCAATCCGATGGGCGGGATCGGATCGCGGGGCCCGTCTGGATCCCAGACCAGTGGCGGGGCGTTCGGCAGTGGCGGGGCGTTTGGCGGCGATCGTTTCCAACAGGGTGACTTTGGCGGCATGTCCGAGGATCCGCTGGCAAGGGACGAAGACGAGCCGCAGGCCATCCGCTTCTTGCGCTCGATTCCGGTGGACCCGATGACTGGGAGGAGCGAGTGGGGGCTGCTCTCGGTATCGGACGATCCGCTAGCGAGGAGTTGGAGCGGCCGCAACGTGTTTGACGTCTACTCGCTGAGCCAAGGCATCTCGCTCGGCGGCACGAGGTACAGCGAATGGTAGGCCGCGCACTGGCTCCTCCCGCCGACGCTCGTGCGGGTTTCACCCTCTTGGAGATGATGGTCGTCCTGACGATCATCGTCACGATCGTGTCGATCGCCGTTCCGTTCTACTCGTCGGCAATCGTCAGGGCGCGGGAAAGCGTGCTTCGCTCGAACCTGCTCACTATCCGGTCGGTGATTGACCAGTACACCTACGACAAGGAAATGCCGCCCCAGTCACTCGCGGACTTGGTTGACGAAGGCTACCTGCGCGAAATCCCGATCGATCCCATCACTAATTCTCGCGACACCTGGGAGTTGATCAACGAGACCGGCCCGACCGGCGAGTCCGGCCTGTTCGACGTGCGCAGCGGCTCGGACAAGACGTCGCTGGCGGGCACTCCCTACAACGAGTGGTAGCGGGCGCACCGAGGCGAGCGCGGCCGCGGAATCCCCCGGGCGGGCCGTTTGTACAATGAGCCATGCGGAGGCGGCAATGAGTCAATTCGTCAAGGGCATGCTGGTCGGCATCGCGCTCGCAGTCGCGGCGGGCCTGAGCTTTGTCGTCCTGCTGGCCCTGGTGATCTCCCAGAGCGACTCCACCGAGATCGGGCCGGATTCGGCCGTTGTGGTATCGCTCAGCGGGGACATCCCTGAGTACATCGACTGGAACTTGCCCGACTACCTGAGCTTCGACAAGGCGGGAAAAGCCACTCTCTTCGACCAGGTCCGGGCGATTCGCAGGGCTGCGGAAGACGATCGCATCAAGGCCTTGGTCCTGCAGTGCGATGGATCGCGCGCGGGCTGGGCCAAAGCGCAGGAACTGCGCTGGGCGATCGAAGCTTTCAAGGAGTCTGGCAAGCCGGTCTGGGCGTTCTTGGAATTGGCCGGCCGCGAGGACTACTACATCGCTGCGCTCGCCGATCGAATCGTGATCCAGCCCGAGAGCTACCTCTCGCTGAGCGGACTTCGCTTGGAAATCATGTTCTTCAAGGGAGCGCTGGACAAACTGGGCGTGGAAGCGGAGCTGATCCGCACCGGCCGCTACAAGAGCGCTGGCGAGCCGTACTCGCGCGAAGAGATGTCGCCGGAGTGGCGCCAGGTGCTGGACGAGATGCTGGACGAGTTCTACGGCCAGCTGCTCGATGGCATCGCCGCCGGGCGCGGCCAGGACGCGGCGCACTGGCAGGCCGTGGTGGACGAAGGGCCGTTCGCGGCGGCCGAGGCTCGCGAGCACGGCCTCAGCGATGCGGTGCTCTACAAGGACGAGTTCTACGAGGAACTCAGCGAGGCCGTCGAAGTTGAGGAAATCGACCGCGTCGCGATGTCAACCTACGCCAGAGAGTCGGCCGCCGGCCGTTCTCGCGGCCCGAAGATCGCTATGGTGCACGCGTCGGGGACGATCTATAGCGGCTACTCCGATCCGTCGCCGTTCGGGGGGCCGTCCGGTACTCTCGCATCCGGCGACTTCATCGCGCAGATCGATTCGATCCGCGAGGACGAGAGCATCGATGGGGTGATTCTGCGCATCGACTCGCCCGGCGGCGAAGCGATCGCATCGGAGCAAATGCTCCACGCCGTGCGTCGGCTGGGCCAGGAGAAGCCGGTGGTGGTTTCCATGGCGAACGTGGCCGCTTCAGGCGGCTACTACATCGCCGCCGTGCCCGATGTGCCGATCTTGGCCTATCCCGGCACGTATACCGGGTCGATCGGCGTCTTCACGATCCGGTTGAATCTGCGCGACCTGTACAACAAGCTCGGCATTACCAAGGAGATCCTCAGCCGGGGGCAGTTCACCGCGATCGAATCGGACTACGGTCCCATGACCAGTGCCGAGCGGGCGAAGTTGCGCGGATACGTCGACTCGATCTATGAGACGTTTGTCAACCGGGTCGCGGAGGGCCGCGGAGACGATGCCGAGTCCATAGCCGAGCTGGCCGAAGGCCGGGTCTGGATCGGCTCGCAAGCTGAGAGGAACGGGCTCGTGGACTCGCTGGGCGGCTACTTGGACGCAGTGGAGCGAGTCAAGGAGATTGCCGAGATCGATCCCGACGAGACGGTCAGGATCGTCACCTACCCCGAGCGGCGCTCCATGCTGGAGTCGCTGATGTCCGGCGACCTCTCGGCTGCGGCAGCTCGCTTGCTCGTGCCGCGAGAGCTGGGTGCAGCCAAGCGGGCTGTCAGCGATCTGGAACGCATCGCCAATAGGCTGAGCGACGGTGCCATGTACATGGCGCCGTTCGAGATCTCGGTGCAGTAGACCCTCGGTTCGGGAACGGCGCCCGAGGCCTGCCAGGCGCGACGATACAATGGCAACAATGGCACGGTGCCGGAGCGTTGCCGGTACGGCCGGAAGGGGGACACGACTTGAACGTACAAGCCACGCAGCTGCGGCCGGGCATGGTGATTCGCCATAACGGCGATGTCTGCACCATTCACAAGACCGAGCACAGGACCCCGGGCAACAAGCGGGGCTTTGTTCAGGCAAAGATGCGTAACCATCGCTCCGGCGCGATGGTGGAGTTGAAGTTCGCCTCGGAAGATTTCGTGCCGAAGGTCATGCTCGTGTCGCAGGAGATGCAGTACCTGTATTCCGATGGCGGCAGCTACCACCTGATGAATACCGAGAACTACGAGCAGATCGAACTCTCGGCGGAGCAACTCGGCAGCCAAGTGAACTACATGATCCCTGACACGGTCGTTAGGGTGCAGTTCATGGACGGCGTGCCGTTCAACCTAGACCTGCCTGCGGCCGTCGATTTGGAAGTCGTCGAGACCGAGCCTGCCATCAAGAGCGCCACCGTCACCAATGTCACCAAGCCGGCCAAGACCGAGACGGGACTGGTGGTGCAGGTGCCGCAATTCATCAAGGAAGGCGAGTCGATCCGCGTCAACACGGCGGATGGCAGCTACTTGGGGCGGGCTTGAAGAGCGGCCTGCGGTCGGTCAATCCTGTCCAAGCGCCGCCGCCACTTCCTTGACGCCGGTCACGACCGTCCAGTCGTCGTGCGGGCGGCCGATCAACTGCACTCCGATCGGTAGGCCATTGCTTGACGTGCCGACCGGGATCGTGGCTGCCGGAGCACCGAGCACGTTGACCACTTGGCTGTAGACGAAGGCGTTGGGGTACGTGACTTCTTCGCCATCGATAGTCCATCGCCGCTCTCCGTGGCGGAAGGACGGGATGGCGGCGACAGGGCAGAGCAGGAATGTGTACCTATTCATTAACTCCCGGAACTTGCTGCGCAACTGGTCTTGGGCAACCCAGCCCAAGAGAAGATCTTCGTAGGTAGTCGCCGCGGCTTCGCGGTCCGCCGCCATGGCCTCGTACGACAGCGGATGAAGGCGATAGCCCTCCGGCACCGATCCTTCGATGAGCGTCCTGAGGCACTTTCCGAACATGAGCCACCAGATGCCGGGCGCACGTTCCAATCCGCTAGGCTCGATGCGCTCCATCTCGAATCCCCGTTCCTGCATTGCCGTTACGGTGGTCTGGATCGCAGCTCGGGTCTCCGCAGTCACAGGGGTGTTCCAAGCATGGTCGAACCAACCAACTCGGCACACCCGAACGACGTCTTCGGGATGCCACATCGGCACGAATTCCGGTATGCAGGAGATGTCGTCCGAGTGCCGGGCGAATGTTCTCGTCGCGAAGCATCTGAGGTCCTCAGCTGTCCGCGTCAGCGGCCCCACAGCGGCCAGTGTCACGGAAGGTCCGGCGACGGACGGCCAGTGACCCGTGCGGGGAATCACGCCCGGCGTTGCCTTGAATCCGTATAGTCCGCAGAAATGTGCCGGAACGCGCACTGACCCGCCGGCGTCGCTGCCAAAGCTGGCTGCCGAGAGCTGCCCCGCTACCGCCGCAGAGCAGCCGCCGCTGGACCCTCCTGGGGTAAAGTCCAGGTTCAGCGGGGAGCGAGTCCTGCCGTAAATGGCATTGTCGGTTTCGTAGGCCATCAAGAACTCGGGCACATTCGTGGTGCCGATGACAATCGCTCCCGCGTTCTTCAAGACCGAGACAAGCGGTGCATCCGCTCGTGCCACTTCGCCGAGGCGCAGCCTAGTTCCGCATTCCTGGCGGAAACCCTCGGCAGCAATCGAACTCTTGATGGTGATAGGAACTCCCGTGAGCCCGCCCAGCGGGCCCCGGTTCCCACGTAGACAGGCGTCGGTTTGAGCGGCCCGCTCCAAGGCGCTCTCCGCTTGAAGGTCAGTGATGGCGTTGATCTTTGGATTCAGTTCGTCTGTCCTTTTCAGGTGAGCTTCGACCACCTCGGTAGCGGTTACCTCTCTGTTGCGGACGAGTTGCGCAAGCCGATTTGCTGCGAGGGCGGTGAGTTCCGACATAGACTCACAGGCTAACAGCGCGACCGGATGGCCTCTTGATTGGCTCCGAGACGCTTTGCCGAGGCGTACAGTGCTTGTCGGATAGCGACGGTTCCGGCAGTTGAGCCGCCTTGTGCGGCCTGTCCTGAGCATCTTTGGTGCGCCGAGGGATACGATGAGGTCATTCGTGACCGGCATCGGTATCCTAGTGACCATGTTGAGACCGACTTTCGCAACGCTTGCCCTAGCCTCGTTCATTGCGTGCGGCACGCCGGAACCGCCGTCCGAGCAGCTGTTCAACGGCGCCGACCTCAGCGGTTGGCGTCACGTCGGACGGGGGGAGTTCGTGGTCGAAGACGGCGCGCTGAAGACCTCCGGGGGCATGGGACTGCTGGTCTACGACGGCAAAGAGATCGGCAACGCCGTGCTGCGCGTTGTCTATAAGCCGGACACTCCCGAGTCGAATGCCGGAGTGTTCCTCCGCGCGCCGGAGAAACCCCATGACCCGTGGTTCGCCGTGCACAAGGGCTACGAAGTGCAAATCGCAGACACCGCCGACGAGTTTCACCGCACCGGCTCGATCTACTCACTTTCCCCGGCGGCCGAGTTTCCAGCCAGCGAGGATGGCTGGAACACGATGGAGATCGCGCTTGACGGGCAGGTTACGAGGATCTCGGTCAACGGCCGGGTGGTCAACGAGTTTGACGGCACCCAGGAAGTGCCGGAGCGCAAGAGATGGTTCGAGCCCCAGCGGGGCCCGCGCCCGGACTCGGGCTACATCGGCCTGCAGAACCACGACGAGAAGTCGGTCGTGCGCTTCCGCGAGGTCAGCGTTCGGCCTCTTTGAGGCTGACGCCGTGTCCGGCGCTGGCTAGCCCGCCGTCTGGCGCCGTGCGACTCGTGCGCGCAGTTGCCCCACGCCCTCGATGCGGGCCTCCACAGTGTCGCCGGGCTTGATCCGCGCGCCCTTCGGGCAGCCCGTGGAGAGAATGTCTCCCGGCTCGAAGGTCATCACCCGGGAGTGGAAGGCCGCTAGATTGAACGGCCGGTGCCGCATGTTCGAGACGAAGTCTCGCGAGAACACCTCCGAATTGTGGATGGTCTGCACCTCGAGCGCGTTGACATCGTCGATCTCGTCCGCGGTGACGATGACCGGTCCGAAGGAAAAGAACGTGTCGAAGCTCTTGGAGCGTTGCAGATAGCGGGTGTTGCGGGCCAGAATATCTAGCGCGGTCATGTCGAGCGTGGTGGTATAGCCGAATAGCACACTGGGCACCTCTTCGAGGGGCACGTCCCGGCAGCGCTTGCTGAACACCAACGCTAGCTCCCCCTCGGCGTCGACGTCGGACGTGAGGTCTTCGGGCGGCAGCTCGATCGCGCCGCCGGGCTCGAAAAACGAGGAGGACGGCTTCATGAAACTGCCGGGCTCCTCCGGCTGGACCTCGCTCAGGTCCTCGGCGTGCGAGCGGTAGTTGAGGCCGATGCACCATACCTTTCCGGGGTTTGCGTATGGGATGCGCAGGCGAACGTCCTGCAGCGGGATCTCCGCTTCCACGCCTTGTGCCAGCGCTCTCAGGGCTGGTGCCGCGTCGGACTGGATCAATGGGAGCAGCGTCAGAGGGAAGTTTGCCCCTCGTTTGCTGTTGAGTTGACTGACCGGCAAGATTTTGCCGTCCTTGAGAATGCCCGCCTCAGTCGCTCCAGCGTATTCGAACGTACAGAGTCTCATAGCCCTCCCCCATGCTATCGCGGCACCCTAGCACCTCGTCACGGTCGACGCAGGCATAGGTTCGAGCGTCGCTAAGGCACCCCCGCTGCTTGTGTCACACGGACCATCGCCTGCAGCTGCACGCAAGCCCGCGCAGGATTGCTTCACCCGGCAAGGGATGCTAATCAAGATTCGCCGACGTGCGCGTCTCGTCCATCCTTGTGACCAGGGCGATCAGACAGTAGATCGACCGCATCGCGAAGCCGATGGGCATGGCCGTCCCCCGCCAGCTCGAGTAGCGGGGCCATCATGGACTGAATGGCCGGAATCGCCACGTTGGTCTCCTCGGAAGCGAAGTGTGAAACTCCCTCAGGCGGCCTCAGCCGCGATCTCGGTATCCTCCGGGTCAGACACCCTGCCGGGCCATTGTCCGAGGCGGTTCCGCTCCCGCGCCAAGTCAAACTGGGCTTGCCGCCGCAGCCACATGTCGGCGGTGCCCCAGCCTGCCGCTTCCAGCTTAAGGGCCAGCGACACCGAGATGCCTGCCCGCCCGTTGAGCACGCGCGAAAGCGCTACCCGCGACACACCGAGCTTGTGCGCCGCCTCGCTGACCGTCAGGCTGCTCTCTCCCAGCGGGTCCTCCATGCAGCCGTGATAGATGTGCCGTCCCGGATGCGACGGGTGGCGCCGCAGCCAAGCGTCGTATCCCACGCTGCCCTTGCCTTCGCTCATGATGCCCTCCTTAGTGATAGTCCGTCAGGTCAACATCCAGCACGTCGTCACCCTCAACGCGGAACACGATCCGCCACATTCGCGACACGTTCACGGCCCACTGGCCCTTGCGATCCCCCTTGAGAGGATGTAGCCGGTAGAAAGGTTCGGATAACTCGCCTAGGGCGTCTGCTCCGTCCAAGGCTAGCAGGATATCCCGGATCCGGTTCACGTGTGCCGGATGCAGCTTGGTCCTGTCTCCGTGTTCGAACAGCCGACGCAAGCCTCCGTGCCGGATATTCCGTATCGCCAATAGAACAAGTATATCTCACATCGCTACAAGATGGCCGCCTCCCCCTTGGCGGGAACGCCCGCCCGCCCCTCAGAAGGACAGTTCCAAGCCGAACTTGAAGGCCCTGCCGTCGTTGAGGGTATTGGTGATCTGGCCGAAGTTTGGCGATGTCAGCTCCCTTCCAGGCTCGGCGAACTGCGGGTGGTTGAGCAGGTTCAGGCTCTCGGCCCGAAATAGGAGGCTGGCGTCGCCCGGGAGAGCCCATTCCTTTGAAATGGCGAGGTTGACGTTGAAGATTCCGTCCTTCCGGAACACGTTGCGCCCTAGGTCGCCTGCCGTGTCGAACGGCTGGATGAATTCAAACGCTGCCTTTGGCAATTGGCCTGCGGATGTGTCTGGATCGTCCGCCGAGCGACCCAGGATGGCCGGATCCAGCAGGTTCGGACGATCTCCTGGCGAGCCGTCGACATTCCCGAAACCCTCCCCGTCGGAGCCAGCGATGACGTTGAACGGAGTGCCTGACTTGGCCAGCACCACCGCGCTCAGCTGCCAGCCGCCAAGCACGGCTTCCAGCGGACCTGGCAGGGCAGGTGCGCGCCACTGCGACCGGATCAGCATGGCGTGCGGCTGATCGAACGAGCTCACGGCTCGCATTTCTGCATGCGAATTAAATTCCGACTGGCTGCGCCCCAGCCTGCCGGAGCGCCCTGACGCGGTA
This sequence comes from Bryobacterales bacterium, assembly GCA_022824585.1. Taxonomy (GTDB): domain Bacteria; phylum Acidobacteriota; class Terriglobia; order Bryobacterales; family UBA6623; genus VXMF01. The sequence continues at coordinate 30,717 of JAJDZN010000081.1, read as the reverse complement.
TTGGAGAAGTCGTTCCCGAGATCGATCGCCTTGCTCCACCAATACGAGGCGTCGAGCGTGAACCCCTTCCAGTCAGGAATGCGTAGCGTGGCTTTTCCCGCGTCGAAGAACGCTCTCGAGCCGTTCAGGCCCAACCGGTTGTCGAAAAAGCGCAGGTCGGGCCGCCGTCGGTTGACGGTGCGCGTGGTCTGGGGTATGCCGGGCACCGGCTGGGCGCGATTGGTATACCACAGCGTCAGCAGCTTGTGCGTCCGGCTGCCCACGTACCCTAGGCTCAGGGTCCAGTCGCGGCCGAGCGGAATCTGCCAGTCCAGTCCGTATTGGTGCGAGTACGGGGTGGCCAGTTCAGGATCCATCCGGAAGACGGTTGACCGCGCGTTGGGGTTGAGGTCGCCGGGCCTGAGTCGATTCAGGGGTTCCACTAGGTCCGGGACCTGCACCGCGATGTTGAGGTTTTGCGGCGGACTGAAGCGCGACTGCCCGTACGTGACGTCGAAGATCTGGCCATAGTGGATCCCGTAAGATCCCCGCAACACCCCGGCACGGCGACCCAGATCGTAGGCGAAGCCGAACCTCGGCGCGAAGTTGTTGCAGTCGCAGTCGTACGGGATCTCAGTCAAGCCTTGCACCTCGGTCGGCGCGGTGACCGGTTCGAAGCGCAGCCCGATGTTGAACGTGAGCGCCTTGGCGGCTTTCCATTCGTTGCCGACGTAGTACTGCATGGCCCAGTTGCGGAATCCGCGATGGATGCTGCCGACGGCAACGCGGTACACGCTGGGAGTGCCTAGGCGGATGTTGGTAATTGCGTCGCGCCCGAAGTCGTTGCGGAAGAAGAACAGCCCGCGGTGGCTCTCAGCTTCCGATCCGTTGACTTGCCGGCGGGTCAGCTCTGCTCCGACCGTCCACTTGTGATTTCCGGCGAGATGCTCGGCCCTCGCGGCGTAGGTGAAGCGGTTCAGGGCCCGGTCGATGGGTATGTTCGAGCTGGGGCCGAGGAACTCGACCACGAAGCCCGTCAGCACCAGCGGCCCCACGGACGATTCTTCGGGAACGAGCAGGCTGCCCACCCGCTCGAAGGCCGCCGTCAGGCTGGTGGTCGTCGCCGGCGACCAAGTTCGGTTCCACGTCGCCGCGGCGACATGGTTCTTGGTGGTGGTGTCGGGATTCTGACCGCCGACCAGCTGGAATGCGTCAACCTTCTGCCCGGTATGGCTGTAGTTCAGGACCAGTTCGTCGTCTTCGCGGATGGCTTGCCGCAATCGCACCGAGCCCCGGTCGTTGTTGATGGCTTGTATGTCGTTGGTGTTCAGCGCGCGCGGGTTGATGTCGGTTCGATTCGGCAGTTCGTTGGGGTAGGCGTCCAGCAGGCGCTGCACGTACGCGCGGCGCGCCGGGTCCGTCGCCAGCGGCGTGCGCTCGTCCGGCGCGGGCACGAGCACGTTGCCGTTTACGTTGCCGCGGGAGCGCACCTGGCTGCCGTCAAGCATGAGGGACGCGCCGCGCCAGGCCGCCAGGCCGACCGTGAACCCGTACGAATTGTCATGGGCCGGCCGAACGCCGCCCGCTTGGAAAAACGAGCGCGCGCTCGTGACGCTGGTCTGATGCATCCAGCGAAGGGTGCCGTGGGCCCGCGCAACCGGTGCTAGCACCGCCTGCCGCAGGCGCTTCGGAGGCTGGCCGAACTCGGCGGCGAAGTAGCGCTGATCGATGCGCACATCGACCGGGACGACGGCGGTGGTTCCCATCCGAGTCGTCAGCTCGCGGAGGACATTGTTATCGATCAATGTGATTCGGACGTTCTCGTTGCGCCGCCCTTCGCCCCCGCCGGCATCCACTTCGCCCAGCAGGTTCAGTGCCGTGCGCCCCGCGGCCGCTCCCGACTCTTCGGTTCCCGCATCGGCGTCGGATTCTGGTTCGACCTCTTCCGCCGGCTCTTGAGCCGCGATGGCTACGGCGAACACCAAGGCTGCCGAGACCGCTCTTAGCCAGGCGCCTGCTGACAGAGATTTTCGCCTGCCGGGTGCGGGCCGACCTTCCGTCATTCGGGCTGCATCCGGTCAATAGCGTCCTGATCGAACCGCAGTCCCAGCCCGGGCTCTTCCGACAAGACGAGGGCCCCGTCCCTGGCGGAGACTTGCGGCACTTCTTGGAACAGGGGGAACGCCCAGGGCATGTGTTCGGCAACCGTGCCGTTGGGAGCGGCCTCGATGCAGTGGCCCAGTATTTCCGGCGCCAGATGGCTCACCACCGGCTTGTTGAAGGCTTCGGCGACGTGCGCCGCCTTCATCCAGTGCGTGATGCCTCCTGCGCGCAGGAGGTCGACCATCACGATGTCCACTGCCCGGCGCTCCAGCATTTCGCCGAATGGAAGAACTCCATAGTGGTATTCGCCCGTCGCGATGGGGAGGGAAAGCTTGTCTGCGAGGTGTGCCAGGCCGGTGTAGTCCTGATGGTGAATCGGATCCTCGAGCCAAGTCAGCTCGTAGGCCTCCATCGCCCTGCCCGCTGCGAGCGCTTGGTCCACCGTCCAGCCTTGGTTGATGTCCACCATCACGTCGATGTCGTCATTGACCGCCGACATCAGCGCATCCATTCGGTCGACTTCGTTCTCCAAGCTCGGCTCGTCTCCCATGCGGAATTTCATCCCTCGGAAGCCCTTTTCGATGAGTTCGGCCGCCGTATCGGCCAGCTGGTCGCCGCTGTAGTTGCGCCACAGGTAGCCGCTGGCGTAGGTGGGGACCCGGTTGGACTCCCCGCCCAGAAGGCGGAACAACGGCTGGCCTGCAGCCTTGCCCTTGATGTCCCATAGCGCCACGTCGATCGCGGCGGCAGCAGAGGTGACCATCCCGGCCGGTGCGCCCAAGCCGCCCATCGTCAGCAGTTTCGAGCTGATGGCTTCCACCGCGGACGGATCGGCGCCCAGCGTCCAGCCCGCCAGCGCGTCCACCGTAGCTTGGAGGGCCTTGAGGATCTCAACCCGGACAAAGCCGCAGTAGCCGATTCCGGTCAAGCCTTCGTCGGTCCCCAGCTCGAGCGTTACGAAGTTCGCCATTTGCGCGGCGGTGGGCTCGATCGCCGGGTCGGCGCTCGCCGACGGGCAGGCCACTTGGGTCTGAAAGGACGTGATCTTCATCGCTATGTGTGATGCCTTGCGCGTCAAGGCCCCAAGGCTGCAAGCCGGCGGGGCCGTCAAGGCCAAGACCAGTATAGGCATCCGCCCGGCCCAGCCTCCTACGTGGCTTCCGAGCGTCTCCAAACGAGGCGCGTGCGGTACGAGGCGCTTCCGGACGCGATCGGCGGCGTCTCAATCGCCAGCGTTTCTCCTTCCAGGCGGAAATGCCGGACCTGGTCGGTGCCAACCCAGTTCGGATGCCAACTCCCGAGAACGCGGTGCGTCACGGTGCCGGCTTCTTCGTCCACCGTATAGGTTCCGTAGTAGCCCAGGTAGCCCAAGAAGGCCTCCTTGACCTGTTCGGCGGACGCTTGGCGCGCGCCAGTGCGGAACTTGGTCACGCCGCGGCGCATCAGATGCCCCGTCACGTACCCGCTGGAGGTGTAAACCAGCAAGCCCTCGGGATCTGCGCCATACGGGAGTTCCACCCGTCCGTCTTCCCATCGGAGCTCGCATGCCACGAGCCGGTAGACTCCCGCAAGGCTCACCGGCATCGGTCGTTTCGTTCCACCCGTCGCGGCGTTTCGGTCAAGGCAGGCCCGCTCCGGGAACATCGACGGCAATGGTTTCGACACGGGCGCTGCGCAGTTCTAGGGCCCGGCTGGGCTGGGTCGTTTCGGAGGTGAGCGCGAACAGGGTCCGGCGGTCGGGACCGCCGAGCATGCAGGCGATCGCCTTGCGGCCGACTTCGACGCGGCTGGCGATGACCCCGCCTTGGCGCACGCGCACCAGCGCCCGATCGGTCGGCGAGGCGACCCAGACGCACCCTTCCGCATCTAGGCAGATGCCGTCGGGAGCCATGCCGATATCGGCCCAGACGCGTCGATTCGAGAGGGAGCCGTCGCGCTCGATGTCGAAAGCCGTCAAGCGACGGCCGTAGCTTTCGCCCACAATGAGCGTGCGGCCGTCGTCGGAAATGACGGTGCCGTTCGGAAACTTGAGATCGGCGGCAACTACCCGCGCAGATCCGTCGGTCTCGACGGCGATCAGGCTTGCGGGCCGGAAGTCAGCGTGGCAGAAGTGGTCGAAGCCGAAGTGCCCGACGTAGGCGCGGCCCTGGCGGTCGACCACCATGTCGTTGCATTCGAACGGTGCCAATCCGCTCAGGTCCGCATGTTCCACAAACCCGCCCGACTCCATGCGCAGAACCTTGCGATCGCTCATCGACACGGCCAGCATGCGGCCGTCGGGCAGCCAGCCAAGGCCGGACGGGCGCCGCGGCACCCTGGCGAAGGCCGTAACTTGGCCGTCCATGTCCACGGTCATGATCTGACCGCCGTGCATGTCCGAGAGCCACAGCCTGTCTTCGCGCCAGCGCGGGCCCTCTAGGAACGCGCCGCCATCGAACAACACACGGAGTTCCATCGATCGCACCGTGTCAACGGATTCCGCCAGCCTATTCCCGGCCCGCGCCCTGCCACTTGAGGATCGGCTTGCGGGCCGCCCTAGTCTCGTCCACGCGGCTCGTACGGGTCGTGACCGGGGAACGGTGGATCAGCTCTGGATCCCGTTCGGCTTCTTCGGCGATGGACTGCATCGCCGCGATGAATTCATCGAGCTCGTGCTTGCTCTCGGTCTCGGTCGGCTCGATCATCAGGGCTCCGCGCACAATGAGCGGGAAGCTGACGGTATAGGGGTGGAAGCCGTAGTCAATCAACCGCTTGGCGATGTCGCCCGTCTTCACGCCATGCTTGGCTTGGCGGCTATCGCTGAAGATGCACTCGTGCATCGACGCGGCTTCGTAGGGAAGCTCGTAGTGGCCCTCGAGCCCCTTGCGGATGTAGTTTGCGTTCAAGACCGCATCCACAGTCGCGTTGCGCAAGCCGTCCCCGCCGTGCGCCAGGATGTATGCCAATGCTCGGACGAGCACCCCGAAGTTGCCGTAGAAGGCGCGCACCCGGCCGATCGAAGCGGGGCGATCCCAGTCGAAACTCAAGCCAGATTCTGCCGCCCGGATGCGCGGTAACGGCAGATGCGGCTCGAGGTGGCGCTTGACCGCTACCGGGCCGGCGCCGGGGCCGCCGCCGCCGTGCGGGGTGGAGAAGGTCTTGTGCAAGTTTAGGTGCATCACGTCGACGCCGAAGTCGCCTGGCCGGGCGATGCCGACCAGGGCGTTCATGTTGGCGCCGTCCATGTAGAGCTGGGCCCCGCGCTCGTGCAGCGCCGCCGCCACTGCCGCGATGTCCTGTTCGAAAATGCCGACCGTGTTCGGGTTGGTCACCATCAGGGCTGCGACCGAATCGTCGACAGCGTCGCGTAGTGTCGCCAGGTCGATCATGCCCAGGCGGTTCGAGGGGATCTCGACGACTTCGTAACCCGCGATGCTGGCTGTCGCGGGATTTGTCCCGTGAGCCGAGTCTGGGATCAAGACCACGCGGCGGGCATCGCCCTGCGATTCGAGGTACGCCCGGATCAGCAGCAGGCCCGTCAACTCGCCGTGAGCCCCTGCGGCCGGCTGGAGCGTCACCGCATCCATGCCGCAGATTTCCGCCAGGTACGCTTCCAGCGTGCGCTGGATCTCCAGCATGCCTTGAGCGAGGCACTCGGGCTGGTAAGGGTGGGCGTCGATGATGCCGTCGATGCGAGCCACCGCCTCGTTGAGACGGGGATTGTACTTCATCGTGCAGGAGCCGAGGGGATACATCCCGGAGTCGATGGCATAGTTCCAGCTCGACAGCCGCGTGAAGTGGCGGATCACTTCAACCTCGCTGACCTCTGGAAATCCCGGGATCTCATCGCGGACGTGTGCGGAACCCAGGGCCTCCTCCGGATCGACCTGCGGCACGTCCAGGGCGGGCAATTGGTAGCCGACCTTGCCCGGCGAGGAACGCTCGAACAGGAGCCGTTCTTCCAAGGCCTGGTGCTGGCGGATCCTACCCATCGGCCGCCTCCCGGAAGCAGTCGGCGTAGCCTTCGATCTGCTCGCGCTTGGCAGTCTCTGTCGCGCAGACTAGCAGCGCGCCGGCCAGCTCGGGGTAGAAACGGCCAAGATCCAGGCCGCCGATGATCTTCCGCTCTAGGGCGAGATCGTTGACCTCGCTGGCGGAGCGGCCGGCGGGACGGACAGCGAACTCGTTGAAGAACGGCCCGGAAAACGGCAGCTGCGCTCCCGCCGAGCGCAGCGCGCCTGCCAGGAAGTGCGCTTTAGAGAGGTTTTGCTCGGCCAGCTCGCGCAGGCCGCGCTTGCCCAGCAGGGCCATGTAGACGGTTGCCATCAGGGCGACCAGCGCTTGGTTCGTGCAGATGTTGGAAGTTGCCTTGGCCCGCCGGATGTGCTGCTCGCGCGTCGACAGGGTCAGGCAGAAAGCCCGCCTGCCATCGGCATCCAACGTCTCGCCGACCAGTCGGCCCGGCATCTGGCGAAGGTGCCTGGCCTTGGTCGCGAGGATCCCCACGTACGGCCCTCCGAAGCTGGGGGGATGCGCGAAGGACTGGAACTCGCCCGCCACGATATCAGCCTCCGCGGGTGGCTGGAGCAGTCCGAGCGAAGCCGCTTCCGAGAAGACCACCACCAGCAGCGCCCCGTGCTTGTGGGCGAGTTCGGCCGCTTCGCGGACGGGTTCGACGATGCCGAAGAAGTTGGGCGACTGTACTAGGATTGCCGCCACGTCGGAAGACAACCTGGCCTCGAGATCTTCCAGATCCAACTGGCCAGTCTGCGGGTCGTACGCCACCGTCTCCGAGGGCAGTCCTTGGTAGCGGTCGTACGTGTCCATCACCTGGCGGTACTCCGGATGGAGCGAGCCTGCCACAAGCAGGCGGTTGCGCCGCGTGACGCGCGCGGCCATCATCCCGGCCTCGGGGACGGCCGTGGATCCGTCGTACATCGAGGCGTTTGCGACATCCATCCCGGTGAGTTGGGCCACCATCGTTTGGAATTCGAAGATCGTCGTCAGCACGCCCTGGGAAATCTCGGCCTGGTACGGCGTGTAAGCGGTCAGGAATTCGCCCCGCGTAGCGACCGAGTCGATCACGACCGGTCTGTAGTGGTGGTAGGCGCCGGCGCCGAGGAAGCACGCGTAGCCGCGCGCGGCGTCTCGCGCCCGGGCCTCGAAATAGTCCCTGATTTCGTACTCGGACTGCCCTGGCGGAATCGACAGCGGTTCTTGCTGCCGCAGGTCTGCGGGGATACTTGCGAACAGGTCCTCTTCGGAGGCCAGCCCCAGCTCGGCGAACATCGCCTCGCGCTCGGCAGGGGACTTGGGCAGGTAGCGCACGGCGTGGACCCTGGCCTACCCGTCGATTTCGGCCGCGACGTATTCCGCGTACTGCTCCGCGCTTAGCAGCAGGGGCAGTTCGTTGCTGTCGGCCACGGTCAGTCGCACCAGCCAGCCCTCGCCGTGGGGGTCCTCGTTGATCTTCTCGGGAGCGTCGATCAGTGACTCGTTCACCTCGGTAACGTCACCGCTGATCGGGGCGTAGATGTCAGAGACGGCCTTGACGGACTCGACCGCGCCGAACGCACCGCCAGCCTGCAGTCTCGCGCCGACCGACGGCAGTTCGACAAAGACCACGTCGCCGAGCTGGTCTTGCGCATGGTGCGTGATGCCAACGGTTGCCGCGCTGCCGGTGACCTGCACCCACTCGTGCTCGCGGGAGTAGCGATATTCCGCCGGATATTCCATGAAACTCATTTCCTCGTGCGCTTGTAAAACGGTATGCGGACGGTCTTGGCGCCGACTGCCCGGCCACGGATTGCGATTTCGATCTCGCGCCCGGGCCGCGCATGCTCCACTGGCAGCATGCACAGGCCGATGTTCTTGCCGAGCCACGGCGCTGGAGAAGCGCTCGTGACGTGGCCTAGTTTCGTCCCGCCGACGAGCACGCCGTAGCCGTCCCGGGCGATCCCGCGCCCAGTCATCTCGAAGCCGACGAGCTTGCGGCTCACGCCTCGCTGCTTCTGCTCGGCCAGCACGTCGCGCCCGCAGAAGGCGGGCTTGTCCAGCTTGACGATCCAGCCCAGGCCCGCCTCGTACGGCGTGACGGTGGCATCGATTTCGTGCCCGTAGAGGGACATCGCAGCCTCGAGTCGGAGGGTGTTCCGCGCCCCGAGCCCGCAGGGGCGGATCGAGTGCTCAGCGCCCGCGTCCAAGATCGCCCGCCACACGGCAACAGCCTCCCCCGGAGCCACGTAGACTTCGAATCCGTCCTCGCCGGTATACCCGGTGCGGGCAACCAAGGCAGGGGCCCCGGCGAACTCGCCCGACTCAAACCAGTAGTATCGCATTGCGGCTAGGTCGAGTCCCGTCAGCTTCGAGGCCGTTACCAGCGCCCGAGGCCCTTGGATCGCGAGCTGGGCGTAGTCGGCGCTGGCAAACGTGACCTCCGCGTCGAACGAGTTGTGGTCGCGGATCCAGGCGAAATCTCCCTCTTGGTTGGAAGCGTTGACGCACAGGAAGTAGTGGTCCGATGCGATCCGGTGGACCAGCAGGTCGTCCACGAATCCGCCTTGGGGATTGAGCAGCCCGGAGTACTGGGCTTGTCCGTCTTGGAGATCCGCGGCGCGGTTGGAACACAGCGAGTCGATCAGGTCCACGCTCTGGGGGCCGCGGATCACGATCTCTCCCATGTGGCTGACGTCGAACAGGCCGACGCCCGAGCGCACGGCATTGTGCTCGGCGACGATCCCGTCGTACTCCACGGGCATGTGCCAGCCGCCGAAGTCCACCATGCGGGCCTTGGCTTCGCTGTGGACGCCGTGGAGTGGCGTCCGCTTCAGCGCGGATTGGCTCTCAGCTGTTGCCATGCGGGCGGCCCGCCAGAATTGAGGGCAGGGCCGAGGATAGAAGCGTAAGGTATCAGCCGCGCCGAGGGGTGTCAAATTCCCCCAGCGCGGCAGCACCGTCTCTCTCTCTCGGGCGCGCCTCGGGCACGAGGTGCCGCAGGCTGCGCGGCACGACTTGAATTTGAGCGCCAACAAGCGCAGACTATTGAGTGGTGCCGGTTCGGCGCTGCCAATGCAAGCCTGCCTGAGGATGGTGCTCTGCGCCGCGGCGAGTGTTGCGCTGCTGGTCGGCAGCGAGTACGAAGCCACCATCCGCCCGGTCTTGCTCGAGTATTGCGGAGCGTGCCACTCCGGGGGAGCCGACAACAGGATTCGCTTCTTGGAAGCGGTGTCGGCAGATTCGGTAGCGACTGAGCCGGGCCTGTGGCGCAATGTCGCGATGCAGTTGCGCAATCGCACGATGCCACCGACCGGGCCACAGCCGTCCGAACGCGACCGGATGCAAATCGCTGACTGGATTGACCGCACGCTGCGCGCCGGCGCATGCGACCTCGGTGTCTATGCCGGCCCTGTGACCGTCCGGAGACTCAACCGCACCGAGTACCAGAACACCGTTCGCGATCTGACCGGGATTCCCATCGATGTCGCGGAACTCTTCCCGGTCGACGGATCGGGCGGGGAGGGCTTCGACAACAACGGTGAGACGCTTTTTCTGTCGCCATTGCTGGCCGAGCGCTATCTGGAAGTGGCAGATCTGGTGCTGGACCACGTGGTGGTTACGCCGGCTTTGACTAGGTCGTTCGTGGCAAAGGACCTCCTGCCAGGCCGAGAGGTGGACGAGCACGATTCGGTGGCGATGGCGCAGGGCGAATCGGTGAGTCGCAAGCTGTCGTTCTTTCAGGACGGCGATTACGCGCTCACGGTCTGGATCGCGTCTCCGCCGACGGATCAGACCCCTTTGATGGACGTGTTGCTGGACGGGCGCCCGGCCGGAAAGTTGCGTTTCGCATGGTCCGCAGCGGAGGCTACCACCAGAACCGCCACGATTCCCGTAACTCGGGGCGAGCACACGGTCGAGCTTGCGGTGGCCGAACAAGGCCCAACACTGCGGCTGATCACCGTGGACATCGCTCACAAGAGCCAGGCTCCTCAGCCCGCCAAGCTTGCAGCGCACCTGAGGCTGTTTGGCAGCGAGCCGGGGGACACCGTGATCTCGCCGCGCGCCGAGGCTGCACGCTTGCTCCGTCGATTCATGACACGGGCGTTTCGCCGACCTCTCGAGCCTGCCGAAGAGGAGACCTATCTCGCCTTGTTTGATCGCTCTGCAGCGCGGGGAGATCCGTTCGAGGAAGCCGTCCGGCTGGCTCTCAAGGCAGTTCTCGTCTCGCCTGCTTTTCTCTATCGCATCGAGGAAGCGGCCTCGGGTGCCGGCAACAAGCCGCTGTCGGGCCAAGAGCTGGCAACCCGGCTGTCGTACTTCCTGTGGGGCACATCTCCCGACTCGGAGCTGATGCACGCAGCGAACGCCGGGCGCTTGCAGGATGACGAAGTGCTGGCGGCACAGGTTGATCGGATGATCGACCACCCGCGCTCGCGGTTCTTCGCGCGCACGTTTATCGGCCAGTGGCTGGGCACCAAGGATGTCGGCGGTCGCGTCGCGCCGACCCTGAACGAGATCCAGCACTTCTACACGCCGCGGATCGCGGCGGACATGCGCGAAGAGCCCGTTCTGCTGTTCCGGAGGATGCTGGCGGAAGATCGGAGCCTGCTGGACTTCGTCTCAGCCGACTACACGTATCTCACCGAACGCCTGGCGCAGTTCTACGGCATGCCGGATGCAGTTCAGGGCAACGATTTCCAGCTGGTGAGCGCGCTCGGTGGCCAGCGGGGCGGGCTGCTGGGCCTCGGGGCTGTGCAGGCGATGAACGCCGGGTATAAGCGGACCAGTCCCGTGCTGCGGGGGGTATGGGTGCTCGAAACGCTACTCGGCACCAAGATTCCCACGCCCCCGCCGGACATCCCGACACTCGAAGATGAAGATGGCGAGGCCCATGGCAAGACAATGCGCGAGGTTCTGAACCGGCATCGCGCCGACCCCTCGTGCGCGGCTTGCCACGACTTGATCGATCCGATCGGGTTCGGACTCGAGAACTACGACTGGTTAGGGCGCTGGCGGGACGTTGACGAGGGCGGGAAACCCGTCGACGCGACCGGCACGCTGCCTTCGGGCGAATCGTTTGACGGCCCGGCGGGATTGCGGGGAGTGCTGTTGGCCAAGCAGGATCAATTCCTGCGGCAGGTCACGCGCAAAGTTCTCGGCTACGCGCTCGGGAGGAGCCTGCTCGATCGCGACGAATGCGCGGTCGAGACCATCCTTGGCAACTTGAAGGACGCTGGGTACGGCACACGCTCGCTGGTGCGCGAGATCGCGCTCAGCGTGCCGTTTCGCTACACGCAGAATTCGGAGGCCGATCAGCGCGCGTCGCGTGATACGATTAGGGCGGAAGCGAGGTAGAGCTATGCGACCAGCGATCTCTCGGCGGACGATTCTCCGTGGTGCGGGGGTGAGCCTTGCGCTGCCGTGGCTCGAGGCCTTGGCACCTGCCGCGGCGGTGGGGCCGGGCAAGCTGGCCGAGCCCCCGCTGCGTCTCGCGTTCCTGTTCATGCCGTGCGGCGTGAACCCCGACAAGTGGTTCCCGCAGGGGACTGCGGAAGACTACGAGATTACGGAGCACCTCGAACCTTTCGCACCCCTGAAGAACGAAATCTTGCTGCTTGAGAACCTCTGGAACTCTAACGCGGTAGGCCGCAACGGCCACTGGGCGAAGGTTCCCGCTTGGCTCTCCGGCGGATATGTCGAGCGTTCTACGGGCAGGGACATCAATACCGGGGGCACATCGATAGACCAGGTCGTCTCCAGTCGCATCGGGACGCGAACGCCCCTGCCGTCCGTTCACTTCGGAGTGGACGAGCCAAGGACTGGCGTGGACAATATCGGCGGCGGATTCGCGCGGATCGTAGGCTCGTACATTTCTTGGCGCGATCCGCACACGCCCGCGGCCAAGGAAATCGTCCCGGCGCTTGCCTTTGACAGGCTTTTCCGCAACGGTGCCCCGGGGACGAACGGGGCGTCTTCGCCTGTCCAGCGCGACGAAGCCAGCATCTTGGACGTGGTGCTCGGCGAGGCCAAGGCCGTGCGGCGGCGTGGCAGTCGCCGCGACCAGCTCAAGCTTGACGAGTACATGGAGTCAGTGCGCTCGGTGGAGGCTCGCATCCAAGCGTCAATGAGGCCCCAGCCGCGCTGGATCAACGAGGGCGATCTAGGAGTGGAACGACCGGCCAAGGGGATTCCCGACAGCCATGAGGAGCATGTGCGGCTGATGCTGGACATCCTTCTGCTGGCGTTCTGGACTGACACCACGCGAGTCGCGACATTCATGTACGGTGACGCTCAGACGAGCCGCAACTTCTCCTTCTTGGACGGAGTCAACTCGACCTTCCACGGAATCTCGCACCATCGCAACGAACCCGACAGACTGGCGGAGTACGAGACCATCATCAACTGGCATATGCGCCAGACGGCGTACTTCCTGACGCGCATGAGCAATCTGGACGAGGGCGGCTCGTCCCTGCTGGACAATTCCATGGTGATGTTCGGATCCTCTTTGCGCGACGGCAATACCCACGATCCATCGAACCTCCCGCTCGTCCTGGCAGGGCGGGGCAAAGGCTCGCTACGTCCGGCGCGCAGGCTGGTCGCCAAGGAAGACACGCCCTTGTGCAACCTCTATCTGGCTTTGATGCACCGGATGGGTCTGCACGAAGCCCGCTCGTTCGGGGATAGCACGGAACCGCTCGAGGGACTCGCGTAGCGGACCGCTCAACAAGCGGCACGCGCTTGCTTGCCCGTCGACTTCGGAGCGGGGAAGCGACACATCCTAATGGATTTAGTTGGATCTGCTCCCGGCACCGAAACCGTGGCGGTAGTTCTCTGCGTTCGTTGGCAGCGCAGGGCATTGACAGGTTCGCTGCGCCAATCATCGCATCGCGGTCCAAGGCCGATTCTTGTCATCCAGGCTCAGGGTGTCAGGGCCTCGCCATTCACTTGCGGGAAGGCTACGGTATAAGCAGAGTCATGGCCAAGCGTCGGCTGCCGATCGGAATCCAGAGCTTTCGCAAGATGCGCGAGGGCGACTGCTACTACGTGGACAAGACCGGGTACGCGTTGCGCTTGGTGCAAGAGGGCAGCCATTTCTTTCTATCGCGCCCGCGCCGTTTCGGCAAGAGCCTGTTCTTGGACACGCTCAAGGAATTGTTCGAGGGCAGCAGGGAACTGTTCGTCGGGTTGCAGGCACACGAGGAGTGGGACTGGTCGACACGCTATCCTGTGTTGAATCTAAGCTTTGGTAAGGGTAATTTCAAGCAGTCCGGCTACCTAGACACCAACCTGATGGCGCAGTTGGACGCCATTGAGGAGTCCGCCGACTTGGAATCTCGCTATGACACGGCTCCGGAGAGATTCGCCCACGTGATCAAGTCGCTGCATTCCAAGACCGACCGGCGAGTGGTGGTACTGGTGGACGAGTACGACAAGCCGATCCTAGACGCGCTGGAGCGACCAGATATCGCTCGTGCAAACCGCGATTACCTGCGATGACTCTACACGGTGGTAAAGGACTGTGACGCCCACGTGCAGTTCTGTTTCCTCACCGGAGTGAGCAAGTTTTCCCAGGTCAGTCTGTTCTCGGGCCTCAATAACCTCCTCGACATCACGCTGGACCCGACGTACTCGTCGCTGTGCGGATACACCGAGGTCGATTTGGATACGGTGTTCGGTCAAGAGCTGCAGGGGCTTGACAGAGCGAGCATCCGAGAGTGGTACAACGGCTATGGTTGGGGAGGGCAGGACAGGGTCTACAACCCGTTCGACGTACTGCTCCTATTCCGCAGGCGAATCTTCAAAGCATGGTGGTTTGAGACAGGCACGCCATCTTTCTTGGTCGACGAACTGTGGCGCGATGGCCAGCAGTATCGCCGCCTAGGCTATCCGAACCGGGAAGTCCGGCAGAGCCTCAATCTCAGCTTGCGGAACTACCTGACCGGGAGTGACCCCAACCGAGAAACACACAGCCGCGGTCTGGGTGAGATTCTGCGAGGTGCCGACCTTGCAGGACTCGAGCGGCTCTTGCGCTCAATATTTGCGGGCATTCCGCACGAGTGGCACACCCGCAATGAGATCGCGCGTTACGAGGGGTACTACGCGAGCGTGGTTTATTCGTACTTCGCCGGCTTGGGCCTCCAGGTCACGGTAGGGGACAGCAGTAGCACGGGCGGCTGGACATGGCAGTGCGGTCAGGTGGCAAAGTGTACTTGTTCGAATTCAAAGTGGTGGAACGGGCAGAATCTGGGGCGGCGATGGCACAGCTGAAGGCGCGAGGATACGCTGACAAGTACCGCCACCTAGGCGAGCCCATATTCCTGGTAGCAGTGGAATTCAGCCAAGAGGCTCGCAACCTGACCAACTTCGAATCAGAACTCGCCTGAATGGCTGGACGGCGCGCGTGTGCGACGGCGAGCTATTGCCCTCCTACTTGCCATCCAGGACTGGCAAAGTGACCGCTGGCTAGAATACGAGGCTTATGTCTGACTCGCGGCCGAACATCATTTTCATCATCACCGACCAACAGCGCTTCGACACGATTCGCGAACTGGGCTTTGGCCACATGGACACGCCCCATCTGGACCGGCTCGTGCGTGAAGGGGTGACTTTCACCAATTGCTACATACCTGCGGCATCTTGCGCGCCGTGCCGCGCGAGCCTCTTTACCGGTCAATACCCGCATTCTCACGGCGTGTTGCGCAACGGCGATCGCTGGAGGCATAGCTGGGTCGAGAACCTCAAGCGTTCCGGCTACAACACGATCAACATCGGCAAGATGCACACCTTCCCCTACAACGAGCTGTTCGGGTTCCGGCAGCGCTACACGGTGGAGAACAAAGACAGGCACTTGGAAGGCCGCTACTTCTTCGACGAGTGGGACAAGGCCTTGAAAGCGCGCGGGCTCAAGAAGCCCGGACGGCTGTCCTATCGCAGCATGCCCGATTACCGCGAGCGGCTCGGAGCCTTCGAGTGGCCCATTGACGAGGACATGCATCCGGACACCTTCGTGGGAGAGACGGCCACTTGGTGGCTTGAAAACTATCCCCGGACGGAGCCGTTGTTCTTGGAAATCGGGTTTCCAGGACCGCACCCGCCGTATGATCCCCCCACGCGCTATTCCGACCCGTACATGGACAAGGACCTGCCGTTGCTGGAGGTAACGCAAGAGGAACTGGACGGCCAGCCCGAGCCATATCGCGGCATGATCCAGCACAACTGTGAAGTGGATCACGACTCGGTCGTGCATCAATGGCATCCGTCGCGTGCGGCGCGGCACCGCCAGCGCGCCTACTATTGCGGCAACGTGACCCTGATCGACGAGCAAGTTGGCAGGATCATGGAGACGCTCGAGACATCCGGATACCTCGAAAACTCGATCGTGATCTTCACGTCGGATCACGGTGACTGCCTGACTGACCACGGGCACAGTCAGAAATGGACGATGTATGACACCGTCACGAGAATGCCCCTGATCGTGTGGTCTCCGAAACGCTTTAGCGGGGGGCGCAGGCTGGACGGGCTGTGCTCGCTGCTAGATCTGGGGCCCACGATTCTTGAGATGGCCGGGCTGGAACCGCCGCGCAAGATGGAGGCCGAGTCGCTGCTAGGCGCGCTGCAGGGCGAGCCGTGGGAAGGCCGGGAGCAGGTCTTCTGCGAGTCGGCTCGGGACGTGAACTTCACCACCAATGACTTCCAGACCATGATCCGAACGCGCGACTGGAAGCTGGTCCACTTCCTGGACGCCGAGGACGGCCAGCTGTTCGACTTGGCCAATGATCCCGATGAAGTCCGCAATCTGTGGAACGATCACGGCAGCCAGTCCAAGAAGCGCGAACTGCTCGATGCGCTGCTGACATGGCGCATTCGCAGCCAGTACGACCATGCCGGCTGGGAGTTCGAGTTTCTGGACGCTGCGGGCTGAGGCAGCAGGCCGGCACGGGGTCTGATTCGATCTCGCACCCTGCGTCGTACACTTGAGGTCATGAGCAGTGGCGTAACGCTGGGCGTCATCGGCGTTGGAAATCTGGGTGGCGCGTTGGCCGAGGGTGCCCTCGAGGCGGGTGCGGTGGCACGCGTCGCTGCGTTCGACGTCGCCGAGGGAAGGCTCCGGGAACTTGCCGGTCGCATCGGCCGGTCGTTCGTTCCGGCGGGTGTTGCTGAGGTCGCCGGGCAGGCTGACGTGCTTGTGTTCGCGGTCAAGCCCCACATCCTTCCGACGGCGCTGGCAGAAGCTCGGCCTGCGTTGTCGCCGGGCTGTCCGGTCGTATCGGTGGCGGCTGGCGTCCAGATCGGCCGCATTGAGGGGGAACTCCCTGACGAGTGGCCGGTCGTGCGGGCCATGCCCAACCTCGCCATGCTGGTGGGCGAGAGCGCGACAGCGATCTGCGCGAATCGATTCGCGACCTCAGAGCAGGTGTCGCAGGTCGAATCGATCTTCCGCGCCGTAGGCAGGGTGGCGCGGGTGGAAGAGCGCCAGATGCACGCTGTCACGGGCTTGACCGGTAGCGGTCCCGCTTACGTGAGCTTGATCGTGGAGGGCCTGGTAGCCGGCGCGGTAAAGAAGGGACTCCAGCCTGCGCTAGCTCAGGAGCTCGCCTGCCAGCTGCTGTTTGGCTCGGCCAAGCTGCTGCTTGAGAAGGGGCTGCACCCGGCTGTGTTGAAGGATCAGGTCTCGACTCCGGCCGGGACGACTATCGCAGGGCTGCAGGAATTGGAGTCACACGCCGTGCGCGGTGCGTTGCTGGCTGCCGTGGAGGCTGCCAGCGAACGCTCGGAAGAGCTCGCCCAAGGCGGCTGACGAGGGATTACAGCAGGATCCGGCCTTTCAAGCCGAAAGGCTTGGCTATTCCGAAGAAGTCGAGGATGGTGGTCGGCAGGTCCATGATGTTGGGATGTTCCGTGTTGACGGCGTGGCTGCTAAACAGGCACCCCGGCACAAGGTCCCTCGCCATGGAGTGATCTCCTGCCCACGCCCACGGGTTGAGGTTCAGGATCTCGCTGCTGCTCTCGCCCATCACCGACTCGGAAGACGAGCGGTACCCGGGAGTGTACCCGACCAGCAGCTCGGGCATGTCGCGGGAGAACTCGCCGCTGTAGACTTCTCTTTTGCGATACGCGCGGTGTACTGGGCGCTCGCCGGTGTCCGGGTCCTGGATCGCTTCGAGTTCCCCTGCGATGCGCTCTGCCAGCCGGCCGGCCTCGTCATCGCCCAAGATGCCTTGGCCCTCGCGGCCCAGACGGTTGATATACAGGCCGTTGAACCCCATGCCATAGGCCGCCGTGGCTGACCAGTCGATATCGAGGACGCTCGCCTTGTCCTTGCTCGCTGCTTTGTCCTTGATCGCCAGGTAGCCCTGCTGACGGAGCCACGAATTCAGGTGGAACTGGCGGCCGAACGGCGCGAAACCGTGGTCCGAGCACACCAGCAGCAGCGTATCATCGTCCGCTGCGGGCAGCACGCGGCCGAGCAGCTTGTCCATTTCTTCGTAAAGGTGGTGGATATACCCCGAGTAGCGGACATCGCTGGCAGCATGCATCGGATGGGTCTCGTCCATGTTGCGCCACAGCATGTGCGTGTCTTGGTCGGTGCTGGAGACGTAGAAAAAGAACAGGCCTTCGCGAAAGCGCTCCCACTCGTGCTCGAAGAGGCGTATGCGGTCCATGAGGATCAGCTCGGCCTGCTTGACATAGCCCTCGTCGTCAAGGATGCGGTAGTCGAGGGCCTTGGTGTCCGACGGCAGCCCCTTGGTCCAGAACGGCCCGATCGCGCTGGCAATCTCACCGCCGACTTCCTCGGGATGGGAGACAGGCATTGCTTGCGCTGAGGGGTCGATGTTGATGGGGGTTACATACACCTGCAAGTGCGGATGCGCCTGCTTGAGGTAGAAGCGGCAGATGCCCGCGACCCCCACCAAGCCCGAAGCCATTCCGAACCGCACTCTTGTCCAGTCGCTGTACTCGCCCACTTGGAGCAGCTGCTGCTGGCCTTGGATGGAGACCAGCACGGCTCCGTTGACTGGATCGACATCTATGGTGAAGGGGATCGAGGTGGCGGGCTTGTCCTTGTGAAGGGAATCCTCGGGCCCGGCGAGTTCTGTCGTGACGCGGCCCCCGCTGAGCGCAACATGGTGCACGATCCCGCCGGTCAAGCCGGGATACAGCTCTTCCCTGTCCGTCGTGAAGTAGTTGAAGCGACCGAACGAGTCTGCCAAGTCTGGCGTGCCCATGCCGCTCAGGGCCCGGGTTGCGGTGTCGTCGACCGGGAAATTCGTCGGGATCTTGATCACCGTGGAGGGAATCCCGGCATCGGTGAGGTAGGTCCAGAATGGCACCCCCACGCGCTTGTTGACGATGCCCGGGCCGCCCATGGCGAGTTCGTAGTCGCCCAGGCTGAACGTACGAGCGGGCGGGCTCGACTCCCAAATCGAGAAGTATGGTTCATAGGTCAGCGGATCGCGCATGATGAAGTCCGCGATAGTGTGACTGCCCGGGTCCGTTCCGGTGATGAAAGTGCTCCAAGCCACGGGGCTCAGCGCCGGCATGGTCGTGCCGAGTTCGTGAAACGAGCCCATCGCCGCTAGCTTGCTGAAGTTCGGAGCCCGCCCTTGGTCCATCAGGGCTCGGATGATCTTGGGGTCTAGGCCGTCCAGCCCGAGCACGACCACCCGGCGGCCGTTTCCTGAGGGCCGCGGTTCCTGACGGCAGCCGATCGCCGCACCGGAAGCTCCTGCAAGCAGGGAAGTTGCGAACGACCGTCGCGTGATCATGATGTGTCGGATCGCCGCTCAGCCGCAGCCATCGCTGTCCTACGGTCCCTAGACGCCAGCGAGCGCGAGGTAGTCGCGAACGTTGCCGAAGCTCAGCCGCCGGACCAGATCGCCCACGAGCGCTTCGTCGTTGGGAATCTCGCCCTTGGCCATGTCATTGCCGAGCAGGTTGCACAACACGCGGCGGAAGTACTCGTGGCGCGGATAGGACATGAATGACCGCGAATCCGTCAGCATGCCCACGAAGCGGGACAGCAGGCCGACATTGGACAGGCAGTTCAGCTGCCACTCCATCGCCTCCTTCTGATCGAGGTACCACCAGCCCGAGCCGAATTGCATCTTGCCCGGGATCTTCCCGTCCTGGAAGTTGCCCAGCATGGTCGCGAAGGTGTAGTTGTCGTTCGGGTTGTTGTTGTACAGGATCAGGCGCGGCAGCGCGTCCTCGTGGTCGAGGCGATCCAAGTACCGCCCTAGGGCGTCGACCTGGGGCCAGTCTCCGATCGAATCGAAGCCCGTGTCCGCGCCGGCGGCGCGGAATCCCCTCGTGTTGTTGTTGCGCCGGGCGCCGAGATGCATCTGCTTGGTCCAGCCCTTGGCGGAATCGAGCTGGCCGAAGTACAGCATCATGAACGCGGCGAACTGGCCATGCTCTTCTGCCGAGGCGGCGAGCCCGCTGCGCGCTGCGTCGAAGATCTTGCCCGCACTCGATTGAGCGGGGAAGTCGCAGAAGACGTGGTCCAGGCCGTGGTCTGAGAGGCGACAGCCCATCTTGTCGAACGAGTCGTGGCGCTGTTTCAGAGCGGCTAAGAAGTCTTGGAAGGAGTGGATCTCGCGGTTGGCAGCCTGCTCGAGCTTCGCTACCCAGGCGTTAAACGTGACCGGTTGGTTCACTGTCAACGCCTTGTCCGGGCGGAAGGCTGGATAGACCTTGGTCTCAAGGTCCGATGCGGCGATCGCGCGGTGCTGCGACAGGTCATCCGTCGGATCGTCGGTAGTGCACAGCGCCCGGACATCGAACCTGCGAAGGATGCCGAACACCCTGAGCTCGTCAGTCGCTAGCTTGTCGTTGCAGAGCTGCCAGACTTCTTCGGCATTCGATTCGTCGAGCAGTCCGTCGAAACCGAAATAGCGCTTCAGCTCAAGGTGGCTCCAATGGTAGAGCGGGTTGCGCAAGGTATGCGGCATGGTCTTGGCCCACGCCAGGAACTTGTCGTGCGGGTCAGCCTCGCCGGTGCAATAGGCCTCGCCCACGCCGTTAGCGCGCATGGCGCGCCACTTGTAGTGGTCGCCTTCGAGCCAGATCTCGAATAGGTTCTGGAACTGCCGGTTCGACGCGATGTCCTCAGGCGGCAGGTGGCAGTGATAGTCAATGATGGGCTCGTCCTTGGCATAGCCGTGGTAAAGCCGCTTGGCGTGCTCGGTCTGGAGTAAGAAATCTTCGTGAATAAAGGACATCCGGCTGCTCCGGTGCAATTCCCATCATAAGCACAAGGCATCCACCGGGACGGCAACAGCAATCCGGGGCATTTCCGTCAGATACCGTCCATCAACATCCACTTCGGGCATGCATGGATGGATAGCAATGGCGGAGACTAAGCGCCGTTCGGCGATGTTCGCCATCTCGTCAGGCGCGATTTCGTTGGGGGTCGCCCAATCCTCTAGGATTTCGTCAGGTCTGCTATCATATTTCTGACATCCATGAGAGCAAATCATCATGCCTAGCCTACCTCGACAGATTCAAGACTATGCGGCGACTTTGCCCGAGGGCGCACCCCTGTGCCCAAGCGCACTGTTGCATCTAGGCACCCGCGCGGCGGTCGACCAGGCGTTGTCCCGGCTTGCTCGCCGCGGGCGGCTCATGCGTATCTGCCAAGGTGTCTACATGCGACCGATTGAGACACGATTTGGCAAATGCTCGCCTGCCATCGAGAAAGTGATCCCATCGCTATCGGAGTTGTGGGGCGAGGTCATCGTCCCTTGTGGCGGCGGCGCTGCTAATGTCCTAGGCCTGACGACGCAGGTGCCAGTGCAGCTGGTCTACCTGACCTCCGGGCCTAGTCGTAAGCTCTGGATTGACGGCCAGCCGGTGGTATTGCGACATGCTCCACGCTGGCAATTGGTCGCTCCGAATCGGCTTGCTGGCAATATCGTCCGGGCTCTCGCTTGGCTGGGCCCCTTAGAGGTCCAAGACGGACTGGAGAGTCTTGCGCCTCGGATTTCATCTGAGGATCTTGCGGAACTCGCTAGCGTCCGCGCCGTACTGCCCTTCTGGCTCGCAGAGCCGATCAGCCGGTTGGTGGCCCATGCCTAAGGCCTGGTTCCCATCCCTGTCGGCCAACGACCGTCAATATGCACTCAGGGTCGCTGCGCCCCGGTGCGGGCGCGGGCCATATTTACTTGAAAAGGACATCTGGGTAGTCCAGGCCTTGAGCATTCTGTTCTCGGCACCATTCGCCAACGATCTGGTGTTCAAGGGAGGCACGTCGCTCTCGAAGGCCTACGACATAATCCGGCGCTTTTCCGAGGACATTGACATCACCTACGATATTCGGGCCTTCGCCCCTGATTTCGCAGCCGGTAGCGAAGAGCCACTGCCGCCCGCGCGCAGTCAGGAGAAACGCTGGACGCGGGCGATCCGGGCTCGACTCGAGGAGTGGACAAGGGAATGTGCGTTGCCCGAAGTCCAAGAAGGTTTGGCAAGGAGTCGTTGCACTGCCGAGGTACGTGCAGACGCTGACCGGATCTACATTGGCTACACACCTCTCTTTGATGGCTATGGGTTCGTCAAACCGGAAGTAAAGCTCGAATTCGGCGCGCGTTCGACCGGCGAGCCACGGAAGCGGCGTCCCGTGGTCTGCGATGCGTCCATCCACCTGCCCGACCTCGCGTTTCCCGCAGCGTCGCCACTTGTCATGCTGGCCGAGCGTACGTTTTGGGAGAAGGCTACCGCCATGCATGTGTTCTGTAAGCGGGAACGCGGTCGCGGCAACCGGCTTTCTAGGCACTGGCACGACTTGGTTCGATTGGACGATGCCGGTTACGCCGAAACCGCACTGTTCGACCGCGAGCTCGCACGCGCCGTCGCCCTGCACAAATCGATCTTCTTCAGGGAGAAGGATGCGAGTGGAAGTTGGATCAACTACCAAGATGCAGTGACAGGCGGATTGCAACTCGTTCCGACTGGCGCCGCGCGCGGCGTGCTCGCGGACGACTATGGCAGGATGCTCAGCGACCGGATGCTCCTCGGTGACGAGGAGACCTTTGAAGACATCATTGACCGGTGTGCTGATATAGAGGCGAGAGCCAATAGCTACGAGGGCAAGGCATGAATGCTGGTCTGGGCGTTGCAATACAGAGCAGAGAGCTCGTAGTGCAGCCGAGGCTGCGCGATTGGTCAGCCCGCCCGCAACAGTATTCGAGTCCAGCCGAGCGCCATCGCAAACAAGAGCGCAGCCAGTCCGATGGCTTGCACCAATGGCTCGGTTGCTAGGGCGACGTCTAGTGGTGCAGTCGCTATGCGATCCCACCAGATGGCCAGTAATCCGGCGAGTGCGCTGAGCAGCAGGGGACGCATCCAAGCCAAGAGCGCGTCTGCCCGCGTTTGCCGCCGGACCTGCGCTTCGAACCGAGCCACCAGCAGGACCGATCGGGCACCCGGGACTTGATCTCTCTGCGCCTGGACCTCCCGTGAGAACCCTTGGCGGAGCGCATCGAGCACAGCGTCCCCAGACGCTTCGTGCGGAGTGCCCTTGCTGCCAACGCCTCTCATGAATCGGTGGTCTCGCTTGGGGTCAGTATACGCTCAAGCTTCTTGCGGGCGCGAAAGGCGAGCACTCGCACGCTGGCTTGGCTGAGCTCCATGATGCGGGCAACCTCCTTGTGCGAGAAGCCCTCTGCATAGATGAGCCAGAGCAGCTGTTGTTCGCGTGTCGAGAGATTGGCGAGTGCCTCACGTAGCTCGAGGCTCTCCAACGCTGTCGTGCTTGGTGTTCGCACGGTGGGTTCCGCGACAGACGCTTCGAAACGTGCTGCCCGTTGCAATGCGCGGCCGTGGTCGGCGATGACGTTTGATGCGATCCGGTAAAGGTACGCCTTTGCTTCAACCGCGTGCGGGGTCTTGGCCATGCGACTTCCCAAGAACTTGCTGTAGGTTGTCTGGAACAGGTCGTCGATCGAACTGCGGTCTCCACAGTGCCGCAGCAAGTAGGCCCGGATCGAGGGGGCAGTGGCCGCATAGAACTGCTCAAAAGCCGCGACATCGGACTCCTCGCGCGGCATTGAACCCGTGTCCCGTGGCCAGCTTCAGGCTATAGGGCATCCGGGCCAGAGACAGTGGATCGGGGTGGAGCGTCATCTTCGTTCTCGTTGGCACTCTGGTCTGAATCGTCGCGGTCGGCGCGCCAAGCCACATAGCTGGACACCAGCAGGGCAATGCCTACCGAACCGATAACCACCGCTGGGATTCTATAGACGTCACCCATAGTCAGCGACAGCACGACGAATCCGAGCCCGAGGGCGGTCAGAATCGATCCGGGCACGAACAGGCCTACCCACGCCCGCCTGGGCTGCTCTCGTGACAGTGACAGAGCGTCTGCAAGCTTTGAGCCTTCCGGGCTTTGCATGGCTTCGGCGAATGCTTCCCCGGTCGAGAACTTGTCGATGAGCTGCCGAATCAGTTCGGCTCTGCGGTCAGTGTCCCGCCTCCGTGTGACAGTGCCTAGCCAAACGATCGCGACGATCATGGCGAAAAAGGCGATTGAGGTCAAGATCGATCCGATCGGCATAGCTTTCGAGTCTCCTTGGGAACGCTGGCTGAGGCCAACGGTGGCTTGGCGCGCTCCTCACTCATAAGAACAGCGCTGCCCCCCGATGGGTTAACAGCAACTCGTAAATCCTGAATCGTTCGGCCGCTCGTACAGAGCCGGTCAATCGTGTGCCAGCGGGCACTGAACAGTAGGCTCGGTACGCCAGGATTCGCCTTAGAGACCCTCCACGGTGGCGTCGATCAGCCAGTCCACTACCCGTGCGAGCGCCTCTTCGTGGGTGGCGCCGGAGTTGACCGCCTGCCGGTAGGTCTCGAGTTGTTGGTGCGAGCTGGTTCCTCTGGAAATGATCGTGCGGGCGTGCTCGATTTCCCGGGCACAGTCGAAGTACTCGGAATCGTCACGCAGGATCACGATCAGCTCTTCCATCAGGTCCGCGAAGGGCGCGATCTCGCCGCGGCCGAAATCGACCATGCCCCGATCCACTCCGTAGCGCTGCGCTCGCCAGCGGTTCTCGTCGACCAGCATGCGCGCGTAGACCCGCCAGCGCTGGTTGTCGCGCCGCAACCGGTACAGCATGCGGCACAGGCAGCGGTAGTATGCCGCGCAGCAGATCGCGTCTTCGACCCGTGTGCACACGTCCGTGACACGCATTTCCAGGGTGGGGAATCGTGCGCTCGGCCTGACGTCCCACCAGATCTTGGTTGCGTCTTCCAGCAGGCCCGCCGAAATCATCAGGTCGACCGCCCGTCGGTACTCCCCGTAGCTCTCGAACCGTTCGGGCAGCCCGGTGCGCGGAAGCTCGTCGAACACGCACAGGCGGTAAGCGCGCAGTCCGGTGTCCGTGCCCTCCCAAAACGGCGACGATGTGCTCAGGGCGAGCAGGTGCGGCAGGAAATACGCGATCTGGTTGAGCGTGTCTATCCGGAGATTGTTGTCCTCGATGCCGACATGCACGTGCATGCCGCAGATCAGCAGCCTGTCAGCGACCAGCTGCATGTCCTGTTGGAGCACGTGGTAGCGTTCCTTGTCGGTGCGTTTTTGGTCCTTCCAGCGGGCAAACGGATGTGTGGATGCGGCGATCGGGGCCAGGCCGTGCTCCGCAGACAGGTCGGCCACCGTGCGCCGCAGGCGGGTGACCTCCTCGCGCACGTCCGCAATCGTCTGGCAGATCGAGGTGCCCACCTCCACCTGAGTGCGCAGCATCTCCGTGCTGAAGTGGCCCTTCAGGTGGGTCTCGAACGCCTCGACGAGCGCGGGCGGCGGCTCGTCGACCAGATCGCGGGACTCGCGGTTGACGAGCAGGTACTCCTCTTCAATCCCGACACTGAAGCTCGGCTCGGGCAGCGGCACTAGGGCACCCGCCAGTGGCACTGGGCAGCGTCAAGGGCCCGCTCCAGGGCATCGCCCAGCATGTTGGAAAAATACGTGATCCTGCGTGGACTGGCTAGCAAGTCTTCGCGGATCTCGACCAGGGCGTAAGGCAGTCCGGCAGTTGAGGCGTGGTGCATCCGGGAGAAGTCGAACTTTCCCTTGGCTGAATAGGGCTCGTTGTTACCGACCACCATGCCGGGATTGCGCTCCAGCTCGGCAATCAGCTGTTTGGCCAGAGCGGTGTCTCGGTCCCAAAGGACGCCGAAATGCCACGGGCGCTTGAAGCCGTTCATCCTTGGAGTGAACGTATGCATGGCGATATAGACCGGAGTCGCTCCTCCCGCGCGCATATTTTGCAGCAACTCGGCGATCGCGGCGTGATAGGGCTTGAACAGGGCGTCTTCGCGCCGTGACGCCTCCGACTGCGACAAGCCTTGGTTGCCCGGGATCGTCGTGCCGTCGCTTGTCTCGGGGATCGAGGCCGCGGTGCGCGGTGCGCGGTTGCAATCGATCACGAGTCTCGAATAGCGCGTCATGATCGCCGGTGCGTCGAAGCGCTTCGAAAGCCGGACGGTTGCCTCGGCCGCGCCGCGGTCCCAGCCGATGTGGCGCTGCAGGTCGCTTGCCTGCAAGCCTAGGTCGTCGAGGCTCTGCGGCACAGCGCACGACGCGTGGTCGCAGGTGAACAGCAGCGGTGCCCGCCCGTTGGCGTTCGCGATCCGATAGGGCCGCGGCTCGTGCGGCGCCAGCAGCGGGCCACTGTCTTGGAGCGGCTCGTTCGTTCCGATCACGTCATTCGGCACTGGGATCTCCCGGGCGGGGCGGAATCTTGGCTTCGAGCGGTCAGGGCGCGAGGAACAGTGGCTTGATGTGCCTCTCGTAGAGATTCTCGGTCACGTTCTTGGAGATCGTCTCCTCGCACTCGCCGAGCATGCCGAGATAACGATCGCCCATCTTGGCCGCGATCTTGTAGCCCACGTGAAGGAGCTGTCGCAGGTGCAGGTTGAATTGCGGGCAATTCTGGTCGTGCCGCAGCGCCGAAGTGTACTGGGCTGCATCCCAGCCGGCGACCTCCTCCGGTGCCGGAAGTCTGCTCGCGTCAATATCGATGACAGCCGCATACGGGGCGCACAGCGCGTCGCGCGCCGTGAATGCCGCGGAGTAAACGTCCTTGGCCAGCGCCAAGCCCTCGCCGTCGGCCTCGGCAAGGCCGATCAGTTCTTCCAGCCAGTTGGTGCCCGCGGTCTTGACGTGGACGCCCGCCCCGAACTTGCGGGTGCCGCTGCGAATGGCGTCATAGATCGAGAACTTGTCCGAGCCGGAGTGGACGCTGAGCTTCAGGCCCGCGGGCAGGCCGTACTCTCGCACCGCGTGGCGGATGACCGCCAAGTCGTCGGAGAACTCCTTGTTGAACTGGTCCGTGTCGCCGACATAGTCCACGCCCTTGTTGAAGCGGCCCGTGAATTTCGGCGCGATGGTCTGGATCGGGATGCCCTCGTCGGCGATGGCCGCGAGGATGACCAACAGTTCGGCGGGAGTCTGCGGGTTGTCGGTCTCGTCCATCGAGACCTCGGTGATGAAGTTCCCGCTGCCCTTGGCGGACTCGATGTGCCGGTAGATCCGACCCGCTTCTTGCACGGCGAACAAGAACTGCGCTGCGGTGCGCTCGACGCTTTCCTTGGTGGTCTCGAAGGCCCCGTCGATGCCCTCGATTTCGATCTTGCCGACGAGTTCGGGGTGCGCTCCGATCAAGGCGTCGACCGCCGCCGGGGCGGCGGGCTTGCCGATGGCATACGCGACGTCGAGCGTGAAGAAGTCGCTCGTGTCAACGTAGCCGTCGACCGTGTCGAGGTTGATATGGTCGGCGTCGACGTAGTAGGCCTTGTTCCAGCCCAGTTCGCGGACGGCCTCGTCCGCCGCGGCCCGCACGCTGGGGGGCTCGGTGCCGACCGTGAGGTGCTCGCGGTGGGACTTGTTCCAGGTCGGGATCACCTCTACGCCTTGCTCCGCGGCCAGCATGCAGGCCCGCAGCTGCGGGCAAGCTTGGTGAGCGAATCGGTCGCCGACTCCAAAGGTATACTTCTCGATTTGCATTGCAGAGAAACCACCCAAGGACGATACGCAACTACGGGAACCCGTGCCGGGCGGCTAGTCACATCTTAGCGAAGACCCCCGTTGCTAGCCGGTCGCAGATCGGTCCGATACACAGCCGTGTAGCACAGCAAGCCGCTGACCGTCCATCCGGAGGTGGGCCCGGGAGCAGGCCGCGCCCGGCGGCACCGCCCGAGCCTAGGCGAACGCGCCCAGCGGCTCGAACTCCCCCTTCAGGATCGAGCGCGTGTCCGCATGGCCCATCCACTCGCCGATCATCGTTGCGTACACCCGTCGGAAGTCGGTGGTCATCTTCAGATTGCCGGCATCGGTGTCGGTCAGGCTCGGCGTGGCGCCGTAGAACCCGCCCTTGACGTTCTCGCCGACCAAGAACATCGGCCCGGCCGTGCCATGGTCCGTGCCCTCGCTGGCGTTTTCCTCGATGCGCCGACCAAACTCGGTGAAGACCATCATTGAGACATCGGCCGAGCGTCCGATGCGGCCCATGTCCAGCATGAATCCCCGGATCGCGTCAGCCGTGTACATTAGCAGCCGGCTGTGCAGGTCGGCCTGGTGCACGTGCGTGTCAAAGGAGTTTCCGCGGTAGGCCACGTAATACACCTGCGTCGGCAGCCCGGCGGAGATCAGGGCCGCCACCTTGCGCAGATCGCTCGAAAGCCCCCCGGCGATGCCGTAGTCGACCGGTGTCTGGTACGAACTCCAGGCGTCACGCACGAGCGCCCCGCTGTCTGCTGCGTTGCGCGCGACGGAGCGCAGGAACGCCAGTGTCGGATTTTGCGATTCAGCGTTGAGATCGAAGCCTGCGATCGAGCGCTTTTCAGTGTCCGATCCGATGCGCCGCAGCTGCGAGGGCTCGGCGAAGACCAGCGGTGGGTGCAGCTTGCCTCGCACCGCCAGCGATTGCGAACTTC
Source organism: Bryobacterales bacterium (assembly GCA_022824585.1). Classification (GTDB taxonomy): domain Bacteria; phylum Acidobacteriota; class Terriglobia; order Bryobacterales; family UBA6623; genus VXMF01. Next base: position 2,733 of record JAJDZN010000081.1, on the reverse strand, counting down.
CGATATTCACGATCGCGTTGCGTGTGCCAGGGGCCGAATAGGCGTCCGCGAATCGCCCCACCCACCCCAGCGTCTCGCCGCCGTTCGGCACGCCAGTGTGCCAGAAGCTCATGGACGAGAAGTGGGACAGGCTCGGATCCGGATAGCCGCAGCCCTCGACCACAGCCAGCTTGCCGTCCTTGTACAGCCTCTCGAAGCCCACCAAAGACGGGTGGAACCCCGCCTCGTCGCTGATCTCAATGGCATCACTCTTGCGAATCCCGATGCGCGGGCGCACTCGGTAGTACTCGTCGTTGCGATACGGAACGACAGTGTTGAGCCCGTCGTTGCCGCCGGTCAGTTCCACCACGACGAGAATCCGTTCCGGATTCGAGCCCGGCTTGCCTTCCAGCGCGTCCGCAGCGAGGGCATCTGACGTCGAACGGAGCAGGACCGGCAAGCTGAGGCCGACGCCAAGCCCGTTCAGGCCCTGTCGCAAGAAATCGCGCCGCCGCGGCTGCTTGGATAAGTGACGCAGGTTCATGGTATTACCCCATTTGGTATTCCGGGGAGCAGAGCACGACGTACAGCACGCTCCGAAGCGCCGTTTCCAGCCCGGCCCGATTGTCTCCCAGCTCCCGCGATCCGATCTGGTCTGCCAGCAGGTCGACCAGCTCCTGTCTGTCCGCGGCCGCCAGCGGCGTGCGCAGGAAGCGCTTCACAAGATGGTCGACCGCCTCGCTTGCGGTCGCTGCACCGGACTCTCGCACGATCGCCGCGAGCTCGAAGTCGGCCGAGTGGCGCGGTACAAGCTTGACCCGCTCGTACGCCAGCACGTAGCCCCGGTAGCCCCCGTAGCGCGTGTTGTACTCCTCGTCAGCGTCGGCCAGCATGCTCGAGCCCGAATCCCCCGAGCGGGTGGCATTGGTGATGTTCATGCCCTGCGCCAACCGCTCGGCCACGCGCGCGTAGATGCCAGGGAGGCGTCGATCCGGATGCCCGAACGACTCCGGATCCTGCGGGAACAGCACGTCCCGCATCGAGTTGCCCCGCTCAAGCAGGGTCGCGGGCGTGATCCACGTGCGGCCCCCGGACCAGCCGGCCACGTTGGGCGGATAGAGCAGGGCCTGGCCTAGGCGTCTCGTCTGCGCGTTGAAGTCCGGAATCGTCGGGGCCCGGGAGAGTCCCAGCTTGCGGTAGGTGGAAACATGGAGCTGGACCGGGCTCTTGACCTGAGTGGCCACCGACGGGGCGCTATAGAAGTCCCGGGACAGGAAGATTGCCCGGAGCAGCGGCTTGAGCTCGTAGTCCGCCTCGCGGAAGACGCTCGCCAGACCGGTGATGGTCGTTGCGGACGGGTCTTCCCGCACGAAGAAGCGGTAGACCTTCGACGCTACGAATTCCGCCGTCACGGGCTGGGCCAAGATGATTTCGACGATGTCATCCCCGTCGAAGGCGCCGCTCTGCCCCAAGAATTCCTTTGGCCCGTCGTCATGCTTGTCCCGGTCGAATCGGAATTCGAGCGCGTCATTCGTCCAGCCGGTGAACGCGCGGGACGCTTCGCGGATGTCGTCCTCGGTGTAGTTTCCGACGCCCATGGTGAAGAGTTCCAGCAACTCCCTTCCAAAGTTCTCGTTGGGGTGGTCCTTGATGTTCTGCCCGTTGTCCAGGTACACCAGCATTGCTGGATCGCGCATCACCGCCAATAACAGTTCGCGGAAATTCCCGGTTGCGTGCTCTCGCAGCGTCCGGTTCTGCAGCAGCAGCTTGCGATAGTCGCGCACCTTGGTTTCCGAGGTGGCGAAGTGGCCATGCCAGAACAGAGTCATCTTCTCTTCTAGCGGGCGTGGCGTTGCCACCATGCGGCCCGCCCACCACAGCGCCACGCGACGCGTTTCTAGGGCGTTGGCGCGCAAGCCGTAGAAGAACTTGTCCACCACGGGCTGCAGCCGGCGGGTCGATCCCGGCGGCAGCACGTCCATGCCCAAGGCACGACCGTCGGCCCGCGCGGTCCGCACCGCTTCCGCTCGGCTCGGCGGGAACGGATCCATCCCGGGATCCCACACGCTCGACTCGTCGAAGTCCTCCAGCACCGAGGCGTCGATGGCCTCGTAGTTGACGACATGGTCTATCGCTTCGGCCACGGACGTGTCGGCGAGTGCCTGGATTTCTTGCGGCGTGCCGCCAAAGCCCGCGCGCTCGAGCAGGTGGCCGGCCAAATCGTAGCCCCAGTCAGCTTCGGTGATCGCAGTCAGGTCGTCGACCCAGCTGGTCGCTGGCAAGTTCTCTGACCCTGCCGATGCAGGAATCCACAACAGAGTTCCTGCCAAGCTCGCCCGAATTATCGGTGCGCAGGCGCGCCAGTACCTTTCGCTGCTCTGCATGCGTGCCAAACCTAGCCCGTGACAGGGACTTCTACCAGCTCAATCGTAGCCCAACTGTGCCGGCGTAAGCCCGGCTCGGCGACACGAAATCGTGGATCCCTTGGACTCCGGTTCACATGTCGGCCGGTGCTCCGCACCTATATTGAGTAGTTATGCTGGCGATCTCCCTGAGGCTCTCGGAACGATTGCTCGCTACTTCCGGCGAGTGTGCCACAGCCCTTCGGTTGTCGCGTGCCGAGTACACTCGTCAAGCGCTGGAGCGCATAAACCGCCACACGCGGGCCCACATGCGCGCGCAGCGGCTCCAGGCCGCCTCTCGCCGGGTTCGCCGGGAGAGCATGCGCATCAACGCCGAGTTCGACGCCATCGA
>JAJDZN010000332.1 GCA_022824585.1 Bryobacterales bacterium | reverse complement strand
TGGACTCTCACATTCGGGATCCCAAGTCCGACTTCATTCGAGCTACGAAGGCCACGCTAAATCTCACGATCGGAACTGGCACGACGTTTCAACCTCACAAAGACCGCTTGCAGCACTGGGAACGAGACCGGTCATCCGATTATCCGCCGTATGTTGGACTGCTTTCGTTCTTCACTCTCGTTGCCGAGTCTATGACAAGTGATACCCAATTTAGTAGCAGCAATTACTACGGACGCATGGCGCAATTTCTCGAAGTCGAAGTGGGCAGCCGTGTAGACAACAAAGTCCGACGTGACTTCAGAAATCAGTCACACATTTTCTGGAACGCTCTAAACCGACATGTCTTCGCGACCAATGGAAGCGTTGGGTTTCCCACAGCTTATGCATTGGACTCACGGGTGCATGTCAGCATACCGATTTCTCAAGCTCTTGTTCGTGAGAGCGACCGTCGACACTTCTCTGACTTGTTTGCTCGGCAGCGATTGGCTGCCGGGTCATTTCCGACAGACGAAATGGTAGACCTCATCAACGATTGGATTCACAGCTCAAGCGTGTCATCGTCATTTCGAACGCTCTGGGAATCTTCGCAGGATACACGCGAACGCATTGCCGCGGTCGCCTGCGACGAGCTTGAGTTGTGGGATGGCGTCACGGATCGTGCGGACTCTAGGCAAAGTAGATCTATTCCAATTCGAATTGTGGCCAACATTCGAACGCATCCAAGGCCGGAGCTTCACCTGGGCCTTCGCGTCCGGAACGCTGACGAGATCTCTAACAGCAGCGTCGCGCTTCAGGACGGCTCGGACGATGCGGCCCGTTTGGCCTTCGAGACGTGCGGGCCATCCATTGGCCTGATAGATTCACTAAATCAAGGATGGCAAGAATTTACTGACGATGAGAGCGTCTCGATACCGGACCTCTTGATGGCTAACATTCTTCTTAAGGATAGAGCAGGGCGTACTAAGCTGGAGCGGCGTGCGAGACAAATCGTTATCTTGAAGTTTGAACCGGAAAATCACTGGTATGTGGAGGTCGACCGTGCTTCGCTTGCTGTCAGACATACGCTTCTCGTGCACCAGAAGCTCGAGTCGGCCGTAGTCGGGATTGCTGCACAACATGCGCGTCCAGGATGGACGCGCCACGACACCAATACAGTGCATGGCTGCCCTGAAGGTTGGGTCCTCATCCGCAACATTGAGCTCTTGAGCGTTCCGGAGGACCCGCCCATTGACATGCAGCCGCTAGTCCCAACCGCGTCGGCCGCCATTGAATTCGCGGGGGGACTCTCTCTTCCAGAACCTCGGACATGGCATGCGGCCCAACCACCGGATGTCTCGTTTGCGCTGGAAACTGACAAGCGCATCCGAGCCGTTCTGCATCCGCTGCTCCATCGACCCGACGCGAAGACTCGTGACGTCGACTTCGGCGTGTTTGGCGGGTCGGGGACCCTAAGGCTGGGCGAGCGTCAGCTCTCTTCCGGCGAGTACCGTTTTTCAATCTACGAACTTGACTCAGCGGGCAAGCGATCGAGTCGTCCAACGGCGTCATCGTCCATTCGGCTGCGCTCTGGGGAAGCAGCACGACCGCTCGACCTGGCCCGTGGACTGCAGCGTCCGCTTACGAAGGACTCGGTGCGCGCCGCGATATCAGCCGTCGAGGGGCAATTAGCGGCACCCGGACTGATCGTGGCAGGCGGGCTTGTTGAACTTCCGCGTCAGCAGCTGTGCGACGACCGAATGCCGCCGACGGCGCTAAAGCGCGCCAGCTATGACGAGGAACGTGACGAATCGCCCGTCCGATCGACGCGCGCCCGCAGTGGTTCGGCACCGCCTTGCTTTGGAAGCAGCGCGCACTACTGGGACCTGGGTTCCGGCGTAGCGAACGAGCGACGTCGTCGACATGGCCAGTGTCGGTACTGCGGCCTCGAGCAGTGGCACACCACATGGCCATCCAGACGACGGCGGTCGCGACGCGCCCGAGCCATTCCAGGAAACAGCAACACCCGAGCGCCAAGCACTCCCAAGATCAAGTTGGACCCGATTCCGGACAACCTCCAAGCGGAACTGAACACAGTGTTTGACGCGATCTGTCTAGTTGGGACGAGTTCGTGGCATGCATTCGCTACGCTCGCGCGGCAGGTTGACGATCAACCCTGGTTCGCATCCGACCTCGCTCGAACGCTGGCCGGCCTTGGCCACATCGAGGTAAAGCTCAATCCGGCGACGCACCAAGTTGACCGCTGGACTATTGCTCCGCCTGTCCTGGTTGCACTTCCGAGTTCAAGATCGGCCGTGCTCGCAGGATTCAGGTCGCAACAGTTACTGGACTCAATTCGCGAGCACGTAATGACGCTCGGCGGCTCGCTCCGCTGCGAGCAACTTGCCGACGCGCCAGCCCGAGTCTGCGTTGACGGGATCGGACGCGACGATCTCGAACTGACGGCTGAGTTAACGTCTGAAGCCCTAGGCTTCGATATCCACGTGGCCAATCATCCTTCAGAGCTTCTGCTCTCACATTTGCCGCACATTCGTGCGATTGTCACCGCGCTTCCCCAATGGCGAATTCCGCAAGGCGGCATTGAGGTATTCGATGCAGTGACCGGTAGCTGGATCTCCACGGAACACGCCCACGAGCCTGGGGCGTATCGAACTCGAAGATATCCGCGAACCTATGTGTTCGCGCCGTCCGGATCGGGCGAAGCGCGTATTGGAAGTCCCCAACTCGTCAAGCACTTGGAAGCCTTGAGGACTGGTGTGCCTCTCATGGCCTACGAGCGCGGACAGCGTGAACTCATCGTCAGACTCGGGGCGCAGCTACCCGGCCTCTACGAGCGCGTCGCCATGCTCTGTAGCGGCCATCCTCCGCGGCGGTTCAATGACGGAACTCAACGCTACAAGGGTGTCCCGCCAGAAATCGCTGCCGGCCTGTGGGCACGCCTACGGCCAACTGAGATCTCTCCATGATCGACGCAATGCGCGGCCGTGGAGGACCTTCTCAGCTCTATAAGGAAATCGGTAACAGCTATCTGCGCTACTTCGACACGGCTCTGTGGCTGCGCGATGCCGCAGTCCTGAAGGAACGACGCGCCCTCTTGAAGCGTCCCGGGATGGTATTCACGGATCCAATCATCGAGCCTGTCCTTCCCTATCCGTCCACGACAACGATCACTGATGCATGCGCCTCTCTGGGCATTGACCGCGCCACCGCTGATCAACTTGGGGCATCGCTGTTCAGCCAGGATGGTGAGTTCAGTCTTCGAGAGCATCAAGCACAAGCGTTCGGGACGCTAATGCAAAACGGCATGCCAGAGCGCAATGCTGCCGTCACGTCAGGCACCGGATCTGGAAAGACGGAGTGCTTTCTGCTACCCATTTTTGCCCGCCTATTGGCAGAGTCGCGCACGTGGTCCGACGACCGTGGAGAACGCCGCTGGTGGCGCGAGGGTACCGGCCAATGGCAAAGCGTCAGATCGGCCTCGAAGCGCCCGGCGGCCGTGCGGGCGATGATCCTCTACCCGACGAACGCGCTTGTCGAAGACCAGATCGCGCGGCTGCGGTCCGCGGTGGCACGCCTTAGGGAAACCGGTACACGACACCTTTATTTTGGCCGATACACGGGTGTGACCCTTGGTCGTGGCGACCGACCGACGTACAACCGGAATCAGCGCGTTCGAGAGGTGGCGGAAGAGCTTCTGGCTATGGAGCGAGAGTGCGACGCGATTGCAGAGCTCGACCACTCGACTCGCCATCACTTTCCGGACCCCAGACTCGGAGAACTGCTGACTCGCTGGGACATGGTGGCGCAGCCGCCCGACATCTTGGTCTCGAATTTTTCGATGCTCAACGTCATGCTCATGCGAGATCGTGAGGAGCCGATTTTCGACCTTACCAAGGATTGGCTGGCCGCAAGCAACGAACACACGTTCACGCTGGTTGTTGACGAGCTGCATCTCTATCGCGGAACACAAGGCAGCGAGGTCGCGCTTGTCATGCGGAACTTGCTACGCCGCCTAGGGCTGAGTCCCGAGTCGCGTCAACTTCGCTGCATCGCGACCAGCGCGTCATTGGCCCGGGACGTCGGGGGAAGGGAGTTTCTTGAACAGTTCTTCGGCGTTCCGCGTGAGTCGTTCAAAATCATTCCCGGAAAACGAAGTGCGATCAGGCAAAGTCGGCCGCTGTCACGGGCAGCCTATGGCGAGCTTGGCGGCTCTGACGCTTCGCTGGCTACCGACGAACGACTGAGGAAGGCACTTGAGCGCGACGACTTACGCACCTCGCTCGCCCGCGCGTGTCTCGACGAGGCCGGGGACCCGCGCCCGACATCACTAACCGAGTTAGACCGGCGTCTGTTTGACTCGCCCATCACGGAGAGTGATGACCGAGCCCTCGAGGCTGTCCTCGCCGCCATCTCCCGGGACAAGGCGAGGATGGATGAGCCGACATTTCGCGCACACATGTTCGTACGGACGATTCGCGGCCTTTGGGCATGTAGCAACCCTAGCTGCGATGAGATCGACGTTGGCTATCGCTCGCCTACCCGCCGCATCGGAAAGCTATATGCGCGACCCACGCATACCTGCGCGTGCGGTGGCCGGATTCTGGAACTCTTGTGCTGCGATCAGTGCGGCGAGACCTTCCTGGGCGGGTTCGCGGTTCGGCCGCCTGATCTGGGAAACGACGAATCGTGCTGGTATCTCGGACCAGGGCCTACAGAGCTCGGTGCGTGGGATGTCCCACCAGTGCATAGGCGTAAGTGGGGCGACTACATGTGGTACTGGCCACGGCGTATCACCCGCCGCGGAAAGGAATGGACGCACACACCGCCTGAAGGAACGAGCACTGCCAAGTTTAGGTTCTTACCTGCCTCGTACGACCACCGGACGGGCCTACTCCGACCGAACGGTTTCGGTGGCGCGACAGGCACCATGCTCAACGCGTCATCGTTCGGCGAGCAAACCCCGCCAGCGCTTCCCGAGTCTTGTCCGCACTGTCAATCGAGAGGGTGGAATCGCAACCCACGGCTGTTCTTCCGCGGCGTCGTTCGCTCGCCAATCCGGGCGCACACTACCCGCGTCGCCGTGGCTGGTCAGGTCATCGCGGATCGGCTGCTCTCTAGCTTGGGTTCCGGCAACGAACTGCCAAAAACGATCGTATTTACCGATAGTCGCGCGGACGCAGCAGCCACGGCCGCAGGGCTCGAGCTAAACCACTTTCGCGACCTCGTTCGTCAGCTCGTACGCACCGAACTGGAGGAGTCCAGTTCTCCTGCCGACATCCTGCGGCGGGCCGCGGCCGCCGAGCCGCTATCTCCATCGGAGACGGCAGCCGCTCACCGTCTGCGACAACTGCACTCAGAAGTCTGGATTGCCTATTTGCTACGCACCCGAAATGTGGCTGATCCGGAGCATGAGCGTCTGATCGATGAGTTCGAAGCGCAGCCGAGTGGTCGTGGCTGGGGAGACTTGCTCCTGGCGCTGAGGGATCGCCTGGTGCACCTGGGCGTGAATCCGGCGGGTCCAGGCGCCTCGGTACAAGATTGGTACGGCCAGCCGTGGTGGCGAATTTACGATCCGCCCGATGGCGAATGGGAGCCGCTCGATTCCCAGGAGCAACGGGCACGAGCCACAAGTGACCATTTACAGCCCTTTGCGATACATGTCACTGATGTCCTATTCGGCAGGGCGAGTCGGGACTTGGAATCCGCCCGCCTGGGATACGTCGCGCCCCGTAGTAAGCCTGTGTCGACCATTCCACTGTGTGGCGAAGGTGTGGCGCAACTGACTCTCAGCTTGATTCGCATTCTTGGTCTGGCTGGACGGCGGCCAGGGTCCCGCTGGACACATGCCCCACGCCCACCGCAAGTGCTCACGGACTATGTCAGCGCTGTCGCCGAGGTGCACGGCGTGGCAACCGAAGATCTTCAGGATGCTGTCGAAGAAACCTTACGCGCCTCTGGCATTGTCGAAGTGAACTGGCGTCTTGCACTAGACGATCTTGACGCCCCGTTCGAGGTAGTGCTGGCACAGCCGGAGGCACCAGTCTGGGTCTGCCAGACATGTGCCCGCGTGCACTTGCATGCAAGCGCTGGAGTCTGCACAAACGGCGCCTGTCTGGCAAACAACCTTCACAAGACCCCAGGCGCGCGTATTTTCGACGACTACTACGGCTGGCTGGCCCGGAACGATATGCCGCGTCGGCTCCGCGTTGAGGAGTTGACTGGGCAGACGCGCCCGCTCGCAGTCCAGCGCGAACGTCAGCGCTGGTTCAAGGGAGCGCGCCTCGAGCCACCGCGTGAGAACCGGCTGACCCACAGTATCGACGCGCTCAGTGTGACGACCACCATGGAGGTCGGCGTCGACATCGGTTCGCTGGAATCTGTGCTCATGGCCAACATGCCGCCGGAGCGATTCAACTATCAGCAGCGCGTCGGGCGGGCTGGTAGGACCGGCCAGCCGTTCGCGTACGCGCTGACGCTGTGCCGCGACCGAGCGCATGACGACTTTCACTTCAATCAGCCGCAACGCATGGTCGGCACGCCACCGCCGCAGCCGTATTTGGACTTGCGACAACCGCAAATCAGCCGCCGTGTTGTCGCTGCGGAGTGTCTTCGACGCGCCTTTCGGAGTCTTCCGCCCCTGCAGCGTCCGCGAACCGGCCGCGACAGCACCCACGGCGCCTTTGGTCGAGCGGTCAACTGGAAGCCCCATTACCGCACAACCGTGTCGTCGTGGTTGCGCGAGTCCAATGAGATTGAGCAAATAGCCGAAGGAATCACAGCTTTTACTGGTCTGGATCAACGCGAACGGAGACAGCTCGTGCCTTGGCTGCGTGAGGGTCTGGTGCGCGTAATTGACGACGCGGTCTCAAATGTCAACTTTACGCAGCAAGAACTTAGCGAACGCTTGGCCTCCGCTGGGGTGCTGCCGATGTTCGGCTTCCCCACTCGATCACGAGACCTCTATCACGGGCCGCCAGCCAGTCAGTGGGAAAACGACCGTGCAATCGTTGCGCAGCGCGACCTCGAGATTGCCATCTCGGAATTCGCGCCCGGATCAGAAGTTCTCCGGGACAAAGAGATACATGTGTGCGCGGGGTTTGCCGCGTGGGGGTTTAGAGGTCAAAACCCATTCTCTGTAGACCCGCTTGGAGAGTCGCTGCCAGTCGCTCGATGCGCTGCATGCGAGTCAATTGAGGTCGTTCGGGGAGAGCGTCAAGGTGAGTGTCTCGTCTGCAATAGCCAAACCATCGAGCAATTCGAGCTATTTCAGCCTCGCGGATTCCGAACGACGTACGTGGCGAGGGACTTCGACGACGAAACTGAACGTGGACCTATTTTGCCTTTGCCTCAACTCGGAATCGAATCCAAGGAAGCAAGCCCGTTTGTTGTCGGTGCCGTCACTGTTAGTCGACACGCTGAGGCTGACGTTTTTGTCGTGAATGACAACAATGGCGATATGTTCGGAATGTTTCGACGTGGTAATGAGGTGATCGTCCCCCAGCCTGACTTATATGGACGCGACTCAGGACTTGATGAGCCTGAAGATGAGCCGGACGAGTCTGGTGCCATCGGCTATGTCAAGCGCACAGACGCTCTGGTCCTGGCGTTTGATCGTCCCGAGCTTCCAATCCCCGGTGGGTTCGTCCCACGCGACCGCGACGCAATGCCGGGTGGGATGGCAGCGCTGTGGTCGTTCGCTGAGCTGCTACGCCGCGCCAGCGCGTCTGAGCTAGATGTGGACTCCCGGGAGCTTCAGATCGGACTGCAGCCTCGGCGGGGTGGTCGCGGGCAAACCGCGCGCGTCTTTCTCGCCGACCGCCTTGAAAATGGCGCCGGATATGCGGCCTTCCTCGCGCGACCTGAGTCAATGTTGCGTGTTCTACGTAGGATGCGCGACGAGCTTGGCGAATCGTTTGAAACGCCCGAGCACGCGGAGACCTGCGACGCTGCTTGCCCAGACTGCCTACGGAGTTACGACAATCGGCAACTCCATGGTTGGCTCGACTGGCGACTCGCGCTCGACCTGACCGACGCAGCACTGGGACGAGAGCCGACCTTTGCTCGCTGGGAAAAGCTTGCCAGCAAGCAGACGCAGGCATTTGTCGACGGATTCCAGCAAGAGGCGCTGCCCAGACTTCGTTTTGAGAGACTCGGGACGCTTCCCGCGATCGTTGAACCCCTAAGCGGTCGAGTCGCAATCATTGGCCATCCGCTGTGGCGGAGAGAACAGTCGCACTTCACGTTGCCACAAGTGGAGGCAGCAATGGCTGCTCGAGCATCGCAGGCCGTCAAAGAAGCACGCATGTTTGATGCCTTTGTGATCACACGTCATCCGTACCAAATATTTGCTTGGATCGCTTCGTCGGACACTAATGCGAGTGACCGGTACCTAGATCCCTCGCTCTAACGCCTCCCACAACTAGGTGCGCGTCACCCGAAAGTTCTGAGCCCCACGCGACCGCCGCCCATAACTGGACACATGCCCCACCAGACTGGACACATTCGGCCGAAAAGTTGACACATCGGGCCAAAAACTGGACACATCGGCCTGACAGAGTGGACACATCCCCCTCATCCCCGCGTCCCCTTCCCAGTCCCCCGTCATCCCGGCGTCTTCAGCCGGGATCCAGCGCCACAGCCAGTCCCAGCGCAACCTGTCACCCCGTCCGCACACGCATCCCGAGCGCACTTCCCCCTCTCCTCTCACTGCTCACTTCTCTCAACTCACTCCTTCCCTCCCCCTTGTCGCCTGTCCTCAGATAATGTACACTAGAAGCATCCTATCCCACGTCCCTCCTCGGAGCCTTCATGCTCGCCCGCCTCCTGCGCCTGCTCGTTGCCGCCGTCACCGAGCGTCCCCGCTGGTTCCTCGCCTGCCGTAGAGGCTGGTCGAGCCGCCTCCACCCCACCCCCTCGCCACGTCCGGGCACCGTGCGTCCTCGGGGCCGTCCTGCCGACCCCTCGCACGCCGCGACTTCCTCGCCGCCCCGCCCGCAAAATCCGGCCCAAGCTGTCTCTGGCCAGCCCGCCCCCCAGAGGGGGGCGGGCTGGCCCGAGACAGCGCCCCCCTTCGCCCCCCCCCCATGTGGGCCGCCACCCCCCCGCCCGCGGCCCTTCC
>JAJDZN010000132.1 GCA_022824585.1 Bryobacterales bacterium | reverse complement strand
CGGATCCGTCTCCATCAGGACCTTGCCGTCGGAGTAGGGGTACTCCACCGGTTGTCCCGCAGCCGGGTCGGTGCGGGCACCTCGAACCGTGCTGGGAGCGGCCATGGCCGCATGATAGCAGGCGGGATTTCGACCCGGGCGCGAACGGTGCGGGCGTGCTGATAACGTCCCGATCGCTCGGCGCAACCGGCTGAAGCCGAGCGTCAAACCGGCAGGGACTCGGCCCCCTCGATCGAACTTGACTTCATCGTCAACCTGGTGCCGAGACAAGGAGTCTAGCGAGGCTCATGGACTGCGGTGGTGCGATTGAGGGGAACATCCTCTAGAAGTTGCTGCCGTCCGCTGGGCCAGTCGATCTGGACTGAGACCGGCCGGCCGGCTGTGCCGAGCCCGAAATGCACCGGTCGCAACGCTGACGAGGCGTAGCCTGCCGCGCTCTTTACCCAGCGAGTCTGTCCGTCAACGTGGACCCTAGCACCCAGGGCGTCACGCCCTGACTGCTCGCCGATCAATTGCAGGGCGATCCAAGCGTGCCGTTGCTCGGATACGTTTCGAAACAGTTTCGATGGCTCGCCCAGCGCGCTCACCACGACATCCAAGCGGCCGTCAGCGTCGAAATCTGCCACAGCCGCTCCCCGGTGAGTGCCGACCGCGCCAACCTCCACGGCATCTCCGAAGCTCCCGCCGAGATTGCGGAACACGGTGTTCGGCTGTCGATACGCAAACGGCTCGAAATCTTCCACCAGATCGTTCACGTGAGAATTGGCCGTGAACAGATCCAGCCAGCCATCATTGTCAAAGTCGGCAAACACATTACCCCAGCCTGCGTAGGACCGCGAGGCCTTGGCCAACCCGGAGGCTACGGTCGCATCCCGAAAATTGCCGCCGCCAGCTCCTCGAAACACCGGGAACGTCTCGTTGCTCAGGGCCGTCACCGACAGGTCCGCCAAGCCATCGCCATCGAAGTCGCCAACGTCCACTCCCATTGACGCGACTGGGCGACCGTGGTCGAGAAGCGCCGCCCCTGCCAGCAGGGCGTCTTCGGTGAAGCTGCCGTCGTCTTGGTTCAAGAACAGGAAGTTCGGCAGGTTGTCATTGGTCACGAAGACGTCCATGCGGCCGTTGCCATCGAAGTCCGCAAAAGCCGCACTCATGCCCCGCCCGGCAAACGCGCTGAGCCCAGCTTGCGCCTCGACCGGTTCGAAGCGCCCCGAGCCGAGGTTGCGGTACAGACGATTGGCGATGGGAGTCAGATACTTCGGATGGCAATAGACTCGCAAGCCGCGCTCGCGGTCTCCGCAATAGCGGTCAAAGTCCGGCGTCCAGTCGGCGTAGTTGACCACGAGGAGATCTGCAAGCCCGTCGCCGTCGTAGTGGAACCACCCGGCTGCCACGGCCCACTCGGCGCTGGAAATTCCCGACAGCGGCGTGATGTCCTCGAACGTGCCGTCCCCGAGGTTGCGAAAAAGGGTGTTCTGGAAGACACCGGCGACGAACAGGTCTGCGTGCCCATCGTTGTCAAAGTCGGCTGCCGCAGCCCCCATGGAGTAGCCGAGCCCCTCCACACCGGCAGCCTCAGTGACATCTTCGAACCGCATGCCGCCGAGATTACGGAAGAGTCGGTTCGAGTATCTCGGCGATTCCTTGCGCATGCTCTCCCCGGCCGCACCGTTCGTGAAATAGATGTCCTGCAAGCCGTCGCCGTCAAAATCGAAGACAGCCAGCCCGCCCGCCATTGTCTCGATCATGCGCTTCCTCTCGGTCGGGGCGTGGCGCAACGTGAAGCCGATACCCGAGTCCTCGGTAGCCGGGCGGAAACGAATCTGGGCAGGTGCCATGGCCGCCGGGCACAACACAGCCAGCAGCGCCGTCCAACGGGCCCCTCGCGAAAGACGCATCGCCAAGTTCAAGCTTAGTTGGTCAGCATCTCGAGACGGGACTTCCCCGCGGTGTAGGCGGCGAGGTCGGCTGGGGCTGGAGCGTGCATCGACAGCTTTCAAATGGAACTATCTGCTGTTTCTCCAATGCCTTATGCTCCGATTTGACAATCCCTTAACTTTGTGCAAGAGTTTAACCGTTTAGTGCTCGCGCCTGTCAAGGCGAAACACACGATGCGACAGGGGTTGAACAGAGTGGCGGTCGAGAGCGCGAGCTTGGCAGCCAAACGCTCAAACGGAGGATTCACGAATGACAAAGCAAGCGCTTAGCTTGTGTGCCATGGCCGTTGCGATTACGGCGTTGGTGCTAAGCTCGGCGGCGCCAGCCTCAGCGCAGGTGCTGTACGGCTCAATCGTCGGAACCGTCTCGGACGGAACCGGCGCTGTCGTTCCAGGTGCCAGTGTCAGCGCGGTAAACGTTGGCACGGGCTTGGAACTGACCTCGTCGACAGGCGGGGACGGGCTGTTCCGTCTGGTAAATGTGCCCATCGGATCCTACGACGTGGAGATCACGTCGGATGGATTCCGCACTCACACCGAGACTGGTGTCAGCGTCACGGCGAACGCCGTGTCACAAGTCGATGTCGGCTTGGTCCTGGGCCAAGTAACCGAACAAGTCACGGTCGAGGCTTCAGCCGCGCAGTTGCAGACACAGAAGGCGGACACTCGTTCGGAGATCACTCAAAGGGCGATCACGAACTTCCCGCTGCCGAACTTCCGCAACTACCAGAGCCTGGTCAACCTCGTGCCCGGCGCGACGCCGGCGAGGTTCCAGAACTCGATCCTCGACACTCCCGCGCGCGCTCTGAGCACGAACGTCAACGGGACAAATCGCAACAACAACGTCACGCGTATCGACGGCGCTGCCAGCATCAACGTCTGGCTGCCGCACCACGCCGGCTACATCGCGCCGGCCGAGACCATCGAGACCGTGAGCATCACGACCGGCTCGGGCGAGGCCGAACAAGGCCTGTCCGGCGGGGCGTCAACGACCGTGATCACCAAGTCGGGCACGAACGAGTTGCACGGATCCGCGTTCTTGTTCCATGACAACGACAGCCTGCGAGCGAGGAACTACTTTGCCGCAGACAAGCCCACGAGCCACTTCAACAACTTCGGCGGCACGATCGGTGGGCCGTTCGTCAAGAATCGCTTTTTCTTCTTCTTCAGCTACGACAACACGACCCAGGCGATTTCGGGCGTTCGCACAGGCGACGAAGTGCCGACCATGGACCAGCGGATGGGAGACTTCAGCGCCTACGAGGATGACATCTACAACCCGTACACGGGCAATGCCGATGGCACTGGTCGGGCGCTGTTCCCGAACAAGATGATTCCGGGCAGCCTACAGAGCCCGATCTCCCGGCTGATTCAGACGTACATCCCGGAGCCTAACCAGCCCGGCACGAACAACAACTTCCATTCTTCAGATTCCCCACCGTTCGACCGTGCGTACTATGACAGCAAGATCAATTTCACGGTCAACGACAAGTATTCCTTGTGGGCCAAGCACGGCTTCATGGACGCCCCGGTCTCAGGTAGCCCGATCTTCGGCGACGCAGGCGGACCGGCTCCGGGCGGCAGTCCGGGCAATGCAGAGACATACGTGAACCTGGGCACGTTCGGCCACACGTACACGTTCTCGCCGACATTCCTCTACGACGGCGTGGTCGGATACTGGCGGCAGGACCAGTTCGTCAATCCTACCGACTTGGGCAAGGACTTCGGCCTCGGAATCCCGGGGCTGGGCGGGCCGGACCCGCGGCAAATCGGCTTTCCACGGATCCAGCCTGGGCCCTACACCCGCTTGGGCGCACCCGGCTGGCAGCCGCTCGACCGCGTCGAGGAAAACTACACGACGAGCCAGAACTTCACCTGGATCAAGAACACGCACCAGATCCGCTTCGGATTTGACGGCATCCTCCTGAAGCTGGCGCACTGGCAGCCCGAGCTTGGCGGCGGCCCGCGCGGCGTGATCGACTTCGATGGCGATGTCACGTCACTCAATGGCGGGGCCGCGCCCGGCCAATTCAATCAATATGCGGCCTTCCTCCTGGGCGAGACATGGCGTATGCGCAAGGCGATCCAGCACGTGCTGGCGACTGGCGCCGAATGGCAGTTCGCTGGCTACATCACCGACAGGTGGCAGGTTTCGCCCAACCTAACCGTCAACCTGGGTCTGCGCTACGAGTACTATCCCTTGATGACGCGCGCACGCGGCAAGGGCATCGAGCGCTACGATCCCAACACCAACCTGATGTACATGGGCGGCCGCGGCAGCACACCTAAGAACGCTGGCATCGACGTGAGCAGTGGCCTGTTGTCGCCTCGCGCGGGCGTGGCTTATCGCGTCGACGACAAGACAGTGATCCGGACTGGCTTTGGCCTCAACTACAGCCCGATGCCGTTTTCGCGCCCGATGCGCGGCCAGTACCCAATAACCGTTGCGTTGACCTTCCAACGCGACAACACGTTCGAGCTCTTCCGTAAGCTCTCTGATGGAATTCCTCCCGTCGTCGGGCCGGATCTGGACCAAGGCGTCATCGAAGTACCTCTGACCGCCGGCTTCCGCAGCCCCTACGAGGGCACCCTGAACCGCGGCTACATCGCTTCCTGGAACTTCACCGTGGAACGGCGCCTGCCTGGCGAGGTGATCACCTCGCTGGGGTACGTGGCAACCCGGTCGGTGGACATGCTGGGCGATCAGGACATCAATGCGTCGAGGCCGGGAGAGGGCAACGCCGGGCGCCCCTACGCTGCGATTACCGGACGGAGGCAGAACATCAACATGTGGGACAGCTACCTGAACTCGGACTATCACTCCCTGCAACTGGCCATCAACCGCAGCTTCTCGAGCGGCGTGATGCTCAAGGGGGCGTACACGTGGTCTAAAGCCCTCGGCATGACCGACGACGAAGGCTGGGCCGGAGTCGCTTGGGACCACCCGGACGTGTTCCACCGCAATCGGTCTAGGGCCGGATATGATCGTACACATATGTTCCAGATGGGCTTCGTCTACGATCTGCCGTTCCTGCGGAACAACAACACAGCGGTCGGCACGGTATTGGGCAACTGGCAGGTCAGCGGCATCGTGGCTATGTTCACCGGCACACCGAGGAGCATCCGTGCGTCTGGCAGCTCACTGAACGCCGCGAGCGCGTTCCAGACCGCAGACCAAGTCGGCCCAGTGAGGAAGCTGGGCGGAGTCGGTCCGGGGCAGCACTACTACGACCCCAGTTCCTTCGCGCGCATCACCGAGCAGCGCTTTGGCAACTCAGGGCGCAATATCCTCGACACACCGGGAGTCACCAACCTCGACCTGAGCATCTTCAAGAAGTTCCCGATCGGGGAGACCGCCGAGGCGCAGTTCCGGGCCGAGTTCTTCAACTTCACGAACACTCCTCAGTTCGGCCGCTTCAACGACAACGTGAACAGCGGGGGATTCATGACCATCACTAGCGCCTCGAACGAGCGTGTCGCGCGTATCGGGCTGAGGTTCAGCTTCTAACCGGCGCGCTGAGTGGGCCGATTGTCGGGGTCTGCCTTCGGGCAGGCCCCTTTTCCTTGCCCCAGTTAGGTGTGAAGCACAAACGCACCGGTACCATCAGGCTCCGATGACGAATCGGAATATCCCTCTTCCTACAACCGCCAACGTTCGAGCGCAGGGATCTGGGCACCGCGATTCGGACCTCCGCTGTGGGTGGGCGCAGAGCGGCCGGTTAACAAGGTCGCAAGCGGGAATTCGCATGCCATCATAGAGCCGAGTGGTGCCACGATGCCAAAGAGCGAGTTGAGAGCGCCAAGCCATTCTTGGCCTACCGTCCTCGGAATCGCGCTGCTCCTAGCACCCGTCACCGCCCTCCTCGGGCAGAGCGAGCCGTCGGTGATCGCCTCCCGAGCCGGCAAGGCAATGCAGGAGGAGCGCTTCGCAGAGGCTGCGGAGCTCTACGGCCAGCTGGCCAGCAGCTACCCGGGCGAACCGGCGCTACAGGCCAATCTAGGGATGGCACTGCATCTGAGCGGCCAGGACAGCGCTGCTGTCCTTCCCCTGCGCTCGGCCGCGTCGGCGATGCCATCGTCGTTTCCGGCGCACTTTTTCCTCGGGGCCACCTACACGCGGCTAGGAGATTTTCCCGCCGCAGTCGAGCCGTTGCGCCAAGCGGTCCGGTTGAATCCAGAACACCCCTTCGCTCGCGCATTGCTGGGCGACGCCCTCGAAGCGGTAGGAGAGCACGCCGAAGCGTCGGATGCTTGGAAGAAGCTCAGGCAACAGGACGGCTCTAATCCGTTTCCGCATGCCGGCTTGGTGCGCTGCTACGAGCAACTCGCATCCGATGCCATCGCAGGGTTGAAGGAGCGGGATCCCGAATCCGAGCACATGTTGCGCCTCTTGGCGTACACGCGCCTGGCAACGAAGCAGCTCCCAAGCGCCCTGTACCTGTTCCGCGAGGCGATGTCCAGAGGGCCGGGAAGGCGCTCCGACCACGAAGCCCTCACCGCCCTGTATGAGCAAGCCGGCCGCTTGGATTGGGCACAGGTCGAGCGCGCCCGCGCCGCTTCTCTTCCCGAAGATGGCTGTTCGGCACCCGACTCCGCCGAGTGCGCATTCAAGCTCGGCCAGTTCGACCGCATCGTGCCCATATCGGCCCAGGCATCGTCCGAGGAACTCTACTGGGCAGCGAGAGCCTACGCTGCGCTGTCCGACGATGCCTTCCACAGCTTGCGAGGGCTTCCCGAATCGGTGGATCAGTTGACTCTTATCGCGGATCTCCTGGCGGTGCGATCCGAGTTTTCCGAGGCAGCCGACGCCGCCCGAGCGGCGCTGGCGATCCGCCGGCAAGATGGCGCACTGGAAAGACAGATGGCAGAGTTGCTCTACCTTGCACGCCGCGTCGAGGAAGCCCGGCCCTTGTTGGAGAAATTCCACCAAACTGACAAGGGCGACCCCCGATGGGCTGCCATGCTCGGCAACCTGCTGGCCGAGACACAGGATTTTCGCAGTGCCATCCCCCTGCTGGAGAGCGCCCTAGCGGCCCCGAACCCACCCCAATCGGCGAGGCTTGACCTCGGCAGGTCGTACCTTGCCGTCGACGAGCCGGACAAGGCGGTGGAGCACCTGCGTGCGGCCGTCAGCCTGGACACCGACGGGAGCGTGCATTACCAGCTGGCCCAGGCGTATCAAAGGACGGGTATGCGGGACCAAGCCCGCGAGGCTCTGACCAAGTACCAGGCACTTCGGGCACGGACTAACGAGGAGACACGAGCTACCGCGGCACTAGAAATCACCGCTCCCTGACCCCGAGACGAGAGCTTGGCGGGTGCACCGCACCCGTGGCCCCGCGCACGCGGACGCGATCGTCCGGCTCTCGAGCCGCCTCCGACTCCGATAGAGGGCGCGCCCGGCGATATCCGTGGGTGACAATGCGATATCATTGATTCGCATCACTATGGACGACCGCAACAACTTCCCGAAACTGCACAATGCCGCTTGGCCTGGAGTCGTGGGCAAGGGCGGAGACGGGCCGGATGACGAACCGCCCATCGCCCTCGAGACCATGCTTGACCTGACCGCCAATGCCGAGGTCGATGGCAGGAAGTTCGATGGCGTGGACCTGTTCCTGTCCGCGCCGCACATCGGCATTGACAGCACGGACGATGAGCTCAAGGCCTGGGTCGACAAGTTCGCGGGGCGCGGCTTGGCGATCGGCTCCGTTGTCGCGCCGGTCTGGGAGCCGACCGGCGGGGGAGCAGCGATCGATCCGGGCGCGGGGCGTGAGGCCTTCCTGAGCGCCATCAGGAAGGCGTGCGCCATCGCCAGCAAGTTCACGCAGTGGGGCATCCGCCCGACCGGCGTGATCCGCATTGACTCAGCCAGCGGGGTCGAGGACTGGGCCAAGGACCCTGCGGGCAACACCGCCAACGTAGTCGAGACGTTCCGGCAGGCGGCGGCGATCGCGGCCGATCACGGCGAACGCCTCTCCGCAGAAGGCGAGATCTGTTGGGGCAGCATGCACAGCTGGAAGCATATGCTGGAAGTCCTTGAAGCCGTGGATGATGAGCACGTCGGATTCCAAGCCGACATGGCCCATACCTTGCTCTACACGCTGGGCTATAACGCACCGGAGCACGCCATCCTGCCAAGTGACTTCGCGTGGAATGACGGTGCCCTGCTGGACAACGCCCTGCATCAGGTGACCGGTGCCCTGCGCCCGTGGACCAACGACTTCCACGTGGCCCAGAATGACGGCACTGTCTTCGGCAGCGGCAGCCATGACCGCACCGGCCGGCACTGTCAGGCCACCGACCCGAACGGGCGGCTCGATATCACCCGCCACGCGGGCTTTTGGCTGCGAGACGGGGACGGCCACCTCACGAAGGCATGCCGTCACATTTGCTGGGACGGGTGCATGTTCCCCAACGCCGTGATGATGGATCCGCAAACATGGAACGACATCCTAGCCGTGATGGTTAGCGTGCAGGACGAGCACGGCTGGATCGAATAGCCCGAGGCTAGGGCGACCCGCAGGCGGACGTCAGCGCTCCTCGATACAAGAGCGCGGTGCCCGCCATCTGCACCACGTGGTAGAGGTCGTTATGGTTGAAGGCCTCGTGCGGCGCAATCCCTGCCGCTTGGATGCCTGCCGCCGCGAAGGTCACGAGCACGCCGCCGACCACCGTTAGCGCGGCGCTATCGCCGTGCTTGCGCCAAGCCCAAGCGTGCGCTATCAGCACGAACGCGAAGGCTAGGGAATAGTCGACGATCGCAACGATGAACTCTCCGCTGGCAATCGCCGCGAGAGCGTAGATCCCGAGTTGCGCCCGCGCGATCCAAATCACCGTCCCTTGGCGAACGCCCAGGTGAGCGCGGCACGTAGCGACCACAGCCGCATAGGCGGCCCAGCCGATTGCGAGCAGCGTCAGGCGCCACAGGACCGCCGCGACAGTGTCGTCGATCCACGGAAGAAAGCCGTGGTACGTGCCGCCTGCGAAGGCTGCAAGGGCGCACGCGAACAGGGCCGCCGTCCAGTCCGACCGGTTCTGCGGCAAGCCCCTGCTGCGCATCCGAATGGCGAGCAGGACGCACAATGCGCCTAACGCGTAGTCTGTCACTAGCGTCATCGGCTCGTGCAGCATCATCGCGTCATAGAATACGACATGGAGCAGGCAGCGCCAGGCGAGCGTCCGACGCGCCCACGCGCCAAGTGGTGGGCGATCGCCGGCGCGGCAGGACTAGTCGCGATCTTGGCGCTTGCCTGGCGGCTTGGGTGGCTTGACCGATTACCTCAGCACGACCAGCTCGTGCAGTGGATGCGGCAGGACGGCATCGCCGGGCCGCTTATCTGCATTGGGATCCAGTTCCTGCAGGTGGTGGTGTTCGCCATCCCGGGCGAGATCACCCAGTTCGCTGCTGGCTACGTGTTTGGCGCGGGCTGGGGCTTCTTCTACTCGATCATCGGCATCCTCTTGGGCGCCGCCTTCGACTTCGGCTTCGCCAAGGCGGTGGGGAGGCCGGTCGTCGAGCGGATGATCGGCAGCGAAGAGCTTGCTCGAATCGACGAAACGCTCCAATCGCGCAAGGGCCACGTCGCTATCTTCGTGCTGTTCCTGCTTCCTGGCACCCCGAAGGATGCGATGAGCTACGCAGCAGGCCTGTCTCCGCTCGGACTGGGCCGCTTTCTGGCTCTGAGCGTCCCGGCGCGAGCGCCCGCCCTGATGGCCAGCACGCTCTTCGGGTCACAAGCATACGACCGCAACTTCACTGCGATGCTGTGGATCGGTCTCTCCGTCGTGCTGGTACTGGCGGGCACGGCCTACTATCAGTGGAGACGCAGAACCGCATGATCCGGCAGATGCGGAATGCCGACATTCCGAGCGCGATGCGCCTCAAGCACGCGGCCGGGTGGAACCAGACCCCCGAGGACTGGCAGCGGCTGCTACGCCTCGAGCCCGATGGCTGCTTCGTCGCCGAAACGAAGGGCGTCGTCGCGGGCAGCACGACGGCGGTGCGCTACGGGTCGGAGATGGCGTGGATCGGCATGGTGCTGGTCCTGCCCGAGTTTCGAAGACAGGGCATCGCCAGGGCTTTGATGCAGCATGCGCTGGACTGGCTTGAACTCCGCGGAACCCACATGTGTGGCCTAGACGCTACTTCGATGGGAAAACCGCTCTACGAGGAGGTCGGATTCGTCAGCACCGAACTGATCGAGCGCTGGGAACGGCCGCCCGAAGGCAGTCCGGGCCGGGGCGGCCGGGATTCGGCTCGATGCATCGGGACGCTGTCCGCCGCCTTGGAACAGATCGACCGGGAGGCCTGCAGCTACGACCGGTCCCGGTTGTTGCGCGACCTCTGCAAGGACTCCTCTGTCACAGGCGCCAGCTGCGCGGAAGGCTTTGCCTTCGGACGTCCCGGTTCTTCGGCCTGGTTCGTCGGCCCGTGCGTGGCCAAAAACGCGCGCGCCGCTGCCTCCGTCCTGCGAGCAACGCTTGAAAGTCGACAGGGCGAGCGCGTATTCTGGGATTTCCTGCCTTCGAATCGGTCCGCACGCGAACTGGCTACCGAACTCGGCTTTCAGCCGGTCCGCCGGCTTGAGCGAATGATGCTGCGCGGGGGAGCCCCCCCCACCCTGCACTCTCACTCCGATGAGGTCTACGCGACGGCTGGGTTCGAATTCGGATAAGCGATGGCTTTTCAACGCACAAGGGCCCTGTGGAGCCTGCCCAACGAGCACGTCACACTGGGAGTGACCACCTTCCTGTCGGTACGCATCAACCTCGCGAAAGGCAGCAAGGCAGCAAAGCCGGACCCTGGCGCGATTCTGAGCCGGGCTCTTGCGCTCGAGGCTGCGGGGGTCCATATCGTAGAGGTGCAGGCCCTGCCTCTGAGCCCGGTGTCCGGCATTCCCGACGCCGAGGACGAATTGCCGCTGCTGGTCCCGGTAGTGCGCAAGCTCAGCAACGAACTGAAGGTGCCGGTCAGCGTCGTGACGGCCCACTCCCACACGGCGTACCGGGTCGCCCATCTGGGCGCATCGATCGTGCATGACTTCAGCGGCCTTGCGTACGATCGGCTAATGGCACCAACCGTCAATGGAACCGACGCAGCGCTGATCCTAGGACACATGCGCGGCGCACCCGAGCAGTGGTCGCGGATGGAGCCGCTCACGAACTTGGAAGAAGTCGTGCGGCACGACTTTAGCGCGTCGCTGTTGCGGGCCGACAAGTCGAACATCGCACGCCAGAGAATCGTCCTCGACCCCGGGCTGGAGCACGGCAAGCAGGGCTACGAGAACTTCAACCTGCTGAGAAACCTGCGCCGCCTGGCCCCTCCTGCCCAGGGCCTGCAAGTCACTCTGACGGGCAAGCGATTCTACACCGAGTCGATTCGTGCCAGTGCCGAACAGCGCGCCGCGGGTCTGGCCGTGGCGGCCACGCTTGCAGTGGAATCCGGCGCGCACATACTGACGATTGACGACAACCTTGCCGTCCGGCACGTGGTCAACGTGATGGATCGGATCTACCGCGACGACGCGGTCAACCAACCTGACGCTTAGTGGCCTCTGAAATCTCGAATTGGGTCGCGCCTCATCGTTGCGGCCATCGACTCGTCGGCCGACGGACGCATGGATCTACCCGTCCCCGCCGACGTCATGGAATGACCGGGTCGAACGACTGGGCGGTCGCTAGCCGGGCGCGCAAGCCTCTAGCAGATCATCCTTGAGCAGCTCGCAGATCTGCTCCGGAAGTTTCTCGCCGCAGCGGGTCAGATAGAACGTGTCCATCGCCAGGCTGCCCTGCGTGTGGCTCAGCACGACATCGATATTGCACTCCCTGCTCGAGCACGTGCTCGCCAGATCGTGCAGCAGCTTGGGTCGGTCCGAAGTGTTGACAAAGAAGATGGTAGCGCGAGCAGAAGTGTCATTGTCGAACGACACCGAGGGCGGCTCGCCATTGCGACGGCTGTAGGGCGCGCGCACGCGCCACTGGCGCAGGCCGGATGCGTCGATCGTACCTTCGGCCAGCCCTTGCAGTCTCAGCTCGAGTTCTTCGATCTGGGCGCGGTCCATTTGCCGCAGCTCACCCACTGTCGTGTTCGGCGTGACGCGGAACGAATCCAGCACGAGCCCTTCCTCGTTCGCAAAGGCCTCGGCGCTGACGATGTCACCCCCTGAAGCTGTGATGCCGGCACACAGCGAGGCGAACAGGAACGGCCGATCCGGCGACAGGACGAGCACTTCAAGGTAGCCGCCTTCCCAGATGCACTTGGCGATCGCCCGGCCTGCATCGACAGTGCTCGCCAGCTCCGCGTGCCGACGGACCTCTTCTGGCGTGTGCGTTCGCACGTAGCGCTCCGGAAAGCCTCGCAGGAAGCGCTTCAGGCGCTCTCTCTCGGCCGGATCGGAAGCTTGGTCCAGGCAGTCCGCAACGGTGCTCTTGTTGATACGCCGGTCGCCGTGGTCCCGCTGAAAGATGGAGTTGGTGCCCCGGTACATTCTCCAGAGCAGTTCCTTGCGCCAGTTGGTCTGTGCCGAAGGGTTCACGGCGACGGTGTCGGCATAGGTCATCAACGTCAGCAGCTTGAGCCGCTCCAAGGTCTTGACCTCCTGCTTGAAGTCCTCCAAGACCGACATTTCGCTGAGGTCGCGCTTGGTCATCACCTCCGACATCTTCAGGTGGTCGGCCACGAGCTGGATCACGGTCTCCCGGGCTAGGGGATCATCCAACCCGATCCGCTGCATCCCAAGGTCAGCCATTTCCGCGCTGGTCTCCTGATGTGGCCGCCCCTCCACCCCCTTGCCGAGATCGTGGTACAGCAGCGCAAGTTGCAGCAGCTCGGCGTGGTCGATCTCCCCCAGAAGGGACGCGAAGCGTTGGTCGATGCGCTCGGTCGCGCTCGGAAGCTCCTTCAGCACGCGGATGGCCACCAGAGTGTGCTCGTCCACGGTATAGCGGTGGTAGAAGTCACGAATCACTAAGCAGTCCACCAATTCGAAATCGGGGAACAGCGCGTACAAGACGCCGGCTTCGCGCATCGCCTCCAATGCCCGGTAGGTGTGCGGGAGCAGCATAATCCGCTTCAGGGCAGGCCAGTGTGCCGCGGTGGCTTCGACGTGCTGCCGGAACAGCGGCAACTGATCGCGAATGCGCCGCTCGGTCTCGGATGCAAGCGCGAGACCGTGCCGCGCCTGAAATTCAAACAGGCTCAGGACGCGCTCCGGGCGGTGCTCCAGCAAGCGCGGATCCTTGAAATAGATCTGCCCGTTGCTAACGCTGAAGTCGACGTTGGACAGGCGCGACTTGCGGTTGCGCAAGATCGAAACCAAGGCGTTCGCGGGAGCTGAAGACTCGTCCATCAGGCGCAGTGCGAGGCGATAGACCGACCGAGTCCGGCGGTAGAACACGCGCATCATGTCGGCAGCGCCACCTGGCCCGTCGTAGACCTTGCCGGCGCCGGCGTGAGCGATCGAGTCCTGCAGATCGAACGACAGCACGTTGCTGTCGCGCCCGTAGTAGTAATGCAGGTAGCAGCGCAGAGCAAATAGGAAGCGTTTCGAGCCTTCCGGGTCGAGCCAGGGGCTCTGGGGCAGGAATTCGCCGCTGGCAGGTACGCGCCCCGGTCCGATGTTCTGCAGCTGCGCTACCCAGCAAGCGAGATGGTAGTCCCGCAGGCCTCCGGGGCCCTCCTTGATGTTGGGTTCCAGATGGTACAGCGTGTTTTCGAAGGAGTGGTGCCGCTGGCGGGCCTTTTGGATCAGCGAGCGCAGCAGCGAGCGCTGCTCCCGCAAGTAGAATTTCGGCAGCAGGCTATGCTGCAGCGTCGCGACGAAGGCTTCGTCACCGGCGACGAAGCGCGTGTCGAGCATGCTGATGTGCAGGTCCGTGTTGTCGCGGGACAAGCTGGTGCAATCCTTGGGGGAACGCACCGAGTGGGAGACCTGCAGTTTCGAATCCCACAGCGAGGCGATCAGTTTCGCGATACGGTCTTCGTTGCGCTCGGCCTCACGTATGCTGCCAAACAGCAGCAG
The DNA here is from genome assembly GCA_022824585.1 of Bryobacterales bacterium. Taxonomy (GTDB): domain Bacteria; phylum Acidobacteriota; class Terriglobia; order Bryobacterales; family UBA6623; genus VXMF01. The sequence goes on along the minus strand of JAJDZN010000132.1, from coordinate 2,498 downwards.
CAGATCGATGTCGGAGAACGGGAACAGTTCCGCGCGACCGTATCCCCCCACCGCAATCGCGGCCACCCCGTCGCGCGCGCCAGAGAAGATCTCGTCGAACCGCCCCCGGACGATATCGTCCACGGCACCAGTGCGCCGGGCGACGGCACGCAGGCCATCCCCATCCTCGAAGAAATCCGAGCTCACCCGCTCCATCTGTTGCGCGTGATACGTCGTGAGGTTGGACATCGGACCTCCGTCCGGACGCGACGCGCCTCCTACGAGAGTAGATTAGGCCGGGCGGGCATTGCGGCCCGCCCGGCCTTGAGGCTGCCGAGAGGCGACAGCCATAGCCGCCTAGATAGCGTCGTCGTCCGTTTCGCCGCTGCGTATCCGAATGGCCGATGCGATATCGGAGACAAACACCTTGCCGTCGCCGATCTTGCCCGTGCGAGCCGACTCGACGATGGCGTTGACGATCTCGTCGACCCGGTCGTCGGAGGCATAGCTTTCGAGCTTGACCTTGGGCAGCAGGTCCACCTCGTACTCCTGGCCGCGGTAGACCTCCTTGTGGCCCTTCTGCCGACCGTGGCCGCGCACGTCGTAAATCGTCAAGCGATCGTGGCCGATCCCCTTGAGCGCTTCACGGACGTCGTCCAACTTGAATGGCTGGATAACCGCTTCAATCTTCTTCATCTCTGATGTCCTCCTGCTAGTTGTAGGCCTCTTCGCCGTGCTGCGTTATATCCAGGCCGATGGACTCGTCTCCCGAACTGATGCGCACACCGATGATCGCGTCGACGATCTTCAGGATAACGAAGGTCGCAACTCCGGAAAACACCCAGGTCAGCGCGCTGCCCAGGGCATTGTTGACGAACTGCCCAGCGTTGCCTTCGACCAAGCCATCGGCACCGCCGATCGCCATGCGGGCGAACACACCGGTCAGCAGAGCTCCCACGGTGCCGCCAACGCCGTGGACGCCAAATGCATCCAATGAATCGTCGTAGCCGAACTTCGCCTTGACCACAGCCACGGCGAAGTAGCAGATCGCGCCCGCGGCCAAGCCGATGATGATGGCGTCCATCGGGGCGACGAAGCCCGAGGCAGGCGTGATCGCGACCAGACCGGCCACCGCGCCGGTGATGCCGCCGAGCATGCTCGGCTTGCCGTCGCGGAGCCATTCGACCACAAGCCAGCTGGTCACCGCCGCTGCCGCGGCAAAGTGCGTGTTCACGAACGCCACGGCTGCAAGGCCGTCGGCCGCCAAGGCGCTGCCGGCGTTGAAGCCGAACCAGCCAACCCAGAGCAAGCAAGCGCCGATGAAAGCGAACGTGAGGTTATGCGGGCGCATGGCCTCGCTGGGATACCCCTTGCGCTTGCCCAAGTACAGGGCAATCACCAGCGCAGCCACGCCGGACGACATGTGAACCACGCTGCCGCCGGCGAAGTCGAGGCAAGGAATCATCCCGTCTCCGCTCATGAATCCCCCGCCCCAGACCATGTGAACCATGGGGAAGTACACGACCGTGCCCCACAGCGCCATGAACAGCAGCATCGCCGAGAACTTCATCCTCTCGGCGAAGGCGCCGCTGATCAGCGCCGGGGTGATGATCGCGAACATCAACTGGAAGACCATGAAGGTCAGGTGCGGGATCGAGCCGTTGGGCTCCATGCCGACACCGTTGAGGAACACGTGCCCGAAACCTCCGACGAACGTGTTCCCTTCCGCAAACGACAGGCTGTAGCCATAGATGGCCCACAGCAATGTCATAAGCGCCATCATCGCGAAGGACTGCATCATGGTGCCGAGGACATTCCTCTGGCGGACCAGCCCCCCGTAGAACAGGGCCAATCCAGGCCCTGTCATCATCAGGACCAACGCGGAACTGGTTAGGATCCAAGCGTTGTCCCCTGTGTCAATTCCGTCTTGCGCTGCCGCCGAGACTGGCAGCCCCAGCACGGCGATCAGCATCACGGCAAATGTGACGATTCTTTTCATCTGAACACTCCTTTCCCAGACCCCCGCCCGTGGGAAGACCGTCTCGCGGGCCCTTCCCTGCGACGGCACGGCTGCAGCTGCGAGCGGCTGCCACAGTCGTCGAAACACCGGCGGGACGGACGTGCGATCCCTCGACTTGGGGGAATCCGATTAGCATTGTGCCTAGCGGATTGCGCGACTGCCGAATTCATACGCCGGATAAGAATTTCTGATCGGCCCGGCAGGGCCGGAGGACGGGAGGCCGGCCCGGCGGACAGCGCGCCTGTTGAATTTCAGATAGATTCGTGCGGGGTTTTTCGGATTATTTCCTGCGGTAGTGCAAGGATTTTTCAAGTAGATTCGCTACTGCAGGAAGGAGTTAAGGGCGATCTGCGGCGGTGCGGTTGGGGGAGTGATTCGAGAGCGGAGGTTTTCCGGCAGTAGAGAGAGACGGCGTGTGGCAGCCGGGTCGCGGGGGCGCGATGGGGCAGTCGATGGTGGTGAGTAGGGACAGCTAGCGTGGCTGGGAGCGGCGCAGCAG
>JAJDZN010000034.1 GCA_022824585.1 Bryobacterales bacterium | reverse complement strand
GGACCACCTCGGACTGCCCCGGGCGGGAGATCGAGCTGATGCGGTTGAGGCCCCCCACAACGCCCACGGCCTCTTCGACAGGGCGAGTGAGCAGCGCCTCGATCTCTTCGGGCGCGGCGTCTTCGTAGTCGGTCTGGATGGTCAGCGACGGGTAGGAGATTTCCGGCAGGAGATTGAGCGCCAGCCGGTCTAGGGACACATAGCCGAACAGCAGCACCGCCGTGACGGCCATGAAGACCGTGACCGGGCGCCGGATCGCTATGCGCGTGATCTGCACTGGCTGGCCCCGCCACCGGACCGGCAGCTGCTAGGCGCCCGCGAGAGCTCGCTAGTTCGCGACCACACGGGTCCTGTCCCCATCCTTGAGCTTGCCCTGGCCTGCGGTCACGACGATCGCGCCGGCATCCAATCCCGACGTCACCTGAATTGCGGTCTCGTCTTGGTAGCCGAGTTCTACGGCAGTGCGCTGGGCTGTGCTGTCCTCCCCGACCAGCACCACGTAGGTCTGCCCGCCTTCTTCGATCACGGACTGCTTAGGGATCAGGATGGCGTCATCCAAGGTGTGGGTTTCGATCTCGACACGCACGAACGCTCCCGGGCGGAAGGCCGAGTTGGGAGGCGTGAAGCGCACGGTGACCTTCACCGTGCCGGTCTCGTCATCCACGACCGGGCTGACCCGCTCTACGGCACCTTCGGCCGACTCGCCGCCGGCACTGCCCAAGCGCAAGGCGGCCTTCTGGCCAGCGCGCACCGAGCGCGAATCGTTCTCTGGCAGGTACACATCGGCGTACAGCGGCGTAAAGGCTCCCAGCTTGAACAGTTTCTCCGCGCTGCGGATCGATTGGCCGAGCTCGACGGTGCGCTCCGTGATCCGCCCGGCGAATGGCGCTGTGATCGCTGTTTGCGAGATCTGTAGCTCGACCTTGCGAATCTCGGATTCGAGCTCGTCCTGTCTGAGGCGGTTCTCGCGCACGGTGGACTCCACGGCCTGGATTTCGTGCTCCAGGTCGTCGATCTCGTGGCGCTGGACCGCGACCTCCGATTCGGCGAGCAGGCCCTCCCGCAGAGCCTCCTCGTTGCGCTCGAGCTCCGTGCGCTTGTTGCGCAGCCGGGTCCGGGTCTGGTCGGCGCGGATTACGGCGGACTCGAGTTGGATCTTGGTCTGGGCCAGCCTCTGTTTAGCGAGTTCTAGGTCGATCTGCAAATCCCGGTCGTCGATCGCGCAGAGCACTTGCCCGGCCTTTACGAAGTCACCCTCTTCGGCCTTTACCGAGGTGACGATTCCGGCTGCTTGCGCTGCCACGGCCACCTCCCGCCGTGCGCGCAGGTTGGCGGTCGATCCGAGCAGGTGCGAAATCGGTCCTCGCATCGCAGTTTCCGTAGAGACGGGCACGGCATCCCCCGCGGTCGACGCCCCGGAACCGTCCGGGCCGGAGTTGTCGGACCCCTCGTCGGCCAGCCAGCCCTTGGCTGCGAATCCGCCCGCTGTCAGCGCCACGACCGCGAGCAGCGATACGTAGGTTTTTCCACGAGTGGTCATCTAATACGTCATTGGCGCCGCCGCGGTCAAAATCTGGTGGCCAAGGACACCACTTAGACGCGCCTGCCGTTCTATTGGTTAACCCCGAGCGCCGCCCGAAGTTTCAGCTTCTGCCACTCCTTTCTTGAGTATGCACCACGGATTCGAATCACGCTGGAATGACCGCAATCCCCGACAGTGGAAGCGGTTTCAGGGGCAGCCGCACGCGTCGCCGGGTCTATGATGGAGGCGGGCCGGTCCGGTCCGGCAGGGAGCGCGATGTGTGGACGATTCACCCAAGATGTCGACGGGGGTGAGCTAGTCGATCTGTACGAACTGGATCCCTTTTCTCCGCAAATCGAGCTGCTCCGCCGCTGGAACGGCGCGCCAACGCAGATCTTCGGCGTCTGCACAACGGACTTGGACGGACAGCGCGAACTGGCCTCCAAGCGCTGGGGCCTGGTCCCGGCATGGGCTCGCGACGCCAAGATCGGGGCTCGCCTGATCAACGCCCGCTCGGAGACGGTGGATTCTAAGCCAGCGTTTCGCAACGCGTTCCGGCGCCGTCGCTGCCTGGTGCCGGCCAACGGCTGGTTCGAGTGGCAAAATGACGGCTCGCGCAAGCAGCCGTGGTGGATATCGAGGGGCGGGGAGCTGTTCTCCTTCGCGGGCCTGTGGGAGAGTTGGGACCGCGGCGGCGGCCGGATCGATTCCTTTACGGTTCTGACATGTCCGGCGGATCCGTCGATGCAGTGGCTGCATCACCGCCAGCCTGCGATCATCCCACGCGAGCGCTACGCCGAATGGCTGGATCCGGCCACTCGCCAGCCAGAATTGCTCGCGCTGGTGCAGACTCCTCTGCCCGGGCCGTTCGACTGCCGGAGGGTGGGGCTGGAAGTTAACAACGCCAGAAACGACTTTCCGGAGTTGTTGGCCGCGGTTTGAGCGCCAAGTCCCGCTGCGCTCAGGCTTCCGGGCTTGGCAGCGTCTCCGGCATCGGCATGCCGGCCTGCTTCATGAGTTCGATCGCGTTACCGCGCATGGCCGGGCCGTGGTGCAGCCGGTAGTCGAAGTGCATCTCGCCGTCGCTGAAGACATCGCGGAAGTGGGCGTTGGTCACGCGCTCGGGTCCCTCCTCCGCCCACCGTGTCACATTGCGGTCGTGTGTCGACAGCACGGCGAGCGAGGAATTGCTCCCCAGCAAGAACTCCGCTAGGACGACCGCGCCGGCATAGCGGTCGTAGGAGTTGGTGCCGGCGAAGAGTTCGTCGATCAGCACCAAGGTCGGATGGCCGGATCGGATGCTCTCCAGTACCAGACGGATCCGGTTGAGCTCGGCGGCGAAACGCGACTCGCCGCGCTGCAGCGAGTCCTTAACGCGAATGGAAGCGACCACATCCATGGCCGAAATCGTCATCGCAACGGCCCGGACCGGAGCACCGGCGTACGTGAGCGCGACGCTCGTGCCGATCGTCCGCAGGAGCGTGCTCTTGCCTGCCATGTTTGCGCCGCTCACGACCAAGACGGGATGACCGCGGTCGAGGCCGACGTCATTCGCCACGGCTTCGTCCCCCAGCAGCGGATGGGCCAGTCCCTCGGCCTTGAGGACGGGCCCCTCCTCGACCACGCTCGGAAAGCAGTACAGAGGATGTTCGAAGGCGAAGCAGCTGATGGATGAATACGCCTCAAACGCACCAATGGCGTCGATCCATTTCGGCAGCTGGTGGGCGTGCGCTACGCGCCAGCGCTCCAGCGCGAGCGCTGCCTGGGTCTGGTAGAGCACGAGCGGGCCGAACAT
>JAJDZN010000325.1 GCA_022824585.1 Bryobacterales bacterium | reverse complement strand
CGTGTGGGAGTCGGCCATGCCGCTGGCAGCCGTCACCATGCGGTTGAGCAGGTTTCTCCAGCTGGTCAGCATCAGATGCCGGCCTTCGCCGACAAGAGCGCCCAGCAGTCCCTCCACTCCGTCAGGATGGGTGAGAGCGAGACCGGATGCCGACGTTGCCACCTCCCGGCGCAGCTCCGCCCAGAGTGACTCCATCCGCGTTTCCGGGGCGACGAACAGCAACGCGCAGGGCCTCCGCGCCCGCGGTTCTGCAAGCCGGCGGAGATAGCCGTTCGGCTGGTTCTCGGTGAGCGAAGCCCAGAACTTGGCCTCGATCAGCACGCGTTCCCGGCCGTCCCGGTCACAGCCGACGAGATCCGGGCGTGCCCCGTCGTCGCTGCTGGCCTGGGTCTGCACCTGGACGATGTGCCCCACGTCCACGCCGCCGCCCTGCAGCAGGAGGGAAAGTGCGTGCCGTGCGGCCTCCGACCCCGACAGGATGTGTCCGAGCGCCTCGACGGCGAGATTCTCCGTCTGCGGGCCGAACATGGGCGCAAGCTTCGCCAACAACGGCTTGCGGCTGGCGACCATCTGGCAGCCCTCCTTGATTGATGCACAGGCCAAGATGCAGCCTCGAGAGTTGAAGCCTGGCATCAGGCACTGGGCGGTAGAATAGAAAACGCCCAGCACGAACGAGGTGTAACGGGGTCTGGAGCTACAGCATGCTGGCAAAGAGATTCCAAGATGCCAGTAAGCGATCGTCGCCATTCTCCGCGAGTGTTCTCCCTGTTGCGGAAGCGCCTCCCGTCGAAGGGCGCGGCATCGTGATCGTGAGCACTCCGTTTGTGATTGAGTGCCATTCGTCCGGCCAAGCCGAATGACACCTTCCTCCCGGTTGGATCAGACCATCAGGGTCGTGAGCTGGAACATCGACAAGAGGCGCGCTCCGTGGTTCGCGCTGGCGGAGATGGCCCGCCGGGGCGAAGCCGACCTCGCGTTGCTGCAGGAGGCGGGAAACCCTCCCGGGGAGATAGCCTACGAGCTCCGCTACGAGAACGATGCCTTGGAGCCAACGACCTTTAGGGATTGGCCTCTCGTCGTGCAGCTGTCCGACAGGGTGGAGGTCGAGTGGTTCCGGCAGGTTCCTGCGAAAGGATGGTGGCGCGAAGACCGGGAAATCGAAGTGAGCGGTATCGGGACGATGGCGGTGGCACGCGTCGTGCCGCGCGGACGGGAGGAAGAGGCGTTTCTTGCCGTGTCGATGTACGCGCGATGGACGCGGGCGCACCCCATTTACACCACAAAGGAACCCGGACGCCACGCTGACATTTCGGTACACCGCATCCTATCCGATCTCCAGAGCTTCATGGAGTATCTGGACCCTTCCCGTTACCCCATGCTCGCCGCCGGTGACCTGAACCTGTGCTACGGCGCGACAGAAGCACCGTGGTATGCGCGCAAGCGCGTCGTTTGGGATCGCTTCGCGGCGCTTGGTCTTGAGTTTCTCGGGCCACAACTCCCGAACGGCAGGGCAGCGTCGTCCACGCCTCCGGACAGCCCCGAGGACACGCGGGACGTTCCGACCCATCACCCCAAACGCCAAACACCGGCAGAGGCGAACAAGCAGCTTGACTACGCCTTTGCATCCCGCGGACTCCATGACGCCATCACGGTTCGTGCCCTCAACGGTGTGGAGGAATGGGGGCCGAGCGACCACTGCCGATTGCTGATTGAAATCAGGGGCACCTGACAGGCCGGGATGCCACTTCCGTGCAAAGCTCGATCTTCCGGGTTGACACTGCGGGCTCGCAACCACCGGGACCGGCATTTGATCGAAGTCCCTGTCTGATCCGTATCACCCCTTTGACCTACTTGAGAAGGGGATTATGTAGGAAATTGCCGAAACCCGGCTGAAATCCGCTAGGACGGCTTCTCTACGTAGCGCATCCGCACCGGCCTTGTCAGCGCGTCAACCGCTTCCTCGAAACTCGCATTCACACGCATGTCGGCTTCCAGTTCAGCCTTCGACGGCTGATACGACCGATGCGCGACTTCCGCCTCTCGCGGGCGGTCCTTGGCCGCAATCCGCGCACCTTTCCGGTGCGGTTTGCATGGCTTCAAGGCCGTGTTTCCCTACGCATGACCCTCGTTATGCGTCTACGATGCAATTGCAGTCACTCATGCACCCGCTTGGTCGGGTCGCCCGCTGAATAGAACAGCCTCTAGTCCGGCAAGGGGGTTGCTCCCCGCGCCCAGGCAAATAGGCGGGGTCTTCACTATGCGTGAGTGATTGCAACGGCCCGGCACCCGCCAGTGCCGTAATGCACCGTGAGAACTCTCATGTTCACTCGTAATGCCGTCGCAATCGTGGCGGCGCTGTTTCTCGTCGCCTGCACGGGCGGCGGGGGCGGCACTCCTGTTTCGCCAACCGATGAACCACCGCCACCTGTTCAGGATCCAGACCCGCCGCCCCCAACGAAGACATGCCCCGATGGGACAGAGATCCCGAACGATCAGCAATGCCCGGCGCCCCCTCCGACAATGAAGACGTGCCCCGACGGTTCCGAAATACCCGCTGACCAACAGTGCCCGGCCCCTCCGCCAGTGATGAAAACGTGTCCGGACGGCTCCGAAGTGTCGGAGGATCAGCAGTGTCCGCCGCAACCGGAGCCGGAGCAGTTCAAGGACGCGGCCCTCAGATTGCTCCAACTTTCCGATACCGTCATCCGCGCACAAGCGGGTCCATGCGGTACCGATGGCGAATGCCTGGCCTTCGTGCTTGGTGGGCTGATCGAGACGCACCCTCTCCGAGGCGACACAAACCTCAGCGAACTCGACATTGAGTCCCAATCCTATGAGGCGGTGGCAGCACGCGGCGGGGTCTCTTTGGCGAAAGCGCGCGATGATGGCGAGACCTTCGGCGCTTCAAGCTACGGCGGATGGTTGAGCCACAGCTTCTTTCATGTCCATGTGAACACGATCACCACGCGGGACATAACGATCAGCCGGAACTGGTTTCCCAACGCCTACTCGGCTGGCGATGCGACTGGGACCAATCCCACGGCGGCCATGGGGAGCGCGGCCTGGACCGGCGCAATGGTCGGCGTGGACATCAGTGACAGTCCGCGCCTCGCTAATCGGGTCTCGGGAGACGCTGCGATCGGCATTCACGATCTCACACTGCCGCAAGTGGACGTCGATTTCACCAACATTCGAGACGAGGACACGGGAGCCGCTCACCCCGACATGTCGTGGAGCGGCCTGGACGTGGCAAGCGGCACGTTCAACGGTCGGCGGCTTAGAGGCCAGTTCTACG
>JAJDZN010000070.1 GCA_022824585.1 Bryobacterales bacterium | reverse complement strand
CCCGGCGCGGTCGGACGCATCGAACTGAGACAGGGCGGAGCGAACGCGCCCAGCCGTCGCGCGAATGAAGCCGGGATGGTTAAAGAAGGCGCGGATCTTGTCCACGCGTGGCGCACTATCGCCTACAGCCGCGATGGCGTCTACGATGTTCTCGCGGTACTGCCGACACCCGGAATACGAGCTGAATGCTGACGTCACGAACGCCAGCGCTCGCCGCACGCCATCACGAGCCATGACCTGCAGCGTGTCTGGCAGGAGCGGGTGCCAATTGCGATTGCCGAAATAGATCGGCAGGTGCGGCCCCTTGGCCTCGAGCTCCTCGCGCAACGCCGAGATCAGAGCCCGGTTCTGGTCGTTGATGGGGCTTCTGCCGCCGAAGCTGTAGTAGTGCTCGGCCACCTGAAGCAATCGGTCCCGGGGCACGCCCCGCCCGCGCACTACGTTCTCCAGAAACGGAATTACGTCCTCTGCCCGCTCTGGCCCACCGAACGAAACTACCAGAACTGCGTCGTATTCCCCTGCACTCATCGCACGGTCACGCTCCCGACAGTCGAGTGGGTCGGCTCTCCGCTCCGTGCCCAGGGGTCGGGCTGCGTACTTCAGGTCGCCACTGCTGGCAGCTTGAAAAGTACATTATCTCCGCTGTTCGACTGGATGTCGAGTGTCAGCACCCGGCCCTAAGCACGGCTCACCCGCGAAGACACAGCGCGGGCCACGGCCTACTGGCAAGTCCGCCCGCTAGCGTGAGTTCCGCAAGGAGTGCAGCTTTATCCGCAACCCGTCGTAGTAGGATCGGTCCAGCGGTTTCTTCAGCGAGAAGCGATAGACGTCCGCCTGGCGGGCGAAGGCTTCGCTTCCCCCTAGGACGTGAACTTCCAAGCGATAGGGATCGGACGACCAAACGGCCTCCACGTCGCGATTGAGCCGCCACGCCCGCGAATGGCCGCGCCTCCCGGTCGAGTAGACAACCCACTCGGGCGTGAAATAGAGCACTCCTTCCGATCCGCGAAGAAGCCGCACATTCTTGGCGGGGATTGCCACTTCGGCGTCGGCCGGCTCGCGGGCGACTCGATCCGTGGCGGGCCTTCCAATACGGTTGACAACTCTCGCGTGGAGTTCGTCCGGAAACGTGCTGTCGACGAGGACGAACCGGTACCAGCGGTCCCGCCCGAGTCGTGCGACCGAGTCGCTATAGCTCTGGATCGCCACCTCGGCCGGACTCGCTCGGTCAAGGTGCTGGACGTCCTCAAAGCTCCATTCCAGCGCTTGCTTGGTCTCCTTTCTAGGCTGGAATCTGATGCCTTCTTCATGAACGCTGAGCGTTCCGTCCACATCCGGCCTAAGGGACTTCTTCCACTTGGCTTCGAACGAGGTTTCCGCCCCTGCGAGCGGCAAGGCGAGGAGCAGCAATGTCGGCAGCTTCATGTCGAAACCTCCTTGAGGGCGGTTGGTTCGGTGTTCTTTGCGAGGCCGGTCAGGGACCGTACGTTTCGGTAGTAGTAGAAGATGGGGAAGATTACCAAGACAACAAACGCTGATGTGGCCACGCCTCCGAACAAGGGCGTCGCAATGCGCTTCATGACGTCCGCGCCGGCCCCTGTGCTCCACATCACGGGCGTCAGACCGAGCATATCGGTCGCGACTGTCATCGCGATCGGCCTCACGCGGGCGATCGCAGCGCCTTGGATCGCGGTGACCAAATCCGCGGGCCGTTTGAACAGCCCCTTGCGCATGAATTCATCGCGGGAAAGATCAAGGTATTGCCAGAAGACAATTGCGGTCTCGGCATATAGCCCTGCAAGCGCGATGAGACCGACCCAGACCGCAATGCTGAGGTTGTAGTCCAAGACGGCCAGTGTCAGGAACGCGCCGCTGAGGGCCAGCGGGACCCCTGCCAGCACAACGGCGGAAGTGAGGGCCGACCCCGTGCTGATCAGAAGCACCGAGAACACGATCACGACCGTGAGCGGCACGAGGAGCTGCAAGCGCTCCTCGACGCGTTGCATCGACTCGAACTGGCCGCTCCAGGCAAGCGAATAGCCGGCCGGCATCGCGACGCCGCGCTCTACGGCCGCGCGCGCGCCGTCGAAGTACGTGCCGATATCCAAGCTCGGGTCAACATCGACATAGACCCAAGCGTTCGGCCTGGCGTTTTCGCTCTTGATCGCGGCAGGCCCGGAGGAGTATTTGAGGTCCGCTAGCTGGGACAGCGGGAGCTGGTGACCCATTGGCGTCGTAACCAAGACGTCGCGCAGCGCAGGCATATCCGACCGCAGGTCCCGGCTGTACCGCAGGTTGACCGGAAACCGCTGCAGTCCTTCGACCGTTGTGCCCACTTGAACGCCTCCAAGAGCCGTGCGGATCGCCTCTTGGACCTCGTCAATGACGAGCCCGTGGCGGGCGATCGTGTCGCGATTGATTTCGATGTCCAAGTAATTGCCGCCCATGACACGCTCCGCGTACGCGCTGAGCGTGCCGGGAACGCCGCGAACAACGTGCTCGATCTGCTTGCCCAGTCCTTCGAGCACATCCAAGTCCGGACCAGCGATCTTGATGCCGACGGGTGTCTTGATGCCTGTGGCCAGCATGTCCAGCCGCGTCTTGATGGGCATGGTCCAGGCGTTGGTAAGCCCGGGCACGTCGACCGCCTCCTGCAATTCGGCGACAAGTCTCTCGGGCGTCATCCCAGGCCGCCACTGGTCGCGAGGCTTGAGCCTGATCGTGGATTCGATCATGGAGAGCGGAGCGGGGTCGGTGGCCGTGTCGGCACGGCCTGCCTTCCCGAAGACATGCTCCACTTCGGGAAAGGTCATGATGATCTTGTCGGTCTGCTGCACCAGCTCTCTGGCCTTGGCGATCGAAACGCCCGGTACGGTCGTGGGCATGTAGAGGAGGTCACCCTCCCAAAGCGGCGGCATGAATTCCGATCCCAGCCGGCGGTAGGCGCTGAGCGATCCACCCAGAATGGCCACCGCGATCAGGAGAGTTATGACACGGTGGCGCATAACGATCCCCAGCACCGGCCGGTACCCCCAGACCAGGAGCCTGCCAAGTGGGTTGCGCGAGTCCGAGGAGCTGGGTCCGCGCACGGCAAGGCCGACAAGAACCGGCACGAGGGTGACCGAGAGCAATGCCGCACTGGCCATGACCAACGTCTTCGTCCAGGCGAGCGGGCGAAACAGCCGCCCCTCCTCTTCTTGGAGCGCGAATACGGGCAGGAACGAGACGGTGATGATGAGCAAAGAGAAGAAGAGGGTGGGCGCGACCTCGCAGCACGAGTCGCGGATAATCTTCCAGCGGGGCTTGCTATCGCCCTCCCGCGCCATGTGCTGGTGGGCGTTCTCCACCATCACGATCCCGGCATCCACCATCGTTCCCACTGCGACGGCTACGCCGCCGAGCGACATGATGTCGAGATGTACGCCCAGCAGGCCGGCGGCGATGCCCGCGAGCAAGATGCCGACCACGATGGTGGCGACGGCGACGATTCCGCTCAGGAAATGGAAGAGAAACAGCAGGCAGACCGCTCCAACGATGACGAACTGCTGGGTCAAGCTGGACCGCAGGCTGTCGATCACCCGGTCGATGAGCGATGTCCTGTCGTAGGCGACTTCGAACGAGACTCCCTCCGGAAGCTGGGGATTCAGTTCGGCCAGCCGAGTCTTCACGCGCCGAATCACTTCCCTGGTGTCGGCGCCTTGGCGCACGATCACGATCGCTCCGACGGTCTCCCCTTGCCCGTCCCACTCTGCCAGCCCCCGGCGGATCTCCGGCCCGACATCGATGTGCGCCACATCGCGCAGCCGCACCGGCGTGCCGGTCCGGCCGGTGCCAAGCGAGATCTTGCGGATGTCGTCAATGGACTCTATGTACCCTCTGCCGCGGATCATGAACTCCTTCTCGGCCAATTCGAGGAGCCGTCCGCCCACGTCCCGATTGCTCCGCTGCACGGCCTCCTTGATACGCGAGATCGGGATGCCGTAGGCCCTGAGCTTGAGCGGGTCGATCGCGATCTGGTATTGGCGAACGTAGCCGCCCACGCTTGCGACTTCAGCGACGCCGGGAATGCCGGTCAGCTCGAATCGCAGGAACCAGTCCTGAAGGGAGCGAAGCTCGCTAAGGTCGTGGCGATCTGACTTCAGGGCATAGATGAAGGCCCAGCCAACGCCCGTGGCGTCGGGCCCAAGGGTCGGCGAGACGCCCTCCGGTAGCATCTCGGTCACCTGGCCCAGGGTTTCCAGCACTCTCGAGCGAGCCCAGTAGAGGTCGGTGCCGTCTTCGAACAACACGTAGACAAGCGAGAATCCGAAGAATGAATACCCTCGCACGACTTCCGCGTAGGGCACGGCAAGCATTTGGGTCGTCAGGGGGTAGGTGATTTGGTCTTCGACGATCCTTGGGGACTGGCCGGGGTGTTTCGTGTAGACGACAACTTGCACGTCGGACAGGTCGGGCAGGGCGTCAAGCGGCATCTCGCCGATCGAATAGGCGCCCGCAATGGCCAGCGCCAACGCGACGACCAAGACTAGGAGCTTGTTCCGAAGCGACCACTCGACGATTCTGCTGAGCATGATCTGGGACCGACCTCTCTAGTGGGCGTGATGATGCTCGTGGTCGGAACTCCCCGCGAGCCTGTCGACAGCCGCTTGCAAATTGCTTTCCGAGTCCAGCAGAAACTGGGATGACGTGACCACGCGCTCTCCCTCGGTCAGCCCGTCCACAACTTGGATCCGCCCGTCGCTCTCCATCCCAAGCCTGACCTCGTGAGGGACGAAGACCCCACCCCCCGCATCGACGATCACAACATTCCGGTCGTTCCCGGAACGCAGGACGGATTGAGCGGGAACGACGAGGGCGTCCTTAGCCCCAGGCAACTGGAACTCGACGGTGGCGTACATGTTCGGCCGCAGCCTTGAGTCCAAGTTCTCGACCTCGACATAGCCGGCCAGAGTCTGGGTCTGGGGATTCATCGCGGGCTCGAAGAAGAGCAGTCGGCCATGCCACCTGCGTCCCGGGAACGCGTCGATGGAGATTTCCGCCGTCATGCCCGCGCGAAGGTCGCGCAGGTAGTGCTCGTAGAACTCGACCTTTGCCCACAAAGTCGAGTGATCGGCGATCTTGAGAATGGTCATGCCGGACGTGGTCTCGACGCCCTCGAGGGAATCGGCCATCTTCTCGACGACATACCCAGAGGCCGGGGAGTAGACTTCGAGCGTCCGGCTAACCTTCCCCGCAGACCTCAAGTCGTCGATCTGCCGGTCCGTCAGGTCCCAGGAGCGCAGCCTCTCCGTCGCCGCATGCACGAGAGCCTCGGCGCGGCGTAGCGCGTCCGGATACGCATCCGCCGCCTTCAGCCGACCTAGATACTCGATGGATGCGAGAAACTCCTCCTGCGCGGTGACGAGGCCGGGGCTGTAGATCTCGAACAGGGTGTCGCCTTCTGAGACGCGTTCCCCCACAGTGCTGACCCGGGGGTTCTCGATCCAGCCGCCGTACTTCGTGCTGACAGAGACCAGCTTCGCCTCGTCCTGATCGAGGTAGCCGATCGTGCGGATCCGGGCAGGCAGGTCGGCTCGCTCAACGACCGTGGTTCGCACGGCGAAGTTCTGCAAGAAGCTCTTGCTCACCTTCACGCCTGCCTGTTCGGCCTCTTCTGGAGGTGAGGCAGCCCCTATCGGAACCAAGTTCATTCCGCAGATCGGGCACTGCCCCGGGCCTTCTAGGGCGACCTGAGGATGCATGCCGCAGGTGTAGAGTCCGGCAGCCTCGGAGCCAGTGTCGAGAGACTCGTAGCCCGCGGCGCGGCTGAGCAGCTGCTTGAGGTAGAGTCCGACAGTCTCGGAGCCAGTGTCGGGAGACCTGTCTGCCGGCGGGTCGCCCGCCAGCACGCCGAAGTATGATATCGCGACTCCTGCGGCGATGACCGCAACGCACGCGACGACAAGTGCCGCCGTCTTCGAATTCGTCATGAGTGCATCTCCTCTGGCACCGCCGCGCCGATTGCTCTCTCGAGGTCGGCCACTGCCTTCAGGTAGTCCGCTCGGAGGCGCGCCAATCCCAGCTGCGCGTCCAAGAGCGTGCGCTGGATGTCGAGCAGGCCCGTCACCTCGACCGTTCCGTTCGCGTAGGCGGCCAGCGTCGACTCGAGCGCCTGTTCGGCCTGCGGGACCAACGTGCTCTCGAAGAGGCGAATCTGTCTCGCGATGTTCTCGATGCGGAATGAGAGCGAGCGGATCTCCGCCTCCATCGTCGAAGTGGAGTCCCGGTAGGCGAGTCGGGCCGCGGAGACCCGTTCAACGGCCTCCCTGATTCCGGCGTCGTACTTGCGGCGAAACAGAGGCAGCGTAAGCCCGACCGAGACCGCGTAGGAATCCTTGCCATCCCCGGGAAGCGGCATTCCAGCAAGCTGGACCCCGCGAGCCCGGATATTGCCCCAGGCCAGGCCGAGGGTCAGGTCCGGCCGATGCCGGATTCTCGCAAGATGGACCTGCTTCTCGGTCTCCTCGATCCTTCTGAAGGCAGCTCGGACCTCGGACCGTGCCCGTCGTCCGATCTCGGCTAGCGACTTTCGCTCTAGATTCAGATCGGGGAGGGGCGGCAGCGAGACTTCGCCGATCTCGGAATCTGCCGGAACGTCGCGCAGGGAGTTCAGAGCCGCCTCTAGGTCAACCCTCCAGGCGAGCAGCTGCTGGCGCCTGTGGACCGCGTGCATGATCTGCGCCTGCAGCCTCAGGGAGTCGGCCTGCAAGCCGAAGCCCTGGGCGTAGCGGCGGCGGGCGATTTCTTCGAAGTGCTCGAGCAGGGCTTCGTCCTCGCGAGTCTTGGCGAGCGCGCGATCCAGATAGCCGAGATCGTAGTAGGCGTGCTTGACACGAAGGACGATCTCGGCCCGCGTGGCGGAATACAGCTCGTCACGGACCTCGGCCGCCTTGGATGCAAGCTGGCTCTTGGCGGCGCGCTTGCCCAAGCCGGGAATGCTCTGGGAGACCGAGAGCATTCTCTGCTGCGGGCCGACCCTCGTCTCCACCGTGCGGGCGAACTGAGTGAAAGAAACAGTGGGGTCGGGCAGTGCGGCGTCCTGTGGGCCGCGATGACGCGCAGCCTGGTAGTCGGCAAACGCCCGGAGCACTCGAGGGTTGGCCCCGAGTGCGTCTTCGATCAGCGCCTCAAGGCGCTCGTCGCCGTGAGTTGCATAGGCGCCAGACAGCGTCGCCGCAGCCAGAGCCATGCCGGCGACAAGGTGAATGAACATTCCCGCTTCCTCCTATCCGGTTCGGCTGGAGCCGCAAGACGCGGAATTCTGCGCCTTGCTGGCCCGTGGCCTGCTAAGGAATCGCGGCGCGTTCGGAGATCGGAGAGGCCCCCAGAAAGACCGCGAGACCACGACGGGAAGGGCTGGATGCCCCGCCCGTCACGGAATCAGCGGGAGTCCTATAGGAGCAGGGCCGAATGCAAGAGGTACGCTGGAGCGCTTTGCAGCGGCCCCGCGATCAAGTCGCGGCTGGCCTGGGGGCAAGCTGGCCCCACTGCGGGCTCGGCTGACGCATCGCTCAGTACCGCTCCGGCGCAAGACGGGGCTTGGTCGACGGCCCGGTCTCCGGCGGGCGGCCTCACTATGTCATCGACGGTGCAGCCTGACTCGCAGGGAGGGCCATCGTCGCTGGCAGGCACAGCCGGTTCCCTTCCGCAATCGTGGGAATCCGGGACTGGCTGGGCCGGAACCGCAGCAAGACAGAGGCAGGTCCCTGACGCAACTAGCAGCCATGCCAATAGCACGGCGGTGACTGGCCTACTTCGCACTTGCTCCAGCTTAGGGCAATTCGCCAGATTGTCAAGCGCCGCGGCGGAATCGGACGCGGAGCCAATTGCTTTCGCAGCTTCCTCGGCTTCGGGGAATCCCCCGTGAACCGTGCGAGCATATGCGCGATCGCTGGGTGGATCACACCTGCAAACAGCCGCTCGGAGGGCCGCGACGCGCGGGAGTCCCAGCCGGAACGGAAGAGCATGCCGGCAAGGCTGCAGGAGGCTCGGGCGGAGAGAGCCGAAGATGCTCGACCAACAGCAAGGTGGCACCCATGATTGTGATACAGTGTGCGGGCATGGGGTGTGTTCTTGGGAACACTAAGTTGCTGACAGAAAAGATGTTACAAGAACTTCGCCGCCGATGTCGTGGCATGTGGCGATATTTGCTGGGAAGCGTCGGCTTGAGCGATGAGAGCGACACCGGAATCACGATTGAGAGGGGTCGCTACGGGACCGAGCACGGGACCGATGTGGGCGCCCTCCCAGCTGTCGGATCGACCGGGATTGGCGGTGTTTCCGAATTCGAAGCCGGGACGTGCGACCCGATGCGCGTTAGGGCCCTTTTCCCGGCTGGCAGATCCAGGGGGCCGAGGTGATTGCCAAGAAGAGCCTTGCGGACGGCTTCGCCGCCTTTGAGGAACCTTGGTCTCCGAGAATTGCCGGCGACATCAACGATATGCAGATCAAGCTGGTCAAGCTCGAAGGAGAGTTCGTCTGGCACAGTCATGCCGAAGAGGATGAGCTTTTTCTCGTCATCTCGGGCCGCCTGCGGATGGAATTTCGGGGCCAGGAAGCGCAACTCGTCGGGCCCGGGGAGTTCATCATCGTGCCGCATGGGGTCGAACACAGGCCAGTGGCCGAGGAACCGTGTGAGGTCGTGCTTCTCGAACCCAACACGACGCTCAATACCGGCAATGTCGACAATGCCCTAACTGTCCGGGATTTGGAGCGCATCTGAGGGCCGAGCGGCTGCCTGAGGATGTCGGCTCGCCGCCCGCCTACGTTGGACTGCCCGCGCCATCGGCTGTAGAGGTGGAATCCAGCAGGTGCAGGCCGGCGTAGATCTTCGGGTCGATCAAGCATCCCTGCGCTTCCTTGCGAGGCAGCCACTCGGAGAGATCGCGCAGCGGGACCACGTGCACGACGATGTCCTCGCCGGCCACTCCCCCGCCCTTGCCGACCTTGCTCAGATCCGACGCCAGCACGAACGTGACCAGTTCGCTCGTCATTCCCCCAGAGCTCGGAGAGATGGCCAAGACCCGCAAGCGGCGCGCCCGGTAGCCCGTTTCCTCGTCCAACTCCCGATTGGCCGCTTCCAATAAGTCCTCTCCCCGGAAACCCTCTTCGTCCCCGACCAATCCCGCAGGCAACTCCACCATGCGAGCTCGCACCGGGATCCGGTACTGCTCGACCAGCACGATCTCGCCCTCAGACGTGACCGGCACCAATACGGCGACACCGGTGACGTTCACCCGCTCGACGTATTCCCATTCAGCGCTCCTGACCAGACGCAGGAAGCGGCCTTCGTGGAGGCATTCTGCGGCGTCACTCATCCGATCTCTCCGGCCGCTACGATTTCCACCCCCGCCGCGCGGAGTTCGTCCCATGCCCGCTGCACGTCCCCGGCGTTCAGATCAATCCCGCGACAACCCTCGGGCACCACCTTTACCTTGAACCCGAGCGAGGCCGCATCCAGCGCGCTGAACTTGACACAGTAGTCGGTAGCCAGGCCGAGCAGGTATACAGTGCCCACCTTGCGCTCGCGCAAACGCTCGCCAAGCCCTGTCGAGCGGAGCCGGGCATTGTCGAAGAACGCGCTGTAGCTGTCGATGTCGAGGGCGGTTCCCTTCTGGACAACCTCACTGACCTGGCCCTGGTCTAGCCCTTGGTGAAACTCGGCGCCGTGCGTGCCCTGGACGCAGTGATCGGGCCACAGCACTTGGGTCACGCCGCGGAGCTGGATCGTCTCACCCGGCCTCCGCCCGGGATGCTGCGAGGCGAAGCTCTGGTGCTGCGGCGGATGCCAGTCCTGGCTGGCGACCACGAATTCGAAGCGTGTCGCAAGCTGGTTGGCGACTGCGATCACCTCGTCGCCGTTAGGCACCGCCAAGGCCCCCGCAGGCATGAAGTCGTTCTGCAGGTCCACAAAGAGCAGGCAGTCCA
>JAJDZN010000287.1 GCA_022824585.1 Bryobacterales bacterium | reverse complement strand
GGTGTGGGTAAGCAGATGCTGGATGGTGATGGCCGCTGCGTAATCCGGCAGTTCCACTGAGATGCAGTCGCGCACTTGAGCAGTCAATGCCAGCCGGCCCGCGTCAATGAGACGACCCACCGTCAATGCCGTCAGCAGCTTCGTTCCAGAAGCAATGCCAAAGCGCGTCTCTGCAGTGTTGGCGATGGAGTTGGCGCGATCGGCGAACCCCGTAGCTCTCTCGTATATCGTCTGGCCACGTCGCCGGACACGGACGACGCCGGAGAAAGCGCACTCCTCGACGAGTTCGTCTAGGGAATTCCACTGCATAGGCTTGCTCCCAGACTAGGTAGAGCTATTCCGGCTCTTCACCAATACTCACCAGCCGAGCCTTCGCCTCCGCGTAGAGATCCGCAGGCAGTGGCCCCGCCAAGGCCGCAGCGACATTGGACTTCATGTGTTCGAGGTTCGTCGTGCCGACAATCGTCGTGTGACACGCTGGATGCGCGAGGGTGAAGCGCAGGATAAACTCGTGGCGACTCATCCCGCCGATGAGTTCGTCCAGACCGGACCGCTCCCACTTCGACTGGCGTTCCTCATTGGCTCGGTGGCCCAAGCTAATGCCACCGCGAATGAGAATACCGGCCCCGGCGTCGGCCGCTTGCTGGATAATCCTTTCGTGCTGGCGCTCAAGGGCCGAATAGGGAATCTGAAACACATCAAACGCACCCGACTCCACGAATGCGGCCAAATGCGGCAGCGTGGAAGACACGCCGATGAAACGGGTCTTTCCCCCCTGTCGAATATCCTCAAGCACTTCGATCAGCCCTCCCAACTCAACATCTTCCACGGTGGGATTGTGCATCTGGAGCAGATCCACACAGTCGGTCTTCAGGCGGCGCAGGCTCTGGTCAATGTTGGTGCGCAGACGCTCAGCCGTCCACAGGTGGCTTGGGTCTAGTCTGTTGCCCTCCTCGTCGATGTTGCAGCCACACTTGGTAGCAAGGAAAAACTCGTCGCGGCGATGGCTGAGGTACTTGCCGACCCGCCCCTCGCTCGCGCCGTAATCTGGGGCCGTATCAACGAGGTTGATCCCCGCATCGAGGGCCGCATTTAATACGCTGCCAGCCTGATCGTCGTACTCTGCCTCATCCGGCAAGCCGCGCTCAGCCGCGCCAAAGCCGAGTTGCGTGACCTCGAGGCCCGTGCGGCCCAAGGTGCGTTTAGTCAAATTGTCCATGTTCCTCCTCAAGTAGGTGTTACAGAGCTCTGCTTGGAGACAGGTCAAGAATAATCTAAGCTATATGTCACAAGGTAGAGAGGGGAGGACCTACTTGTCGCCGAGCACTTCTATGACACTCTCCACGGCCTCGACCCGCGCGTCCTGAACCGAATCCTCGCTATACCAAGCCGTATGGCTCGTCAGCAGGATATTCGCCGCTGTCCGCAGCGGGGAGTCGCCGGGCAGGATCTCCGGTTCGAAAACGTCCAGGCCGGCACCGCCGAGCCGTCCCTCGTTCAGGGCCTCGGCCAACGCCTCGGCGTCAACTAGGGCACCGCGCGCCGCGTTGACCAACAGGGCGGACTTCTTCATCATCGCTAGGGTCTCGGCGTTGATGATACAGCGCGTCTGGGGCGTCAGCGGCAGGTGCAGCGAAACCAGATCCGCCGTTCGCAGCAGTTCTTCTCGCCCGATCCGCGTGGCCCAGTCGATCCCAGCGGCCTCCACTTCGTCGAAATAGACCACGTCCCGCACCAAGGGCCGCATCAGTTCGCCCAGCTTGCGGCCGATGCGGCCGAATCCCAGTACTCCCAGTCTCAGCCTGCTCAACCGCCGGATGGGAGCCGGCGTTCTCAGCGACCACTCCCCGCAGAGCAGCCGCTCCTGCGTCGATCCAAGCTGGCGGTGCAGGGCCAGCAACATGCCCATGGCGTGGACCGCCACTTCCTCGACGCAGTACTGCGGCGTATTGCGGACGCTCATGCCGCGTTCGGCGGCCGCTTTTAGGTCGACGTTGTCGAGACCCGTGCCATATCGCTGCAGCAGTTTACAACTGCCCGGGAGCAGGCCGATGATCTCCGCGTCTATCGGGGCGATACAAAACATCAGCGCGTCGAGGCGGGGGGTCGAGGCGATCGCCTGCTTCAGTTTACACCGCTTTTCATCCACTGAATCGGTGACCGCGATTCCCGCAGAGGAGAGCGCAATCCCCGCCCGCCCGAGCCGTTCCCTTTCCGGATCGAGGTCTTCGGACACCCAGTCGCACACCAGCACGTGCTTTTCCGTTGTCTCACTCATCTCCGTTCTCCCACCTTTCTCAGTTGTGGTGTTGGCTCCTCACTTGGAGGATGGGTGCCGCGCCTCAGGTCGTCCCATCAGAAAGCTGCCGTCGACGCGAGATGCCACCTCGTCATCCCGGTTGAACAGCCAGCACGTCCGCAGGGACAGGCAGCCACAGCCTATGCAGCCGGTCAGGTTCTCTTTTAACTTCTCCAGCACCTCGATCCGCTCTTCGAGCTGATCCCTCCAGCCCCGCGATAGGCTCGCCCAGTCCGCTTTGTTCGGCGCACGCCCGTCGGGGAGCTTCTCCAGCGCTGAGCGGATTTCCCGCAGAGATACGCCGATCGCCTGGGCTGCCCGAATGATGGCGACGCGACGCAATACGGCCCGTCGATACCGTCGCTGGTTGCCACTGGTCCGCTCGGATGAGATCAGTC
>JAJDZN010000318.1 GCA_022824585.1 Bryobacterales bacterium | reverse complement strand
CCGCAGGCCCGCCCCTGGCGGTGTTGCGGCCCTTGAAAATGGTCCCGCCATTCCCTGCGGGCCGCGCCTTGCCAGGGGCGGGCCCGCGGCCACTGATGCGCAATTATCAGGTTGAAGGAGCACTAGTCCGTCACGTCATGTTGGCACGCGGGTCGCGATCAAGGAATACTTGCTCATCGATTGCGCCCCGCGTGTGGGACAGGCGGTGGAGCCGACGGATAACTCGGCTGCCACCTTTTGGAAGAGGCAGCAGCGGGTTATGGAGCCTCGCGGTCGGGAGTTACGGTGGGAATGACTTGGCGGCCGTTCTTCCGGCAGATGCTGAAGTCGCTGTCCAATCTCAGAACCACGCCGTGGGCGTGCAATTCGGCCATACGCACCGGGCAGGCATCGGCTAGGGACATCGGGACGTCCCGCTATTTGTTCAGCAGCCGGGAGATGGCCTTCGATTCATCGGCCAATTGAAACGACCGTGCTCAGCCGCGCCGACATCGAGCGAGCCGGAGGCGCTGAACCAGTCCGCCCTGGCGGCCGTCGTCGCAAACGATGCCCGCGGCAGCGCGTGGTACGGTGCGAAGAAGTCGGCCATCGGTTACCGCTTCCGTGCGATGTTCGGCGCGTAGAGTTTGCCGGGCATGGAAGCGCGCGGTTCCGGTTCGCCGGCATACGCCACCAGAACCGCCAGACCGATGACGGGCTGGAGCATCGCCACGCGGGATTACTTAGGGACGGCGCAAAAATAACTTCACACCCGGGGCCGTTTCATTTTGTGAGGGGGTTTGATGGTGTAGTTCCACTCGGGGAGCAATTGGTGCTTTCGGCAGCGTAGTTTTTGCATTTCGGCATCGGTGACGCGCTCGCCGGTTTCATATTTTTGGGCATGCAGGATGGCTTGGACGGTCAATCCTTGGGCTGTGGTGGTTGTTTGGATGTAGTTGAGCACGGTTTCGTAGCTCTCCAGAGGGACACCAGCCCAGTTTTTGCTGATTTCGCTGAACAGCCGGTGTTCGGCGGGATTCCACTTCGAGGCTCCGGGCGGATAGTGGCAGACAACGACGGTCAGCCCATGGCGGTCGGCGAGTTTGCGTTGCAAGTCGCGTTTCCAGACCCGGGCTCGAGCGCTGTTGCCGCCGCCACAATCGGCCAACAGCAACAGCGCTTTGGCGCGGGGGTATTGTGGGTGGCCTTCCGCGACCCACCAGCGTTCGAGCGCATCGGCGGCGAATGCCGGCGTTTCGCGGGAAGTGCCGGCCACGACCGTGCCTCGATTCTTCCGCACGTCGTAAATCCCATAGGGCACGGCCATGCCGCTGGCATCGCTGCGGAAGTCGTGGTCGTTGACCGCTTTGGGTTGACGACACCAAAGGCTCCCCGGATTCTTGAAGCGTCCCACCATCTCTTTCTTCTTGCAGTCGATGCCGACCACGGGCAAGCCGGCGCGAACGAAGCCCTTGCGCACCCGGCTGATTTTCAGGAACTGCTTCTCTCGCCGCGCCCGATGGTCCGGCTTGGGCGTAAAGCCCGAGGCGATGTTTTTGCGCGCGGTCTTGAGCGAAAATCCCATCTTCGCCAACAGCCGCGCCACCGTCCTGGCGCTGACCTCGATGCCGAGGCGGCCCAGCTCGTCGGCGATCTTCGCGGTTGTCTTGCGCGTCCAACGCAAGCCGCGGATGGGGTCGCCGACGACCTCTTCCTGCGGCAGCGCTTCGATACGATCCGTTATCCACGGCGTTTTTTTTCCACCGGCGGCCGCCCGCCGCCGGGTTTGCGAAGACGCCCGGAGCCGACCTCCCCGGCCAACAGTTGCCGCCGTCCCTTCGCCACCGTGTGCGGATCGATACCCAGCAGGCGGGCGATGCGCGCATCGCCCCCCGTGCCGGCCTTCAGCGACTCCAGCCCCGCATAGCAGCGCCGCTGACGTTCGTCGAGCAAGCCGAAAAACAAAACGATCGCGGCGCTCAACTCGTGCGCCAGCACCGCCTCCGCGGCCTCCCCGGGAACCGCCAACCCCCGCCGAGCCGCCCGCTGACGGCGTCGCCCGCCTGCCCGAGGGGAGAGGTACACGAACACCCCTTGAAACTTCTCCCGTTCCAGCAATCCCCGCCGGTGCGCTAGCCGTAATGCTTGCCGGGTATCGACATGCAGCGCCCGGTCCAGCTCGGCCACGGCGAATCCCGCCTCAGAACGCTCGACGAAGTGCCGGCAGGTGTTTTGCAGGGTGCCATGGCGCGAAAACCAGGCTCGACCGCCGCTCCACAGGCCATTGCCGTCGAACCGGCACAGTGCGCGCAACGTGTAGTACCTGCCTCGGTGGGAATAACTGGTCAGATACGACAATTCGGAGAGTTTGCGGTGGACCGTCATTCGCACCGGCGTTCCCAATGCGTGCATCAACTCGTCCAAGGTGCAGACCCGTTCGGTCTCCAGCAGGTGTTTCAGAATGGTGGCGTCATAGGTCGGAGTCCTCATAATGTTACAGTTTCCCTCTTCATTCCATAAAGAATAAATGTAACATATTAGAGAACGACTCGAACAGTGCGCAGAAGGCACTTGAAAACACAATAGAATCAATGGATGTTGAGGCTGCGTGTGTGTACGAAGACCGCTGACAGATGAGACAACTATGCTACAGTTACTCAACCATAGGTGAATTTATTTTTGCGCAGTCCCT
>JAJDZN010000170.1 GCA_022824585.1 Bryobacterales bacterium | reverse complement strand
GGTCGCGGCACCCTGATCGTCAAGCAGCCGCCGGAGTCCGAACAAGTCGTCAAGGCGGTTGTCTACAAGGAGAACATCACGCTCATCGACATCTACTCCACCCGCATGTTGATGGCTCACGGTTTCTTGGCCAAGATCTTCTCCATCTTCGAACGTCACGAGACGTCGGTCGATATGGTCTCGACTTCCGAGGTCAGTGTTTCGCTCACCGTGGACCGCAGCGAAAAGCTGGCCCAGATCCTGTCCGACCTCGGCGAATTCGCCCAGGTCAAGGCGACTCCCGGCAAGGCGATCGTGTGCGTGGTCGGGGAGCGCATCCGCTATACTCTGGGCATTGCGGCTAGGGTCTTTCAGGTTCTCGAGGGCATTCACATCCGCATGATCTCCCTTGGCGCCTCGCGTGTAAATGTCGGATTCGTAGTGGACGAGGATCAGCTCGCAGCGGCTGTGAGCCGGATCCACTCGGCCTTCTTTCCTGAACCGTCTCAGCCGCCGGGAGCGTCGCAGCAGTGAGTTCACCCGCTAACGGGCTGGCATTGGTCGGCTATGGGCGAATGGGCCGGCTCGTCGAGGAACTGGCCCCTGCGCACGGCTTCGAGGTCGTGCTCAAGCTCGACGAGTTCAACAATCAAGAGGCCGCGGGCGTCACCAGCGAGAATTTCGCCGGCGTGGACGTGGCCATCGACTTCTCGATGCCCGACGTGGTAGCCGAGAACGCGGTCCGCATCGCTGAGCTGGGCGTGCCCCTCGCGATTGGCACCACGGGCTGGCTGGATCAACTCGACCGCGTTCGAGCCGCGGTCGAGCGCCATGACGCCGCCTTAGTCTACGGAGCGAACTTTTCGATCGGCGTCAACGCCTTCTACCGCATCGTGGCGGCGGCCGCACAGGCGTTCGCTGCCCAGCCGGACTACGATGCGTTTCTGTACGAGGCGCACCACAAGTACAAGAAGGACGCCCCGTCCGGCACGGCGCTGCGCCTGCTGGATGCGGTGCGGGAGGTCGGATATGCCGGCCCGGTCGACGTCGCGACCCAGCGCAGCGGGCAGTTCCCCGGGATCCACGAGATAGGGTTTGATTCCGACGCCGACACCATCCGGGTCAGCCACACCGCCCGCAACCGCGTTGGCTTCGCCAGCGGGGCGCTCAAGGCCGCCCGCTGGATCATGGGCCAGCGAGGCGTCCACGAGTTCTCGCAGGTCTGGGATCGCCTCGACTGAGGCGGCCGCCGGGCGCTAGAACATCAGCTTCTAACTACATATTGCGGTATCCGGCCGGGAGGGAACGGGTCGCAGCTAGGCAGCCGAGGAGGCTGCCTTGCAACTACAGGACGCACCGAATCTCGACCTAGACGACCACCCCACCCGAGCCGAGGCGCAGATCGCATACCAGAAGGGTCTGGAGCTGCTCTCGAAGCAGCCCGAGTGCCCGCGGGTCCAGATTGCATGGCTCCGCGGCCTGGAGCCGGTGGCAGTGGCGAAGAGCTGGATACTGGTCCGCTTCCCGAATCAAGAGGAAGCGGTCCAGAACGGCGCGTCCGAGCCGTTCCTGCGCCTCGGCCGCTGCTTGCACGACAACGCGATCGCCGCCGGCCTCCACGCCTTTTCCCCGAAGGCCGCCCCGCCGCTCCCAAGCCGGCCCGCCTGGAATCGCCGCATCGCATTCATGCCGGCCTTCCTGGTCTCTACCACGCTGCCGCACCGCAAGCCGGCAGGCACGGAGTTCGAGCGCGCCAACGGGCACACGAGGACGACGCTCGTAGCCCCGAGGCGACCGGGCCTGCCGTTCGGCGTCTACGCCCGGTTGATCCTGATCCACCTGGCGACGGAGGCGCAGCACACGCAGAGCCGCAGGCTCCCCGCCCCCCGCACGATCAACGAGTTGCTGAGCCAGATGAGAATTCCCCGGTCAGGCGGCGAGGAGTGCCCGTACAAGGACTTCGACACCGGCTGGCTGGGATGGTTCTGATGCTGCGCCCGACCCACCGACTGGTCTGCTGCCTCCTAGGCCTGGCAGCCTTGGCCGCCCCCGCGGCGGCCAAGCGCGTCTTGATCGAGAGCCCGGACCAAGTCGTAGACGTGGCATGCCAAGTCCGCTTCACGACCACGATCGTCCTGCCGTACAGCGAGCGGATCCTCGACTTTGTCACCGGCGACTCCGGCACCTGGCAACTCACGGGCGCCGCCAACGTGGCGTTCCTGAAGCCGTCCGTGGAGGGTGCGCGAAGCAACGTGACCCTCGTCACCGAGGCCGGAAGGCTCTACTTCTTCCGAGTCGCCGAGTCGGATGCCGATCCCGACATCCACGTCTACGTGGAGCTGCCCGAGGGCGGCCATGACGACGACACGGTCGCAGCCGTGCCGCCGCACGAGCCGCGCTTCATTTCCGCCGACGCGGTGGCCGAGTACGAAGCCGCGGCCGAGGCCGCGACCGAGCGCGCCCGCAAGGCCACGGAAGCAGCCGAGGGGATGATCCAAGGGGCGGTGGACGAGTTCCGCTC
>JAJDZN010000134.1 GCA_022824585.1 Bryobacterales bacterium | reverse complement strand
CCCCCTGGGAGCGCGGCGCCCGCGCTGCATTCTGCTGCTCCTCCTCCGGCAGCGGGGGTAAACGGAAGGATGTGTCGAAGTCGACCCGAACAGCGGGACCAGAGCACTCGTCATCGAACGACCCTGATGTCGGTGACTCATAGGCCAGCGATAGCTTGCACTCCGCAACGGACGGATCGTCGAACTCCAGTGAGATCGTTGCCGAACTCGCCCCCGTGCTCACATACCGGCAGGTGGCGTCCAGCGTGGAGCCTCCCGCGGTGTGGCGGCACCGTTCCGGGCTCAAGAACCGATAGTTCCTGTCGGGGGTTCCGACGGCCCGGCGGCCGACTGCGCTGAAGTTCTCCAGAGCGCCGAGGGGAGCTAGCCTCGAAAGCTCTGGCGTAACTATCTCCGATTCATGCCACTCGCAGTCTCCTTCAGCCTGCAAGGGCCGGATTCGGAACAGGTAGGGGAAAGTGTTCACTAGGTCGCCGTAGGCTATTCCCGTGACACCACGGCCCAGCAGCGTCCTAGTAGCTCCCCAGATGCCATTCGATTCCTGTCGCATCTGGACTTGGTAGCCCTGGACACGCGCATTGCCCTCGATGTCTTCCGCCGGAGTCCAGCTGAGGTTGACGCTCCCGTCTCCGGCAATGCTGCGGAAGTCCGGCGGAGCCGTGCAAGAGGGTTTCAGATCCTCGATCTCAATGGCCACTGCGACGCTGTCCATGTTGCCGCTGCTGTCTTGTGCGCTGACCGTCACCGAGTACCGGTCCGTGGTCTCGTAGTCATAGGCCACGCCATCTTTCGTGCGGATCTGGCCAGTGCCCGCGACGAGCGAGAAGCTGTCAGCATCGGGGCCGCTCATCATGTAGGTCAGCGAACCGCTGCCAACAGCTCTGACCGGCTCTCCGACATTGGTGTCGGCAAAGGAGTTCTCCGCAACAAACCTTGTCACAGACGTGCCTTCGGGAAAGCGGAGCGGAGAGAAGTAAGTGGACGTGTCGATCAAGTACTCTCCAGTCGCCTCGTCGTAGGAGGCCTCGCTGGTGTTGCTCGGGCTGCTCTGGTCGAAGAACAGGATATGGGTTATCCGCGAACCCCCGAACGAACTACTCCAAGCGCGGCTCGTGGTCCGGCAGATCTCTTGGGACTCGTAGCCGGTCAGCGTTCCGAGCCCGGATTTCCGGACATACACCTTACTTCCACGG
Source organism: Bryobacterales bacterium (assembly GCA_022824585.1). Classification (GTDB taxonomy): domain Bacteria; phylum Acidobacteriota; class Terriglobia; order Bryobacterales; family UBA6623; genus VXMF01. Next base: position 4,949 of record JAJDZN010000134.1, on the reverse strand, counting down.
TCAGCCTCGGCGTTGGCGAACTCGCATCCCTTGAGCGCTCCCAGCAACATGTACGCGACCGCGCCTTCGTGAGAGTCATTGGTGTGCTTGTCAGGGACTCCCCACACCCAGATCCCGGCTGCCGCTTCCACAGCGGTGTAGCCCTCGGGCGTGGACGACTCGAACGCCTCCCTCGTCACCGGCTGGGTCTGGGCAGCTAGGAACGGCGGTCCGGATGACAGCAGGATCAGAGCCAGGGCCCCGGTTCCGACAGGTCTGGCTCGGTGTCCCACTCTCGTGCTCCTTCATCCGCCACGCAACTTTCCGGTGAGTTCATAGGTGTCTCGACCAAGATGTTGGGAACAGCGAGGCTTGGAATGGCGCTGTCTGCGAGCGCGTGCGAATGCAGCCCGGCATCCGTCGTTGCAATCTGTAGCAGTAGATTGGTCCACAATCCCAGCCTCGCCAGATGGTCGAGAGACGATGGCCAGCGGATTCGGCTCTGGCCTCGCCGGGAGCTCGCCCGGCAGCGTCTTCCCCGTATGCGGCGTCTCGATGGTCGGCTCGGCGACCGGCCGCGCCGCGCCCATAGGTGCCTGCCGTAGCGGAAGGGTTCCGGCGCGCATCAGCCGCCGCCCAACGGAGCGGTCCATCCCATCCCGCTGCCCGAGGTCCGGCAGCACGCGCTCCCCGCGCTCCCCACGCACCTTCTCCGGGTACACCGCGCTCCCGTCGCCGTTGCGGACCGTGCGTGCGCGATCCTTGGTCCGGCGGTTGCCTCTGCCGGTCGGTTCTCGCAGGCCGTCGGGCGGTGGCTGCGCAATCTGCCGGTCCGACAGGTTCGGCGCGATTTGCGCAAAGACAGCCGGACCTTCGTGTCCGCGGAAAGCCCGTGCGAGGCCCATTCGCTCCGGCCCGCGCCAGAATGCCATGAGTGTCTGGGACCCGCCAGACCGGGAATTCGAATCGCGACCGCTGCTGTCTTGGCGTGAGCCCATGGGATCATCCGATCAAGGGTCAACTTCACAATTGAGCGGGACGGTATTGAGTGCTCCGACTACACGGCCGATCTTGCAATCGACTAGGCCAGAAGGGATAGAGTCCCATTCTGGCGCGAGAAAACTTGGAAGCGGCGTGTTGCGAAGCAATTCCCATTCCCGGCGGAGGTCAGCTATCCAGTTGGGGATGGTTTGGAGACGCAATGCGAGCTGAGCTTCGAACAGTGAAGCTGGTTCCACGGCGGTGCCATTGGATTCGAATACCTCGAGGCTCCCGTCATTGAACGAGGCTGGATTGCCATGGAACCCTACGACAATGGGGTGCAAGAAGCGGAGGTAGCCCTGCCAAAAGTCGTAGTACGTATCATCCCCCCCATGGTTGAAATTCCAAAAAACCAGATGCCTGAGGTGGTGAGGGGGAACCCCTCCGCCGCTGCTGCCGTACAACCTGCCGTTCGCGACTTGGTCGTACAAGTTGGCATAGGAGGGGTCCGTCTTGTGGATATCGAGCGACTGGTTCCGGTCCATGTCAAAACGCCAGACCACAGCGCCGGTTGCGGCGTGGCTCATGCCGACGCCATGAAGTTGGCCTGAGAGGTCTTCCGAGAGGCCGAAAAGAACGCCGTTGCTGCCTTGACTGTTGATGGCAACATGCCCCTTGTTGCCCGCAACCGTCACATGATAGACGGACACGGCCGCACTGGCAACGACGTTCAGTGCGCGACTGACGTTGGCGAAGGAGACGCGCCGAACCCAGCAATTGACACAACGGTTGAGGTTGACTAGGCTCCAACCTCCATCGTGAACGGCATTCTTGTGATGGACGAACCTCTCCCGGAACGAGCCGTGAAAGCTGATGTCTTCGATGCCGATCTCTTCCAGTGGCCGATAGGAGCGGACTGTCCAGTCATGCTCGGAATTGACGTTGGCGTGGAGGGGTTCATTCAGGCGGATGCGATTGCCCTGGATCTCAGCAATGCTGTGTTCTTCGCGGATTGCCAGCCCTTCTGTCTGGAGCATTGGGCCGAGGTCTTCCGGAGAACGTGGGGCGAGAAACTCATTCACTGCGGCAGTGCCCTTTAGGTCCACGGTGACCCACTGGTCCACTGCGAGCCTAGAACTGTCTGCGACTGTGAGCAAGAACGATTCGCGACGGGCGCTCTCGGTAATCTTGGTCAAGGTCCTAGAGGATGTGCTGCTCGGCCTGACAGTGAACATATAGGGCGAGGAATACAGGTTGTCACCCGTCGGCGGCATGTGGTTGACCTGGCGGATGATCGTGCCGCCCTGTCGACTCCCACTGCCTCTGAGAACAATGCTGCCGCCGCGGACATAGATGGGCGTGAATTCACCGGCGTCATTCTTATCGGTGTCCGTATTTACAAGGAACTCCCCGGGTGGGAAGAACACAATGCCGCTGCCGTTGGCCTCGGCGGCAGCAATGGCACGGATGATGGCGCTCTGGTCGGAGAGGCCGTCGTCGGCCACAGCACCGTACTCAGTGACGTCGAACACTGGATGTGTCACGTCAGGAACCGGCTTGCCGAAGTAGTGGTATCCCGCGTAGGAAAAATCAGGCAGAATCGGTTCCGTATCGGTCTGCTTGGCTGATACAAACTGTTCCCAAGTTCGAGAGGAACCGCCCTGCCGCAAGTGTGAGATCCATTGCCTCCGGGTGTGGGTAAAGCCCGCCACCTGCGCCCAGAGCAGGATGCGATCCGCGTCTTCACGCGCGTCGAAAATGTCACGGGGGATTGGCACCGCGATTTGGTTGGTACCCGGCTGAATCGTCTGTACCAACAGGGTTTGCGCTTCGGTCCCCACCAGAATGCCGAGGGGTTGGTTCGCATGGTTCTCGAATTCGATTGGGACATGCCAGCGGTATTGGCCGGATCCGGATGCGGCGGGAAAGGTTGAGGATTCTACCTGTAGTGGCGCCCTGACCTTCCAGGAATAGGTCCGATCCATGGCGATCATGTGATCGACGAACAGGCGAACCGCCGAATCTTGCGCGCTGGCAGCTCTGAACGTAATGTATCGCCGGTCTTGATCGGGCTGTTGGTCGGCCCAGCCATCCAAGGGGTCCGCCAGCTCGACTACTGCAAGTTGCCATCCCTGGGGAGTCGTCTTGCCCGACCAGATCTGGAACGCGACTTCCCTGCCATCAGCCAGCGGGTAGTTTCGGACTCTGATCTTGAGGTCGCGCAGACCATTGCCTTCGGCCTTCCACCAAAAGCTCAGGCTGTGCCTGTTTGAGATGTCTTTCCCGCTATCGACGAAATTGTAGGAAACGAATCCAGCCCCCCTTGACGGCAGCGAGACAGCAATGGCGGAAGTCCCCTCATAAGCTTCATCGGATAGCTCGGCAGACCTGGACCATCCTGTAAGGTCTTCGCAATGGGTCAGGGTCTGTAGCGGCGCTGCAAGGGCGGAGATGCCGGCGCACAGGAAGAGTGAAATGCAGATGAGGTCTGACCGAATCCTACTCTTGCGCCTAGCAGCCTGGGACAGAAGTCCTGAACGGGCAGATCCATGCGAAGTCCGTTCCATCTCAAGTCTTTCAGCCGTTCAGAGGTCTGTCCATATTCAGTTTGGCATGACACAGGACTCCGAGTGGCATTCGGCGTGTTCTATGGGCGAAAGCCTCACGACTTTTTCCGCAAGCGGCTAGGTTCCCGGCCCCAGCGATGGGACGGAGGAACGCCCGACCGCGTTGCACTCGATCCTGCGGACCGATTCACCCATTTCCGTGTTCGGGATCTGGACCGCGGTACTGGGAACGACTGCGCCGGACTGATCGGGGCCCGCACCCGCGATCTGGTCGGCAGATGGCTTGGCGCTGAGGTGAAACACCTCAGATCGCCGTTGCCGCAACGGGCCTTGGCGTGGGCGCTGAGGCGGGTGCGGCAACTAGCTTGTAACCGAGCGCCTTGGCGGTTGTTTTCAGGTGGGCCGAGGTGCGCTGGCGATAGCGCCTCTCGTAGGCGGCCTCGCCCTCGTCGACGTAGTCCTAGACCCAACGCGGCATGCGGTACACCAACACGGCCAGCTTGCGCGCGGTCGCGAAGATCGCCGTCTTCATCCCGGTGTGCCGCGCCTTGCGGCGAGGCGCGGCTCCCAGCGCTGAATTGGAATGCACCAGCGCGGATGCGGCCATGCACCGGGCGTTCGAAACGCGCGTTGAGGCCATGCCCCCGCTGCCTTTCTTCCCGGGCAGTGGCCTGCCTCCTGACACCGTGTTACGTGGCGCTAGTCGGCGACACTCCCCACGCGATCTCCCAAATGGCAGCTAGTGCCAGAGAGAGTTCGGACTCCATGTCATGCCTTCTGAATGCGCACCGAAGCCGACACACCGGGCATCGCGCCCACTCTACTGATAGTCTGCCCAACAGGCAAACACGATTCTTGCGCATTCGACGGAAATCGCAAGGCTTGCGGTGTTGCCAGCGCTCGCTGTGGGCCTGTTCGTTACATGAGGTCCAGGTGGACGTTGCCCGGTGGGCGAGGTGGAGGCCAAGCACGCGCGTGCTGATCAGTCGACGCCGCAGTCCACCTTGGCCTTCTGCTCTCGATCAGTGGCCTGCGAGCTGAGTCAAGAGCACTCCTCAAGGGTCGGGGTGAAACGCCTAGCTGCCAAGTTCGATGGAGAGCTCTCTGCCCACGATCCGTGGCTGCTGGGGGCAGCCACGCGACCTCCAAGATCGAGTGCAGTCCGCACGACTGCCGACCACTCCCTTCGCGCTAGAAAACAGAGGTCGCGGCGTTAAGGTAAGATGCTGAAGTAACTAGGTTTCCCCAAGACGGGCCCGTAGCTCAGCTGGATAGAGCGGCCGCCTCCTAAGCGGCAGGCCGGGGGTTCGAATCCCTCCGGGCTCGCCACGTTTATTTCCATGTGCCCGGTTTAAAACCACCGACTTTCAGTCGGTCCGCTTTCAGCCGCCGGATGGGTGGGCGGGTGGGCCTAGACTGTGG
>JAJDZN010000252.1 GCA_022824585.1 Bryobacterales bacterium | reverse complement strand
CGCCCCGCCCCGGGCCCATGGGTGTTGCTTGCCCAACTCCCGGCTGTGCGACACTCGAAGGGCCTGATATTTGTGCTCTACTCAGATACCCTCGGCGAGGGGCGGGGCGCCGGCGCCCCGCCGCTGCGCGAATTCCGAAGGCAGCTAGAACGTGATTCGCACGGCCATCTGCATCTGACGCATCGCCCCGGCAGCGTCGAGGGTCCCGAAGTCGCGGTTCTCCACGTTGCCGTTCAAGGACCTGAGATTCACGTGGTTCAGCGCGTTGAACATGTCCGCCCGGACCTGGAGCCGCGAGGATTCGGTCAAGCTGAAGCTCTTCGACAGGGAGAAGTCCACAGTCCACTGGCCCAGGCCGCGGATCCTCCCGACGCCGACATTCCCCGGCCGCTGGGCTATGCCGCGGACCTCCTCGACCCTGGCGAAAGCGGCCGGGTTGAGAAACTGCACATCCTGATGCGAGCCGACGCGCGGGCTGCCGAACGTCGTGCCGGGCGGAGCATGGATGTTGCCGCCGACGTAGTCCGCCCGGCAGACCCACGACTGCGAGCAACCTTGATCGATCCTATCCTCGGGCCGCCCTGTCGTGCCGGAATAGATGCCGGAAACCTGCCATCCCCCGAGAATGCCTCGAACGAGCCCATTGGAATTGGGAAACTTGGGAAGCTCGTAGATCAAGTCTCCCACGGCCCGGTGTGCTGTGTCGAAGTCGGGCGGGCCGCGCTCGATCGACAGATCGAAGAAGTCCTGAATGGAGTTTTCCGCATCGGTTCCGTAGTACACGCCGACATCGCCGCCGGTGAACGCGAGTGTCTTGCCCCAGGTGTAGTGAAAGTCGAACGACAAGTTGCGCGAGAAGCGCTTGCGCAACGACGTCTGCAGGGAGTGATTGATCACGCTCTCTCCCATGTCGACGAAGTACCCGCCGGGTATGAGTGTGGGATTGGGCCGGATCCCGGTCTGACGGTCGGGCAAGTTGAACCGCCGATGCATCGGAAACTTCACGCCGCGCGTCCCGACGTAGCCGATTTCCCACATCAGGTTGGATGTGAGCTGGCGTTGAATGTTGAACTGGTAGTTGATCGTGTAGGGGTTCTGAAGGTCCGGCGTGATGAGTGAGAACACCAATTCGTTTCCGCTCTGTTCGATGTCGTGCTGTGCGAGTGGAACGATCTCTTCATTGGTGAACGGGTACATCACTCCCAGCCGGTTCGCTTCGACCGCGCTGTAGCGGACCCGGAATGGAATGTCCGGTCCAGCGACGCTCTGCCTCAGGATTGCCGGCACCTGCGCGGCGAACATGACCCCGACCCCGCCTCTGATGACGGTGCTGCCCTCATCATCGAGACGGTAAGCGAAGCCAAGCCGCGGGCCGAGATTGACCCAGCCATCATGGTCGATCGGCATGCTCCGCGGGCGACGGGAGCCGAACGCGAAGTTCGTGAAGTCGGCGCCCGGCGGCAGCTCTAGATTCTTGTTGGTGACGTCGATCCTGCCGGTCGGATTCACCGTGTTGTTGGAGTAGAAGTCGTAGCGCAGGCCCATGTTCAGCGTCAGCCTGTCGTGGGCGCGCCAGTCGTCCTGGACGAAGCCGCCGACTTCGTACATCCGGGAAGTGTGCGGCCCGTTCGAGCCGAACGAGATCACGGCCGAGTTGATTCGATTGGCCTGCATTTCCTCGATGTTGAGGAACTCGTAGAGCGGATTCTCGGGATTCGTGCGCGCTCCGCCGTAGTTCACGACCCGCCCTCCGAACTTGATGGTGTGGCTGCCTCGGTTGAGTGTGAATTTCTGATCGAACGTGGTCGTCGTGCCCTCCATCAGCCAGACCTCGCCGCTGCCCAACGTGAGCGTCCCGCCGACGTTGCGAAGCCGAAACCTCGGGATCCGGTTTTGCCAGTCGATCGTCTCCTCGCGGTCAGGGTCGACCAGCGTGAAAATGTTGTCGAGCCTCTCCATGTCGGCGTAGTTGGAGCCGAAGCGCGTTTCCGACACCCAAGTCACACCGGTGTGCGTGTATTGCAGGTTGTAGCGGTCCTGCACGTACTTGTACTCGCGGTCGTTGGCTCCGTTCAGGTTGTATCTCGGATCCAGGCCAAACGGACGATTGCGCGTGTAGGTGAACGACAGGTTGCTGGTATTGGTGACCCGATAGTCCCCTCTGGCAATCACGTGATTCTCGCTCCGTTCGCGAGACCCGACGGTTTCGGTTCGCCCGCGATACTCGTCCAACTGCAAGGTTGGCTCAGGAATGGTGTCCATCAGCATCCTGATTTCCTGGAACGGAAGCGCGTTGAGGATGGTGGTTCGCAACTCCGGCGTCGGGACGGTTCCCGTCACGCGCCGCGAGGCGTATTCGCGATATCCCTCGTAGGTGGCGAAGAAGAACAGCCTGTTTTGCTTGATCGGACCACCCAGTGAACCTCCGAACTGATTGAACACCTCGCGGTTCTTCGAAATCTGGGAGCCGTCCGAGTTGTAGTTTGTCTGGAACGGATTCCGCGCATTGAACACATGCGAGCGATAGTTCTCGAACACGCTGCCGTGGAGTTCATTCGTGCCTTGCTTGCTGATGAGATTGATGGTCCCGCTAACCACCCCACCGTTCTCGGCCTTCATGATTCCGCGCATGACCTGCACCTCATCCACAGCCTCGATGCTCATCACGTCCATGTAATTGCGGCCGCCATACTGTTGCAGCGCACGGCCTTCGGACGGATTGGAGTTGGCGTCAGTTCCGTTGACGGTGACTCCCGTGCCGCTCTTGCCGAGCCCGTTGATCCGCAGGCTTCCGCCTCCCACGTCGACGCCGCTGGAGAGCCTGAGGACATTCGTGATGTTGCGGCGCCCCAGCGGCAGCTCGCTGATCTTCATCGAGTTCAAGCTCTCGCTCTGCTCGGAGGCTTGGGTATTCACCAAGGGTGGACGGCCTTCGACCGTCACGGTCTCGGTCAGGCTGCCGATCTCGAGGGTGTGCGTCTGGCGCACAACCTGCGATGCAATCAAGGCGATCCCAGTGCTCTCGTAGGTCTTGAAGCCATCAGACTCGACCTTGAGCGTGTAGGTGCCGACCGGCAAGACGTTAAACACGAAGTCCCCAGTCGCGCTGATCGGCGCAACATAGACGAGGCCCGTGTCATCGTTGGTGAGAGTCGCGTCACCACCCGGAATGACTGCACCGGACGAGTCCTGCACAGTCCCGTATAGCGTTGCCGTCGTTACCTGGCCCCAAATGACGGTCGTCGAGCACAGCAACAATGCCAGCGCGAGACGGAACGCGAGCGATCCTGATTTCATGGTTCCCCCTTCGCGCGCCGCGAACGCGCCCCTCTGCGGGCCTCATACATCCCGCACCCTACCCTTGCCGGGTAGGCCACAGGCCAGCAACCTGGCCATGCCCTCTGCCATGAGGCACCGCCCTCGCGCCCGCTG
>JAJDZN010000194.1 GCA_022824585.1 Bryobacterales bacterium | reverse complement strand
GATTTCGCGCCCGCTGGAAGCTCTTCAGCCAGTTGCGCTCGGGAGAGGAGGGGCGCGACCGCCCATACGAGGACATGCTCGTGGCCCGGGACGACCAGAGCGAAGATCTCGAACGCGCTGAGCAAAGCGCCAGATTGGAGCGTGGCATCCGAATGCTGCCGCCGCACCAGCGTGTCCCAATCGTGCTGTACCACTTTGAGGAACGCAGCTACCGCGAGATCGCAGATGCGCTGGGGGTGTCGCTAGGCAAGATCAAGACCGACATCCACCGCGGACGCGAGGCTTTGCGCAATTTGATCGGAGAAAACGATGACCCCCGCTGAACTCGAATCGCTCGTGGCACGAGAGGTCGCCAAGCTGCCTCGGCCAAGGGCGCCAAAGTCGCTCCTTCCGCGCGTCTTGGCCGCGGTCGGGCAGCTCCGGGGCGAGCCCTGGCATCGCCGAGGGTGGCGCGCTTGGCCCGCCACCTTGAAGTTCGCCACCGGTGTGCTTTGCGTGGGCTTTGGTTGGCTCGCGCCCTACGCATGGGATTCCATGGAGCTCGCCCTCGCACATGAGGTGGTGGTAACCGCGGGTGCTATGTGGCGGCATCTGGTGCAGCCCGCCGCGGCATACTTGGCGGCCCTCGGAGCGGCGTTGGTCGTGGCGAGTGCGATGTGCCTCGCCGCATTGGCATTCATGCTCAGGGATGGAGGAGCAAATCATGAAGCGTTCTAGGACGGTATTCGGCAAGATTGCGATTGCGTTGGCGCTACTTGCGACCAGTTCCGCCCAGACGCCGGATGTCCCGGAACCACCGGACGCCCCAGCGCAAACGCGAAATTCCGGTGCGCCCCCCCAAATCAGATTCGGCTCATCTCTGGAACTTCGGGCTGGGGATCGCGCGGAAGACATCGTGGTCATCCTGGGTTCCGCCACGATCAACGGCGCGGTCGAGGGTGATGTGGTTGTTGTGCTTGGATCGCTCGAGCTCGGCAGCACGTCAGTGATTGAAGGGGACGCGGTCGTTGTGGGTGGATCGATCGAGGTCCTGCCAGGTGCAGTTGCGGAGGGCGATTTGGTTATCGTTGGCGGCGCACTGGATGCACCAGTCGACTTCTCGCCAGGGGGCGAGCTCGCCGTTGTCGGTGTCGGCGTAGGCCCCACTGACGCATTCGCGCCGGCCTTCGCATGGCTCACCAAGGGGTTACTGTGGGGGCGACTGCTAGTTCCGGAACTTCTCTGGACGTGGATCTTGGTTGCGGTCTTTGCCCTGTTGTACCTAGCGACGAACTCGATCTTCGAGCGTCCCGTCCGCGATGTCGCCTCCGCCCTGGCATCCAAGCCGCTCACCTGCTTCCTCGTAGGCGGGTTGGTCGTGCTCTTGATCGGACCCGTCTCGCTGCTGCTGGTCACATCGGTGGTCGGGTTGCCTGCCGTGCCACTGCTTTGGTTTGCTGTTTTCCTGACTGTCGTACTGGGCAAGGTTGGCGTGACCCGTTGGATTGGCGGGCGCGTCATGCCAGAGCAGTTCCCAGGAGACCGGGCGGAAGCTGCAAGGTCGGTAGCCATCGGCTTCGCGGTGGTTTGCGTTGCCTATATGGTGCCCGTGCTCGGATTTGCGGCATGGACGGTGCTGGGCGTTCTGGCGTTGGGTGCCGCAACCACTACCGTGGCCACCAGCCTGCGCCGGGAAAACCCGAAAGCGACCGTGGCGGCCCGTGCTCCTGTGGTCGCGGCCGCCCAGGCGGGAGGGGGAGAGACTTCAATGATTGCCATGCCCGAGGCCGAGGGAAATGATCAGCCTGAGGGCGAAACCGTTCAGGGAGAAGAGCCCAGGCCGGAGCCCGGCACGGCAGTGGACCTGCCCTTGGCCAGCTTTCCCGCTCGAATCGGTGCCGTAGTCTTGGACTTCACACCTTTCGTGATCATCGGTCAAGCGCTGGATATCGGCGCGCTGCTGACCTTGTTGATGTTCTTGGTGTACAACACCGCGATGTGGGCGTGGAGAGGCACGACCGTGGGTGGCATGATCTGCCGAGTGCGCGTGATCCGCACCGACGGCCGCGCCTTGACCCCGCAGGACGGGGTCGTTCGGGGCGTTGCCAGCGTGGTCTCCGTCGCATTTCTGGGGCTGGGCTGGATCTGGGCGGCGTGGGACGAGAAGCGGCAGTCGTGGCATGACCGGGCTGCTGGCACATATGTCGTCCGAGACGCGAGCGACCCTTCGGCCTGAATTGCGGACTCCATTCCTGCTGGGCTGGCCCGCCCGCGCCGATGGCTTTGGATGTAGCGATTGGCCCCTACGCTGGCCTTGCTTGCAGCGACGAGGCCGCCCCGGCGTTCGGTCCGCACAGCACCGGAGCCCCCAATGATCGGGCCAGGCCAGTTGGTGGCCTCACGCCGCCCGCGAGGAGCTACGGTCGACGAATCCGATTGATCGCTGCAGTCGCAGCGTCGCGGACGGCTTGGTTGTCGCTTTGCCGAAGCTGTGCCAGCCCCGCCAACGCCATTGGATCCCGCCGAACGCCGATCGAGTTGATCACGCCCACCAGCAGATTGCCCTGAAGCTTGCCGAGTGCGTCGCGCAATGCCTGATCGGCCTCGCCGGGAGGCATCGGCTCCAAGGCAGTTCGCGCATAGTGAGACAGCCGAACGTCGCTCAGCAATCCCGCCAATGCAGGAACAGCGTCGTCGTCGCCTATTAGCGCCAGCCGCTGGCAGGCCTTGGCCTTGGCAAACTCCGTGGCGTCGGAATCGTCGAGAATGGCCACGAGATCCGCCGAGGCCATGCCCATGATCTCCTCTGACTTGTGAGGCGTTGTCGCGAGTTGCTCGTCGGTCATGCGTTGCAGCTCGCCGCGGTTTTGGCCCCGCAAGCGCTTACCGACTGCCACGGCCGCTGCCGTGATGGCAAAGAACGTTCGTCTCAACATTTTCGGTCTCCGTTCACGTAAGCCGCCACGGCTCGCGCATGGCGCGCGAACGCATTCGGTTGGCCGCGTCGCTGCCCGGGAAGCTGTCGGTTGCCGGGTCGAACTCTAGCGTCTCTCCCAGTTGGTATGCGATGTACGCTGCGTGGCACGCCACGTGCGTCTGACACGCCGCCAGGGCATTCGCGCGGGTCTCATTACGCGACTTGACGCAGTTAAGGAAGTCCCGCACATGGCGCGTCGTAGCCTCGCGGGCATCCTCAAAGGTCTTGCGGTGCTGCTTCAGGCTGTCCGACGTCTCCACGATGCCCGCGTCGCCCGTCTGCACCCAGCCCTCCTCGCCCTCGAAGCGCACGGCGCACGCGCCCAGGCCTTCCCAGCCCGAGTCGCGCAGGACGAGTTCCAGCCCGTTTGCATAGCGACAGTCGACCGAGTACGGCGTAACCCCTTGCGCGAGGTGGGGCGTGAATTCTACTGGTGCGGTCTCGTCCAGCCTGGCCGCGGCGTGGCACAGGTCCAGCGTGTGCGATCCCCACTCGAGGATTCCGCCGCCGTGAAAGTCGAAAAAGCCCCGCCAGCGGCTTTTGACGTACAGCGAGTTGTAAGGCCGCCACGGCGCCGGCCCGAGCCAGCGGTCCCAATCCACGACACTCTTGGGCGGCTGAGGTTCCGCCGGGAGCCAGTCGTGGGTGGTTGAGGGCGTGTAGCGGTCTCCCGGCGCTGCATTGGCCTCCAGCTTCGTCAGCTTGCCGAGCTTTCCGCTCCGCGCCAGATCGATGCAGTACTCGAAGTTCGTACCGTTGCGGCGCTGGGTGCCAGCCTGATAGACCCGGCCGAGGCGATGGTACGTGTCGGCCAGAGCCCGACTCTCGGCGATCGTCATCGAGCACGGCTTCTCGCAGTAGACGTCTTTGCCGGACTTGGCGGTGAGAATCGAGAGCAATGTGTGCCAGCGGTCCCCGGTTGCGATCAGCACGGCGTCGATGTCTCTGCGCTCCCAAAGCTCGTACATGTCGCCGTACATCGTGCAGTCATTGTTGCCGTGGTGTTTGTCGACCTTCGACTTGATGGCTTCACGGCGCTCATTGCGCGCATCACAGATCGCCCGGAACTGCACGTCGTCCTGGGCAAGGAACGACTCGAGGTCGCGCTCCCCCCGTCCGCCGATGCCAAGTCCGGCAACGTTGATCCGGTCACTAGGGGGCACTGCGCCAGACAGGCCCAAGACTGCGCCGGGGACGAATAGCGGAACGGCCGCTTGAAATACCCTGCGCCTCGGGATTTGGCTCGGCATTGCGGTCTCGCTGGTTGTGTCACTCATGCATCAGATCCTCCGACTGGATTACTCGGTCGCGCGCCTGCCCGGCTGGCGCGACATCGATAGCTTCGCGCCGCGCAAATAGCATATCGCAGCGGCGCTTGGCGCTTACTCCCGCTTCTAGGCTGCGTGAGCGAGTTCGCCGGTGCCTAACTCGGAAGCTGTGGTTCCTGGCACCCCCACTGGACTGCCTCGTTCCTCAGGGCTCGTCCGGGTACGGCACTGGGGCATCGGTGGCCTTGCGGGTCGGCATGATGGCGCTTGTCTCGCGCAGGAAGTTGCCAAGCGAGGCGGACAACTCCGCAACGAGCTCAGGCTGGTCCGAGGCCAGGTTGCTCGTCTCGCCGATGTCGGCCCGGAGGTTGAAGAGCTCCTTGCGCCCGTCCACATGCCAATAGACCAGCTTCCAATCTCCCCTCCTGATCGTGCTCGTGGCCCCGATCCCCGGCCCTTGCACCCGGGGTCTGTTCAGTCCTCCCCAAGCGTGCGGAAAGTGCCAGTAGAGCGTCCTCTCTGGATCTCCGGTCTCCCCCCGCAGCCGGGGGACGAAGCTCTCTCCGTCCAGTTCGGGCCCGAGCTGGATCATTCCGTCGTCGTTGAAGATCGTGCCGCTCTGGCCGGCAAACTCGATGCCCGCGATTTCCAAGACCGTGGGGAACATGTCCTCGATGGTGATCGGCGTGTCGCAGACGCTGCCCGGCTCGGTGACGCCCGGTAATTTGGCCAGCATCGGCACGCGCAGGCCTCCCTCATAGGTCGAGCCCTTGCCGCTGCTCAACGGTGCATTGTGGCTGTGCGGCGCGCTGTCCTGCCGGCTCATGTTCCTCACGCCGCCATTGTCCGAGGTGAAGAATAGCGCTGTGTTGTCTGTTATGCCCAACCCTTCGAGCGTGTCCATGACGTCTCCCAAGCTCTTGTCCACGCCTTCAATCATCGAGGCGTACGCGGCCTCCCTCTCGGGTAGCCCTGCGTCGAGGTAGCGCTGGACGAATCGCTGGTCCGGCATGATCGGTGTGTGAGGCGCAAAGTGGGCGAAGTACAGGAAGAACGGCTGGCCGTCGGCGACCGCCTGCTTCACGGCTGCGATGGCCTCGAGGGTCAGCGCTTCAGTCAGATAGATTTCTTGGCCGAAGTACTTTTCCATGTCCCACGCTCTCCAAGGCGTGGAAGCTGGATCGCCGCCGGAGGCGAAGTTATCCGTGCCGTAGTAGCTTCCGGGCGCGCCCGAAAAGCGGCCTCCGATCCGCACGTCGAAGCCGAGGGCCTTCGGATCCTCGCCCGGAGTGCCCCTTGTGCCGAAGTGGCCCTTGCCGATATGAATCGTGCGATATCCAGCGGCGCGGAGCTCTTGCGGGAGCGTCTTGGCGTATAGCGACAGCGGGATGTCCGGGACTGGTTGGAGCCCGTTCGTGTTCCATCTGGGGATGATCAGGTCCGGGTGCGGCCGGTCTGTGGCCTCGTCGCGGAAGTGGGTCCAGTTGGAAATGCGGGTTCGAACTTGGTTCAACCCTGTCAGCAGCTCGACCCGCGTGGGCGTGCAAACAGCGTTGGAGTAGGCGCTCGTGAACTTCATCCCCTCGGACGCCAACCGCTCCATGTTGGGCGTGCGATAGAGATCGTTCTGGGGAGTTCTTTCGTCTGCAAACGGCTCGGAAGAGTCCTGCCATCCTTGGTCATCGGTCAGCATCAGAACGATGTTGGGGTGAGACAGTTCTTCCGGTCCGTCAGGCGCACTGCTGCAGGCAAGCCAGGACACGGCTGCCAAGGCGGTCAATGTGGCTCGATGCACCATGCCGCACGAATGATATCCCACACTGGAAGGAAAGGAGGGTGAGCGATGGCACGAGGTTGCCTTGTGACCGGGCTTGCTCCAGCCAAGCGGCGCTAGAGCACCCAGGTTTTAAATGCCTGAGTGCTGTCACGCCACCAAGTGTGCAAGGTCCAAGGCCTGTTGGTAGAGTGGGCCAAAGAGTCGATCGTCTTGAACGGGCGATGGAAGCCAAGCTCAAGCACTAGGGATTCATCCAAAGCGTTGTAGATCGTGACTATATGACCCTCATACAGAACAGCGACCCGTCCACCATCCGAGTTGGCACTTGGAACACAAGGTGGGCCAAGCCAAGCAGCACCAATGGCAACATCATCAGCAACCGGCTCGCCGTTTCGGGCTGCGACGTGCTGTGCGTAACCGAAGGATTCGCGGACATTCTCCCCAATGGCGGTCATGTCATCGATGCAGGCGAGGATTGGGGCTACCGCATCTACAAGGGCCGCAGGAAGGTGTTGTTGTGGAGCAAGCAACCATGGACTCCCCACGTTGATGCAGTCGGCTCGGCGGATCTTCCATGCGGCAGGTTCGTGGCGGGCAGCACGGAAACAGTTTCAGGAACCTACCTGACTGTCGTTGGCGTCTGCATACCTTGGAGCGGTGCGCACGTGAAAGGCGGTCGCAAGGACCGCAGCTGGTGGCAGGATCACGAAGCCTGGCTAGCAGGGTTCGAGGAGCTGCGCAGTCGGTTTCCCCAATCGCGCACCATCGTCTTAGGCGACTTCAACCAGGGAATTCCGAAGAAGAAATGGGTGCCTAACAGGAAACACGAGGCTTTGTTGAGAGCGTTCGAAGGATTCCAGTTCGCGACTCAAGGAGAATTGCCCGAGGGACGAACGTTGATTGATCACATTGCGCATACGCCGGACCTGACTCGAGGCAGTGTCGAGATCTGGGACAAGATGGATGCCGATGGGAAATGCCTGTCGGACCATTTCGGCGTATGGTGCGACTTCAGCGTAGGCTAGCGGCTCGGTGAGAGGAATCTTAGGTTTCGACTACGGACACGACCTATTCTGTGTCACGGCTGTCGGGAATAGTGGGGTGAGTAGGCGTGCATCTGGTCGCCCCCACCCCGTGCTCATGCGTCCGCTCGGGGGCCTGGCAAGCGGTGGAAGACGAGTGTTTCGTTCCCGCTCGCCACTCGGACGTGCTCGACCGTCACGCCGAACACGGGCTCGATGAGGTCGTCGTGCACGACGTCGCCGACCGCTCCAAACGCTTCCAGCCGACCTTCGTTCATCAGGGCAACTTGGTCGGCCCATCGCATTACGGCGTTGAGGTCGTGCAACGCCACCGCGACGGCCTTGCCCTCGCCTGCAAGCTCTTGGAGCAGCTCGAGGGTTTCGAGCGAGTGGTCGATGTCCAAGCTGGCCGTCGGCTCGTCTAGCAAGATAGCCTTCGCTTCGGTGGCCAGGCTGCGCGCAATCAGCACTCTTTGCCGCTCGCCGCCGGACAGCTCGTTTGCGAAGCGGTCTTCGAGGTGCGCGACGTCCGCTCGCGCCAGCGCAGCGTTGACAGCTTCAACGTCGGCATCGCCCAGCGAATCGAACCGGCCGACGTGTGGGTAACGCCCCATGGCGACCACGTCGCGGACCGTGAACGCGAAGTCTACGCGCGTGTCTTGCGGGACAAACGTGACTTGTCGCGCGATCGCCTGCCGAGGTAGCCGTGTCAGGCTCTGGCCATTCAGCTCTGCCAGTCCCTCCGTGGGCTCCCAAAGTCCGGCCAGCAGGCGAAGGACGGTCGACTTGCCGGACCCGTTCGGCCCGACCACTGCCGTCACCCGCTCGGACTCGACCGACAGCGAGACACCGCGGATCAGAGACCGACCATCGATCTCGATGCCGGCATTGCGCAGAAAGAGGCTCAAAAGTACCCGATCTCCTTGCGCCGCTGCCGCAGCAGGTAGAGGAAGAACGGCGCCCCGAATGCAGCAGTGACAACGCCAAGGCGAATCTCGCTGGGAGGGTTGGCAGTCCGCGCCAACAGGTCGCAGGCGATTACGAACGTGGCGCCTGCCAGAGCGCTCGCCGCCAGCAGCGTCCTATGCGACGGGCCCAAAACCAGTCGCAGCGCGTGGGGCACGACCAGGCCCACGAAGCCGACCACTCCGCTCACCGAGACCGCGGCGGCCGTCAGCAGCGCTGCTGCGAACAGCACGGCCCTCCTGACACGCTCGACATCAGCGCCCAGCGAGGTGGCCGTCTCTTCGCCGAGCAGCATCAGGTCTAGGTCGCGCGAGTGCCAGAACGCGACCAGCAAGCCGAGCGCGACAAACGGAGCGCAGATCACCACATGGGTCCAGGTCCGGCTGTCAAGCCCGCCCATGATCCAGAACACGATTTCTCCCGCGACCTGCCAGTCAACGAAGCTGAGCGAGATCAGCAGGGACGAGCAAGCGGTGATCATGGCCCCCAGCGCTATGCCGGCCAGCAAGAGGGTGGCCACCGGCGCGCGGCCCGCTCGGCTGGCGATCATGTAGACGGCGAACAGGGCTAAGAATGCGCCTACGAATGCCGCCAGTGGCAGCCACAGGGCCGAACTCGCCGTCCAGCCGGTAATAAACGCGACCACCGCACCCAGAGCGGCCCCTTGACTCACTCCGATGATGCTGGATTCGGCCAGCGGATTCCGGAATATGCCCTGCAGCTGGGTTCCTGCAACCGCCAAAGCGGCGCCGACCAGACCTGCGACGATGATCCGGGGCGCGCGGATCAACCACACGATCGCTTGGTCCGCCTCGGACACGGAGCCAATGTCGATCCAGCCCGTCGGCAGGACCTTAGCCGCAAGGACGCGAACCACGGCCTCCCAGGCGACGCCCGTGCTGCCGATCGCCACTCCTGCCACCGCCACGATAGCGAGCAGGGCCGACACGACCGGAAGCACAACCAGTGCCGGCGACAGCCAAGTCTCACCACCGCCTGAGGCCGCAGAGAGACGCCTTCTCAGATGGGATAGATTTGCTCTCACGGGCCACCCCCGTAGAGCCCTGCTGCGATCGCTTCCATCAAGCCGACGGCGTGATGAGACATGGCAGTGAACACGCGACTCTCTACGACCAAAATCTGCCCGTTGCGCCCTGCATTGGTGACAGCGATTCCGGGATCGGCGAGAAGCTGGTCGCGGGCTTGGCCGGAGGCTCCGTGCGCAGCCGCGGTCACGATCCAGTCAGGGTCCCACGCAGCGACTTGCTCGCCACTGATATCGGCGTACTGGCCGACGCCTTGCTCCGCGGCGACGTTGATCGCCCCTAGCTCTGTGAGGATGTGGTCGAACAGCGAGCCCCGGCCCAGCGTGCTGCCGTAGGTGGAATAGGGCAGTACGCGCGGTGCTCTGGCTCCGGGCGGCCGCCGTCGCTTGGCCCGCTCGACTCTCTCGCGAAGCCGGCGGATTTCAAGCTCGGCAGCGGCCTCTTCACCCGTGATTGAACCCACCGCGGCGATGGCTTCGGAGACTTGATCGAAATCTGCAAAGGTCGTTCTCACGCGGAAGGTGGGGATGCTTGCGCGTCGCAGCACGTCCTCGAGATCTGCCTTGGCGCCGTGAGCCAGCAGCATCAGGTCGGGCGCGGCGCGAAGGACGGCCTCAAGGTCGGACGACGGCGTCAGTCCGATTTCTCTTGCTATCTCATGCACGAAGCTGTACCCCGGGTCCATCGCGTAAGGGCTTGCCGAGACGATGCGTTTGGGGTCCGTGATCGCGAACAAGATGTGGTCGATCGTAAGGGCTTGGGAGCCGATTGCCTGCGGTGCTGCGGCGATCCAGATTTCCTGGCCGCTAGCATCGACTGCACGTCGGGGAAACCCCGCTCCAGTGCCTGTGGAAGGCAGGCCAGAGCTGGACAACGGCGCCCCGGGAAGGCCGTCGTCGAAGCGCAGGGCTGCGACGAACAGCGCCACGCAAGCTGCGACCCCCAAGGCAGCGGCGATCCGGAGTCGATGTCTCATGCTGAACTCGGATGGAGAGCGATGCCGCGGCGCGCGTGCAGGACGACGCGGGAGGCCTGAACAACAGTGCTGCACTCGCACGCCAAGCCCGTCTCCCCCATCTGCGCCACCGCCTTCCGCTAGAAGTTGAACCGCATGCCGCCGATGACCCAGAGTCCCGGCGAGCCGAATCCGTGCTCGTAGTATTCGTTGTTGAACGCGTTCTCGGCCTTTCCGTATAGCTCCAGGGTTGTCGCTTCTGAGATGGGCAGGTCGTACCGGACAACGACATCCGCCTTGACCGGACCTGCGAAAACTAGCCGCCGCCCTTGTGCCCCGTACGGAGAGAGCACGTAGTTGCTCGATGCGAACAGATCGAACGTGACGTTGACGCGCTTGCGCAGCCAATGCGTGGCTGTCACCGACAGCGCTTGTGCCGAGATTCCGGGCACGCGGAAGTAGTCCGAGCCGATCGTTGGAGTGCGCGAGTCAGAATTCGTGAAGGTATACGCGCCGCGGAGGCTGGTGCCCGCGGTCGGCGTGATCTGCGTGCTCATCTCGAAGCCTCGGGCGATGCCTCCTCCCGACGCCCGATACCCCCCGAATCGGCCGAAGAGGTCGTTTGCGGGGAAATTGGCGAAGTCGAAGATGATCGTCTCTTGCAAGTTGGTGTAGAACCAGGTTCCGCTCAGGCGGAGCTTTGAGCCGTACAGCCATTGGTCCAATCCACCGTCGACGGCCACGGAGCGCTCCGGGGCGAGACGCGGGTCTCCCCAATAGTCGAACCCGCCCGAAAAGGGCGAGAAGGACCCGCCGAAGCGCTCATATAGCGACGGGGCGCGGAAGGCGTTCCCCGCATGCACGCGAAGCTTGGTCTGCGATGACTCGACAAAGTACGCGGCTGCGACGTCGCCGGTGTAGGCGTTGCCAGGACTGGCTGCCGCGGTCGTTTCGTAAGGACTCGTCGCGCCGGAGAAGCTGGGCGATCCGGGATCGAAGACCTGCAGGCGGCCGGAGACGCTGACTAGCAACCTGCCATCCAACGCCCGCACTTGGTCTTGCCCGAACAGGGAATGGCTGAGCTGGTCGATCTCAACGCGATTCGCGGCGGGTGATGGGCTCTCGTCGGTGTTGAGGTTGCTGTACGTCTCGGCTTCAAGCTCATAGCCCAGGCTCAACAGGTTGCGGGAGCCGACGCGCTGGTCCGTGCGTGCTTGCAGCAGATGGGTCTGGCCGTCGTAGCGGCTGTCGTTGCTGAACGCCGGTTCCCACAGTCCAGGCCCGGCAGGCCCGTCTTGGTAGCGCCGCTTGGTCCCTACGTGCTGGTAGGCGATTCGGTAGGAGCTGCTCGGGCTCACTTGGTGCCGGAGCGTAACCGCGGTCGCAGCGAATGACGGCGAGAGCCGACTGTCGGGATCGATCTGGGAGGGCACGAACGTTGCGTTGCCAGGTGCATACGGCAGTCCTTGCTCAAGCAGGCTGAGTTGATCTACGGGGAGCGCACGAGCGGGCACCTCGCCGGCACTGGGGAAATTGGCCACGACTTCAGCCGGGAATGCCGGGCTCTCGGCGACGGCGAGGAACGAGTCTGTGCCCCACACGCGGCCGCTGAGCGAAAGATTTTGGCTCAGCGCGTACTTGCCGAAGCCCCGCACCGTGGTGTTGCGATGGGGACTGCGCCCGCGGTAGCCGCGTGTCAGGTTCAGATGGGACACGCCGCCGCTGTAGATGAAGCGGTCGTTGGCGAGGCCGCCGCCGACCCGGGCGACTCCGCGCAGCATGCCGAGTCCGCCGCCCTCGGCCCGCAGCTCCCCGTGCGTGCCGCCCCCTCCCTGGGCCGAGGTGATATTCATCACCCCGCCCATGGCATGGGAGCCGTACAACGAGGAGCCCGAGCCCCGAACGAATTCGACCCGCTCGGCACCCACGAGATTCATGTTCGCGTAGAACGCCGATGCGTCCCCTTGGGGGCTGGCCGAATCCCGGAAGCGCAGGCCGTCAATCAGGAGGGACGTATCATGATTGCGCAACCCCCGCGTTTGCACGGTCGTGAAGCTGCCGGGACCGCGCAGCTGCCTGACGCGGACTCCCGGAATCACCCGCAGGGCCTCCCCGAGAGAGAACTCGTTCCGGTCGGCGATCTCGCCCGAGCTGACGGTGTCCAGCGCCTTCGCGACCTCGCGCCGAGTCAGCGGCGTGCTCGACGCGGTCACGACGACCTCGACACGGCCACCGGAGATGACTAGCTGCAAGTCCTCCCGGGACTGGCCCCGGACCGAGATGTGTTTAGAACCCGCGAACGCCTCGTCTGCCGATTCGCCTTCGAACAGATAGTCTCCATCCGGGATGTCGACAAAGACATAGCTCCCATCGTCGTCGCTCTCCACGCGGTACAACTGGCCGCTGTTGCGGTCGAACAAGCGCACTTGCGCGCCCATGAGAGCCTCGCCGTCGGGATCTGAGATGGAGCCTTGCAGGCTGGCTGCGTCAAGGGTGCTGATTGGAATCGTTGCACTGAGCAAGATTGAAACCGCAATCGGCCGCAACAGAGCACGCAGACTCCAATCTGGCGTTTCGATGCCACTGTCGCGCCCAAGATCGGGTCGATGCCGGAATGCTTCCGTACCTTCGGCTCGTGCCGGCTGGCTGCCGGCGCGATACCGGACTAAGTTGTTCATCAGGTTGCCTCCTGGTCCGTCTCCGCGGATGCCAACAAGGCCCACCCTTCCGGGGGCCCGCGATCGCGGGCCCTGCTCTAGGGCCGGGGTTCGATGGAGGCTTGCTGGGAGGACTTGGCAGAGCCTGATGCAGGCAGACTAGGGCCTGACTCTAGCGGCAAGTATGTTTCCAGATCGCTCATCCGTACCTCGCGGAAGTGTGCGCTTCACACGCTCGGAGGAAGGTCTCCTGACTCGCGACTTCCAGCGCAACAGGTGCGCACGCCGAACCGACCTTCCCAAGGCTGTCGCCTCAGTGGTGTCTCGGGCCAGCTTGTCGCTCACAGTGGCGGGACCGTGCCGGATTTGCACCGGACTTCCCTATTGAGCCCAAACGGGCTCCTCCAAGCATTACGAACGGTAGCATGCCAGCCACCCGCCGGTCAACTTCGGCGTCCGAGATGGGTGTACGACACGATTCTGATTTCGGCATGAGAGCGGACTGATTGTTCTTGCTGGAAACCGATTACGCTTTACAGGGCAAGCTGATTGCTGAATGCTTGTCTGGAAGTGTATAATGCTTCCAGACAAGGAGGCCCCGTG
>JAJDZN010000151.1 GCA_022824585.1 Bryobacterales bacterium | reverse complement strand
GTCGCTGTTTGTCCCTTTATGGGGCCTTGGCCGTTTGCACTTCTGAGAGTTCAGTGAACCGCCCGGCAATCGCGCTCACCGGACCACCAGGTTGCTTGCCATGCAGAGCCGCCATACTGCGTTCCGACGGCTGTCGCCGAGAAAAGCTGGCACGCCCCGCGGGTATCATGTACGGCCCGGCACCGTCCTCCACATGTTCTGCCGCCCGCGCTCAGAGAGCCAGTTTGTCCAGTAAAGCCATGATCGACCCCGAATGGCGCGCCGACTTCGACGCCGCCGCCGCGAGGCCACTCCAACTTCGGCTGCGCTATGCGTTCGTCAAGACCTACAAGCCAATTCTGGACGATGCGCCGTACCGCTCCTTCGATACGATGGAAGAGTACCGCCAATGGTGCCGCGACGAGCTTCCCGACTGGCTGGGCTATGGCGTTTGACTACCGACAGCTCCAGGAACTGCACGACGCCCTGACCCGGCACGGTGTCGCCTACCTCGTGATCGGGAAGAGCGGCGCCCTCCTCCATGGCTTTCCCGACACCACTCAGAACACCAACATCTTCGTCCACAAGGCAGCCGCGAACGGACGGGCACTCGTGAACGCACTTCGCGAACTGCGGTTCCCGCTCGATGATCGGCAGGCCCAGGAAATCGAACGGGGCAAGGACTTCATCCAATTGCGGAGTGGCCCGTTCGACATGGACATCGTCTTTGCGCCCGACGGCATCGAAACATTCGACGACGCTTGGTCTCGCGGCGTCGAGATCGACGGCATTCCCGTGTGCTCGCTCGACGACATTATCGAGAGCAAACGCGCTGCCAACCGGCCGAGGGATCGGGAGTCGCTGCCGCGGCTGGAGGGATTCCGGCAGTACCAGCGCGAACGAACGGTCCGCCACAAGGTCCTGCAGGCGCCGTCCGAAGGAGAATCGGCAACGCCGGCCCAAAACGCAGCGCTCCCGGCGGACACGAGCGCTGACGCCCAACGCCAAGTTCGCCACCCGCCGGCGGTCGCTCGTGCGGTACCGTAACCACTGGCTTCGAACGCCCACCGAATGCAGGCCCACGCCTAAAGCGAGCTACACGGCGGCAATCGCTCCCTCTCGCAGCTACGATCCTGCCCGGCTACACGCATGTCCGGACGCTAATCTGTGGAGACAGGGAGCGCGATCTGAGACAGGGAATCCGCGCGGCGTTGGCTCTCGGCACGAAAAACTCAGAATTACTCAAAACGATGAAAGTCTCAGAATAGTCTGAGACTTTGCTTCAACTCACATTCCGGGTGGTGGAGCCGAGGGGGGGGGGGTCGAACCCCTGACCTCGTGAATGCCATTGAGGCCATCCTGTCCTCTCATATGTCGGAAACTCCGCACTAAGTATTTGTCATATACCTATTATAGAGAGTTCTGCTCTTCCCATTTCCACCGCTGTTCAGTCGTTGGCAAACAATCGGCAAACACTTGAGGCGCCTACTGCTGCGCGCGCACGCCGCCGCTGTCGAGCGCCGCTCCGCGCTCGGGCCGGCACGCCTGGAGGTCATTGCCCGTAGCGGTCACCCCAACAGCCGCAGGACTGTCTCCCTGCCGACTAGCTCGACGTCCTCTGCGCGTTCGAGCAACGGCCGCACGTCGCCCGCGACGCGATCCCAGTCCAACCGCCCCAGCCGCTCGGCAACCGCGCGGCGCCAGCTCACGGGCGTCATCTCCGTACCCGACCAGCCGGTCTGGCGCAGCGCCGCGTTCAGGAACGCGAGGTTTGGCGACGGCCAGTCGGGGTCGCTGAGGTACCACACGAGGTCGTAGATGTCCCGACCCTTCGTGTACGGCCGTTGAAGCACCGCATGCAGCTTGCCGGCCAGTAGCGATGCACGGTCGTGGTGGAAAAGCCGCAACGTCTCGTGCCGGCGGACGAGCGTCGTGTCGGTCACGGCGCCCGAGGGCGGACTGGTATCGACCTCGATCTTGACCGCAAGCACCTGCCCCGGATGCGGCGACAGCCCGATCTCGTAGAGCGTGCCGGGGAAGCGCACGAAGGCGCTGTGGACGGCGCGGTGTTCGCGTACGCGCAGCTCGACGCGGTATCCCTCCCCCGATAGCTCGGCGCGGACGGCCCGGAGAAGGCGGCGCAGGTCGTATAGCGAGGGCTCGCCTTCCAGTGCGAAGTCGAGGTCTTCGGAATACCGCGGCAACCCGAACAGGAACCGGAGGCCGGTTCCGCCATGGAAGGCGAGCGACGTCATGGCACCGGCGCGCTGCAGCGCACCCAGAATGCGGGCCTGGAGGTACTCGCGCGCGATGTTCCGGCCGCGGACGGGCCCGTGACTGCCGGCGAGCTGCCGAAGGTGTTCCCTCATGCCGCCTCGTACTCCGGCGTATCGCCGGCGATCTCGCGCAGGACTCTTGCGGCCCGCGCGAGCTTCGGAGTCGCGGCAATTGCCGCAAGCGCCTCCAGCCGCTCGAGCCGCAGCGTGTCAAAGTCCAGACGCAGCGCCTCCAGATACGCCTTTCCGTCGCCGCCGGGTTGCAGGTAAACCATGTCGAGAACCGCCTTTTCCGGTTCCGCCACGAAGGCGGATTGGCTGTGTTCGAGGTCGATGCACCGATAACCGAACATCAGCCCGGGCTTCATGTGCCGGAAGGAGAACCGGCCGAGCGGAGTCGAGCGAAGCTGCGGCCTGCCCGCCGTGATGCTGGTGGTTTCGGGCACGTACTCCGGGATCGCTCCTGCATGCGCGAGCGCCGAGAGGCCGCTGACGTACGAGCCCAGCGCCAGGCGATTCGCCACCAGAAAGGGGTGGGGGCGGGTTTTCCGCCACGGCGGCGCCAGCACGTACAACCCCCGCCGCAACTGGCGAACACGACCGCTGCGGGTCCAGCGCGAGAGCTGACGCCGAAGGTCCGCCGGATCGACACCGCCGGCCAGCAGCAGGCCGGTCTCGAACAGCGGCTCCTCGGAAACGATATCGACAGCTTCTTCGAATTTCATTGCGATAACTTACCATGTTTGGCAATTTAGCGCACAGCAATTGTCGGCAGGGAGACACCCTGCCCACACGCTCGCCGCCGCGTATTGGCGGCGGTGCCTTCTCGCTGGAAAACTCGACGGCAGGTTCCCGCCTGCAACCACAGGTTCAGCATCAAACATCCAGCGGGCTCAAGCCAATGAAGAGTTTGCTCACGTACTCTTGCCAGGGGCACCGCTCGCGCACGTCGCTGCCGGGGGCCCGGTCGGCGGCCGCGCCAGCGGCTCACTCCACCTTCGAGGGGCCTTGCCGCGCGAGCCTCACGCCGAGGCCCCGGCCCCGGACGACGGCTTCTTCGCCGAACCGGTCGCGCAGCCCGTCCAGCACCTCGTTGAGGTTTCCGTCACCCGGACCGGCGTCGAAGAGACTGGCCTAGGGAGCCCGTCCGACCGCCACCAGGTCGTAGGCGCCGGTGCCGATCAGGCGGAACGCGCGCCCGTCGGCCTCCCGCACGAGCAGCGGCTCGGCCACCCGGAACATCCGGTCCGCCGACCGCGTGGCCGTCTGCAGGCGCCTGGAGCGGGTCACCGTGCGAAAGCCCGCGGTCTTCAGTTTCAGCGTGACGCGACACTCGGGGCCGTCACCGGCCAGCACGGCGCTATCCCGCCCCGCGGTCACACCTTCGACCGCGGCCCGGCCGCGAACACCAGGTACCGTCCGACTCAGGATCGCTGCACGCTACTGGCGTTGACCGCTTTCGTTCGGCCGGGCGAGCAATTCCCGACGTATGTCTTCGGCAATCTCTTCGACCTCCCTGGCCACCCTCGGCTCCAACCCGAGTTCCCGTTCCAGCGCCGTCCTCAGCGGCAGGAGGAGATCGCCGGCGGGCGACGACTTGATCAGATCGCACATCCTCTCCAGCCCGACACCCGCCGAAAGATTGGCCAGAGCCACCAACACGTCCCTCGGCAATATGTTCAGTTCGGGGAGGATCGACAGTGCCGTCTCGACATCCTCGGCGGATGCTTCGCCATCGCCTTCTGCCAAGTACGCCTGTGCCCGGATCAAATGGCCCTGCAGTCTGCTGTCCGGCATCCCCGCCCGCCCCTGGAGCAATGCACGATCGAGAAATCCGAGCGCGGGCGTCGCCCGGCCTTCGGTCAATTCGTGCTGTGCCCGGCTGCACAGCGCCGATTCCGCAGCGTCTCTTAGCACCGGCTCATCGCTCGCCTCGAAGCGCTGGACAACCTCGTCCCACGCCGCCAACGCCTCCTCGGTCCGATCCAAATCAGCGAGCAGCGAACCTTTGCTGACCAGAGCTTGCGCGATTGCCTCAACGCTGTAGTGCTCATCGCTGCCCCCGAACCGCCGGAGCACCTCGTCACAGGCCTCAAGCGCCTCCTCTGGCCGGTTCAACGAGCCGAGCACCACCACGCTGTTGAGGACCGCTGTTGCGATCTCTTCGTGACATAGCGATGCGTCGCCCTCCCCGAACCGGCGCACGACGTCGCTCCATACTCCAACCGCGTCCTCCAGCCGGTTCATATGGACCAGTGTCGCACCCTTGCTGACGAGAGCCGAGGCAACCTGTTTTGAAGTTTTCGGCTGGTCGCTGTTTCCGAACCGCCGTTCGATCTCGTCCCAGACGGCCATCGCCTCCTCGTTCCTGTGCGCGGTAACCAGCACGATGCCCTTGTTGAGTAGAATCCCCGCCACCGCATCAACCACTCCCGGCACCGCACTGTCCCCGAAGCGATTCACCGCCCGGTCGCAGGTTGCGAGCGCTTCTTCCGTCCGGTTCAACTCGAACAGGTCGGCGCTCCTGTGCTGAAGGGAGCTTGCGGCGAGCGCGACCCACTCCGGCACGTCGCTGTTTCCGAAACGGTTTTCGACCTGCTGCCAGACCGCTAGCGCTTCCTCGTAACGGCCCAACTGTTCAAGCAACGCTCCCCTGTTCGTCTGAGCGTTCGCGACCACGGTGAGGAGTTCACGCCGGTCATCCGCCCCAAAGCGTTCCACCACGTCCGCCCACAACTGCAGCGCTTCCTCGGACCTTCCCGCATTGTGCAGCACCGCCGCCTTGCTCATCAGCGCGTAGCAATACGGTTCTGCCACGTCCGGCAAACTGCCCGCCTGGAAGCGCCTGATCGCTTCTTCCCACGAGGAAAGCGCTTCCCTGTCCCGCTTCAGCGCGGCCAGCACATTGCCTCTGTTGACGAAACAGCGGGCCACCACCTCCCGCAGGATCGGTGCGTCGCTTCCCTTGTAGCTCTGCACGACCCCCTCGAGCGCGGTCAGCGCCTCTTCCAGCCGGCCCAACCGGACAAGCGCCGTGCCGATGTTCGCCAGCGCCGAGGCCACCTGCTCGACGATGCTGAGGGAGTCGCTCCTCCCGAAGCGATCTACGACAGCGCCCCAAGCCCTTATCGCCTCGTCGACGCGGTTCAGCGCCATGAGTGCGTGACCTCGTACGACCATGGCGACCGCCACTCCACTGTGAACGCCGGGCGAAGCACTTCTGCCAGCGCGCTTCAACACTTCGTCGCAGGCCTCTAGGGCTTCCCCGTGCCGGTTCAACGCATTCAGCGCCACCGCCGTCCCGACCAGCGCGCTCGACACCTGCGGATCAAGTGCTGGCACGCGGCTCGTGCCGAAGCGTCGCGTGACCTCGTTCCAGGCCGCCAGCGCTTCGGTGTGTCGGTCCATGGCGCTTAGCATTCCGCCCTTCTTGCCGAGCGCCGTCGCCACCGCCAGAGGGTGACCTTCCCCGTTGTCCGCCCCGGACTGCCGCACCACGTCGTCCAGTACGGCGAGCGCTTCTTCCGCGCTCCCCAGTCTGCTCAACGCCTCACTCTTGTTGATGAGCGCCATCGACACTTGTTGGAAATCCGCTGGCGCATCGCTCTCACCGAACCTCCGGACGACCTCGTCCCAAGCCGCCACTGCATCCTGTAACCGACCGCCTTTCGCGAGCGCCAGCGCATTCCTCGAGAGTTCCCTCGCGGCTGACGGCGGCGGGGGCACCGCAGAAAACTCACTGGGCGCATACGCAAGAGCAGGCGACGCTAGCGAAAGCAGTTCCTCGCGATGCGCATCGAGGGACGACAGCCCGACGAGACGCTCGAAGGCCATCCGGTAGATCGCCAACGCGCCGCCGCGGGACCCTAGCGCTTCACGCGCCATGCGGGCCCCGACCTCCCTGAGTTCGTCGGTGGAGTAGTAGGCCTCCATGAAGCGGATGAGCGCATCGATCAGCGGCGCCGGTCCGCGCGCCCGGCGCATCAGGTAGTAGATGTTGTAGAGCCGCTCGGTCAGGTAGTAGAGCTTGCGCCGCGCGCTACCGCCGCTCACCTCCACCGCGCCCCGATCGACCAGACGGGCAAGCTGAGCGCTGCACTGGCTGGTCCCGAGCCTGGCCCGCTCCGCGATCTCGCGGGTGTTGGCGGGTTTCCAGAGATCGGCAAGGGCGAGATACACCTTTCGCTCCTGCGCCGGGAGCGCATCGAGGTGGCTCTTGAAATACTCGGTATGGTCGTCGACCAGGTCGAGAAGATCGGCCATCAGCTCGCGGAAGGACAGGTTCGCGCCGAAGCGGGCCACGATGGTGAGCAATCGCGGGCTGCCGCCAGTCAGAATCCGCAATGCATCGATCGTCCCCGGCGCCCGCGCCTGCCCCGACACGGTCTGCCACAACGTCGCGCAGCCTTCCGTATCGAGCGGCTGCAACCGGATCACCCGGAAGAGCTCGTAAAGCGCTTTCTTCGGATCGTCCATCTGGTCGAACCTGCTGGTCGCGCTCGCCAGCAGAACGATCCGCGGTTCGGTCTGCAGCACCTTCCGCAACCGCCAGCCCGCATCGTCGTCGCCCATGTCCCTGAAAAGCATGTTCAGGTTCTCGACGATCAGCACGAGGCGCTTGTCTTCCCGGTCGGCAAAGTCCTGCA
Organism: Bryobacterales bacterium; assembly: GCA_022824585.1. Taxonomy (GTDB): domain Bacteria; phylum Acidobacteriota; class Terriglobia; order Bryobacterales; family UBA6623; genus VXMF01. The sequence continues at coordinate 3,001 of JAJDZN010000151.1, read as the reverse complement.
GCACCCCGAGGCACCGGTCCTCCAGCGTCCGGTCATCACGGATGGCGCGCAGCCCCTCGAAGGTGCACTGCAGATCGACGCCGCCTTCTCGGCGCGGCGCCTGGCCGGCCAGCCGGGACAGGCATTCGAGCCAGAACTCGCCGGCGGTGGAGACCTCGTAGCTTTCCTCCGCGAACACGATCGGGAAGAAGCGCACCGAGAGATCAGCATCGCGCACCACCTCCGCCGCCACCCGCAGCAGCAGGCTCGTCTTCCCGCTGCCGCGCGGCCCGATCACGATCTGATGGGTGTTGGCGCTGCCAGAGCACTCGCGCAGCGCCTCGATCAGGGATTCGTATTCAGCCGTCCGCACGCAGAAGGTCGCGACCAGGTCGTCGACGGAGAGAAATCCCGGGTTGTATTTCCTGGCGGCCATGGCCGTCGGTCCCACTCCCGTCCTCACCGCTGCCGGTCGAACACGGGCACGAACCGCTGCCCGTAGCGCCCACGCCACCAGTCCTGGAGCAGACCGGACACGAACCGGTAGCCGCCGTCCCCGGGCTCCAGGTAGCCGTCGTGCTGCAGCACGTGCAGCACATGGTCGAATGCGAGCGCGCCGTCTCCGTCCCGCGCCTCACGCGCCGCGAACCAATTGCGGTACCGGTCGATCGCTTCAGCACCAATACCACCGTCGACCGCCGCTGCCGTCAGGATCTCCAGCGCGACCGTGTACCCCGCTCTCCCAAGGACCGTCTCCAGCCGGCCCTCGTAATGCTGCAGGTCCACCTGCCCCCGCACACCCTGCATCTCCTGCACATAGACCCATTCGACATCGTCCGCCGAGGCGTCCTCGCGCCCGGCGCGCCGCAAATGATCGTGCATCCTGTCGAAGAACATCTGGACGTGGTGCGGGATGCAGCAACGCAGCCTGCGGCACATGTCCCGGCTCACCTCCGGCGCAAGACCGACCCCGTAGGACCCGGCAAGCGCCTCCAGGCAGGAAACGGCCGTTCCCTCGCTCCACGGCTTCAGGTCGTAGGGGGAAAAGATATTGGCCTGGGCGCTGAGCCCGGCCTGTTCCAACAGTGGCTCCAGGCTCACGCTGCCCGAAAGGATCAGCGTGACCCGGCCCCGATGGGCTTGCCCCGCCTTGCGCAGCCAGCTCAGGAACGCCTCCGCTTCGCGCTTCCCCTCCGGCGTCAATCGCCCTGTCTCGTCCTTCAGCAGCCGGCTTACGAATATCGGCAACTCGTCGATCGCGAGCACGACCGGCCGCTCGCCCGCCAGGGCGGCGAAGATCGCGTCACCTCTCTGCGGCCAATTGCCGGCATCGATCCCGGCGCGCAGCTTCACCCTCAGGTCCGCCAACGACAGTTCCTCGATCCGGTCCCCGGCGCTCCTTACCAGGTTGGCGAAGCTGGTCACAATCCGATCCCACGCCGCACGCACGGGCTTCGCCTGAACCCCGATTTCGGCAATCGCATCGGCCGGGTCGGTGGCCGCCTCCAGATCGACGAAGACGACCTCGAACGCTCCCGTTTCGGCCAGCCGCCGCTGCAGCTCCCGCACCAAGCTGGTCTTGCCCATCCGCCGCTGCGCGGTCAGCAGCGTGTGCGTTCCCTCCCGCACCCGCTCTTCCAGCGCTTCGAGTTCCGTCTCGCGGTCAAAGAAGTTCTCTCCGTCGACCCAGTTGCTGCCGCCTTTTCGGATCATGAGCACCTGCCAACGATATTGTTGGCATCAATATCGTTGGCAACAATCTTGTTGTCAACCTCACCATCGAGCCTTCCACATTCCGGTGCACTGTCCAATGGCCGCGCTTGCGGCTCACTCCACCTTCGAGGGGCCTTGCCGCGCGAGCCTCACGCCGAAGCCGCGGCCCCGGACGACGGCATCGTCGCCGAACCGGTCGCGCAGCGCGTCCACCACGTCGTCGAGGTCCTCTTCGCTCGGACCGGCGTCGAAGAGGCCGGCCTGGGTGTCCGGTCCGTCCGCCACCAGGTTGTAGGCGCCGACGCCGATCAGGCGGAACGCGCGCCCGTCGGCCTCGCGCGCAAGCAGCGGCTCGGCCACCCGGAACATCCGGTCCGCCGACCGCGTGGTCACGTGCAGGCGCCTAGAGCGGGTCACCGTGCGAAAGCGCGCCGTCTTCAGTTTCAGCGTGACGCCACCGGCGGCGAGACCGGCCTTCCGCAGACGCCGCGCCAGCGTCTCGGCAAGCTTCCACAGGATCGGGCGCAGCCGCTCGGCATCCGCGATGTCCTCCTCGAGCGTGATTTCCGAGGACACGCTCTTGGCCCAGCGGTTCGGATCGACCGGACGATCGTCTACTCCCCGCGCACATGACCACAGTCGCCGTCCGAGCTTGCCGTACCGGGCGGCCAGTTCATCCTCCCCGATGCCGGCCAGTTCCCCGATCCGCGTGATGCCGTCGCGGGCGAGGCGCCGCTCCATGACCGGGCCCACCCCCCACAGCAGCCCGACCGGCCTCGCCGCCAGGAAGGACCCGGCCTCCGCCCGGCCAATCGCGGCGAAGCCGCGCGGCTTGTCCAGGTCCGAGGCGATCTTGGCAAGGAATTTGTTGTAGCTGAGCCCGATCGAGAGCGTGATCGAAAGCTCGGCTTCCACCCGGCGCGCCAGCGCCGCCAGCGTGGCGGCCGGGCTCGCGCGATGCAGGGACTCCGTGCCCGAGAGGTCCATGAAGGCCTCGTCGATCGAGAGCGGCTCCACCAGTGGCGTGAGGCTCGTCATCATCGCCCGGATCTCGCGGCCGACGGCGGCGTACTTCTTCATGTCGGGCCGGACGAAGACGGCCTCGGGACAGGCCTCCAGAGCCCTGAACATCGGCATGGCCGAGTGCACGCCGCGGGTGCGCGCCAGGTAGCAGCAGGCCGCGACCACGCCCCGGTGGTGCCCGCCCACGATGACGGGCCGGTCGCGCAGCTCCGGGCGGTCGCGCTTCTCGATGGCGGCGTAGAACGCGTCGCAGTCGAGATGGGCGATGGCGAGATCGTGGAGTTCC
>JAJDZN010000254.1 GCA_022824585.1 Bryobacterales bacterium | reverse complement strand
CCCTCTGAAGGGGTACACAGCGGAAGCTCGACTTTCAAGGGGTCAGAGTGTGCCAGAATTTCCGGAATTTTGTGTGCCAGAGTTTCCGGAACCCGCAGCTGCTAGGGAAACCCGCGACGGTCCTGCTCGTGTACATGCAAGGCACTCGCGGAATGCGTAGGACCGACTACGCGAGCTACTTCCAGGATGACTGGAAAGTTACTCAGCGATTCACGCTCAACATCGGGCTCCGCTGGGAGCTTCTGGCGGACTACCCGCAAACCGAAGTTGGCGACCGGCTGATTCAGTTCGATATAGAGTCCGGGAATCCTGCTCCGGTCAACGAAGGCCCGTTCCCGTGGAGGAGTGGCATTGCGAATGATCTGAATAACTGGGCGCCCCGCGTAGGGATGGCCTACCGCATCGGGAACAGCACAGTCATTCGCGCCGCGTACGGCATCTACTACAACGGCCAGCCGATTCACCTCAATGCGGGCCTACTCTCGCAAGCACCCTTCTTCACGAACACGCGAGTGGTCAACTCCCAAGGCGATTTCGAGGGTGCCCGAAGCTTGGCCGACGGTCCCCTACGGACCAGGGAACTCCTCTCTCCGGGGCAGAGTCGGCGGGGCTACGATCCCAACAGCTACGCCATTCCGTACATGCAGCAATGGAACATTGCGATCCAGCAGCAGCTTCCGGCCCAGCAGCAGCTGACCGTTGCTTACGTTGGATCGAAGGCAACTGCGCTGCGCCAGGGGATCAACTTCAACCAGGCCGTGCCGGGAGCCGGGCCCGTTGCCAGCCGCCGACGCTGGCCGAGTCACGCGAATGTCCTCATCGTGCAGACCCGGGGAAATTCCAACTATCACAGCCTCCAAACCACCCTCCGCAAGCACTTTTCCAGAGGCTTGCAGTACCAACTCAACCACACGTGGGCGCACAACATCGACGAATCAACCGGTGGCCTGCCGATCACGGACTTCTCCGGGAATCGGGCGAACAGCGGCCTAGACCTTCGCCATTCGGTCAACGCGACCGTTGGATATGATCTGCCGATCGGCAGCGGTAAGGCGCTGCTCGGCGACGCATCCGGCGTTCTCGACCAGATTGTCGGCGGATGGAAGATCAACGGGGTGATGACTCTCACGGACGGCTATTGGTTCAGCCCAGCCGGGCCGAATACGCTGAACATCGGCGAAGGAACCAGGCCGGACCGGATTGCTGACGGAAATCTGCCTGACAGCCAGCAGACGATTCAGCGCTGGTTCGACACCGATGCGTTCGTGGCACCGGGCTTCCGGCAGTGGGGCAATTCGGGACGCAACGTGCTCCATGGCCCGGGAACGAAGCTGGCGAACGTGTCGGTCCACAAGAACTTCAGCGTCGGCGAGGGGAAACGACTCCAGTTCCGGGCGGAGTTCTTCAACGTGACGAACACACCGCACTTTAACAACCCGGCTTCGAACATCAGATCGCCTGCCGTGGGGCGGATCACCAGGGCGGGCAGCGAGAACCGGTTCCAACGCACGCAGCGCCTCTTGCAGTTCGGATTGAGGTTCGTGTTCTGATCGCGTCGACCGAGCCCGTTGCCGGAGCGGAGGGAGGCGGCTGCGCAACGGTCGCCCCCTTCGTAGCCAGGCTGTGAGGGCGGGCCGAGACGAGCGCAAACGTACCCATCGTTCGAAGCCCCCCTAGCATCGCTTCTGCTTCCGAAACCGGCCTCCACAATGCGTGTGGATTGGTGGCAGACCGTGAGGTCGATGCTGCCATAGACAGTCTTGGGAGGCCAGCTACATGTATAGTGCAATGTGTCGACGGGGTTTCGGCATCGGGCCTGCCCTCTTCGCAAGGAGTACCGCTATGGACACCAAGACCGCTTCTAGACGTTCGTTTCTAGCGCATGCCGCTGCCGCTCCGGCCGTTGCCGCTGCGCCTGCGGCTTCGCGTGTGCTTGGGGCCAATGACCGCATCAACATCGGCATGATCGGCACGGGCTCGAAGGGCCGCTCACATCTCCGCCGGCTAGTGGCTCGGGCCAGCGACCAGGACGACGTCCGCGTGACCGCAATCAGCGACATCTATCGCAAGCGGCGCGAGGAGGCGCTGGATCTCGCGCAACTCGGCGCAGAGCGAGGCTATGTCGACTACCGAGAGGTGCTCGCGCGGCCGGACATCGATGCGGTCTGGATCTCGACCCCCGACCACTGGCACGCCACCATGGCCTTGGACGCTCTCGCCGCCGGCAAGGACGTCTACCTGGAAAAGCCGATGACCTACACCATCGAGGAGGCGCGCCGAATTGCCGAGGTGGTCGAGAGCACTGGACGGGTCCTTCAGGTGGGCAGCCAGCATGTTTCGGACCTGCGCTATCACGAAGCCCGCAAGGTCGTTGATGAGGGCTGGATCGGGCCGGTGCTCTGGGCGCAGAACACGTACTGTCGAAACTCGCTGTATGGCGAGTGGAACTACACGGTCGATCCTGAAGGCACGCCCGAAAATATCGACTGGGAGAAGTTCTTGGGCAACGCGCCGGCGCGGCCGTTCAGCCCTGAGCGATTCTTCCGCTGGCGCAAGTACTGGGACTACTCTGGCGGGATCGCGACCGACCTCTTCTACCACCGCCTCGCTCCTCTGATGTTGATGATGGGCAAGAAATTCCCCAGCCGCGTGAGCGGCCACGGCGGGATCTATGTGCATCGCGAGCGCGAGGTCCCTGACACCTACGCCACTGTCATCGAGTATGGGAGCCACTACGTCAACCTGTCTGCCTCGATGGCGTCCTCGGCGGGCAATGCCGGCATGCCCACCGTGGTGTACGGGCACGAGGGAGCGATCACGTTTCTTCCGAAGGCGATCGAAGTGAGGCCCGAATACCAGTTCGCCTCGAAATTCCGCGAATCCACCGGTCAAGATGTCCTGCGCATCGAAGTCGAGCAGGCGGACGTCAGCAACGCTCACATCGGCAACTTCCTCGATTGCATGCGCGACCGTTCCAAGCCCGCCTTCGATGCGCAGTTCGGCTATCAGGCGATGACGGCGATTCGGCTCGGCGTGGACTCCTACCGCAGCGGTCGCATGATGGCCTTCGATCCGCACGGTCAGCGCGTGCTTCCGTTCGCCGGGCCGAGGCCGGGCTACGAGGGATCCGGCAAGAACTTCGAGGAGCCGCCGCGGCGGCCGCCTCGCAACCAGGGCCGGACGAGCGGATAAGGCCGCGCGGGACAGCGCCGGCGGCTTTGCTACCGTTTTTGCATGCTCTACCGCTGGATCGCGGCGTTGTTGCTGGTCTGGGCCTCGGCTTCGGCCCAGGACAAGCTCAACGTCTTGTTCATCGCCACCGATGACATGAACAACGACTTGGGGACCTACGGGCACCCCGTGGTCAAGACTCCGAACTTCGACCGGCTCGCCCGCCTCGGCATCCGCTTCGACCAGGCCTACTGCAACTACCCGGTGTGCAATCCGAGCCGGGCGTCGCTGATGACGGGCCTCTACCCGGACCAGACCAAGGTCCGCAACAACGCGGTCTATTTCCGGAACACGATCCCGAGCGTCAAGACGCTGCCGCAGATGTTCCGTGACAACGGCTACTTCGTAGCCCGCGTGGGCAAGATCTATCACTACGGCGTCCCCACGCAGATCGGTGAGAACGGCCTGGACGACCCGGCGTCTTGGGAGGAACGGGTCAACCCCCGCGGCCGTGACAAGTGGGAGGAGGATCAGATCTATACGATCGATCCGGTGACCGGGAACCTAGGCGGCACCCTGAGCTGGATGGCCCAGGACGGAACTGACGAGGAGCAGACCGACGGGATCGGCACGACCGCGGCGATCAAACTGCTGGAGCGGGAACGCGACCGGCCAATCTTCCTGGCGATGGGCTTCTACCGCCCCCACACGCCGTACGTTGCGCCGAAGAAGTACTTCTTTCAATATCCCCTGCACTTGGTGCGCCTGCCCGCCGAGCCCCTTGACGACCTCGTCGACGTTCCTCCGGCAGCGTGGGTGGATCGCCCTTTCCAGCTCAACCTTCCGAGGCAGAAGCAGCGGGAGGCCATTCAGGCCTACTATGCCTCGATCAGCTTCGTCGACACCCAGCTCGGCCGGCTGCTCGATGCATTGGAACGGCTCGACATGATGGATGAAACGCTGATCGTGTTCTGGTCCGATCACGGCTACCACATGGGCGAGCACAAGCTCTGGCAGAAGACGACCTTGTTTGAGAATTCGGCGCGCGTGCCGTTCTTCATCGCATCCCCCGCACACCGCAAGACTGCCGGCCTGAGCACGCGCGCGCTGGCCGAGCTGGTGGATGTCTACCCCACCTTGGCCGACCTGTGCGGCCTTGATCCTCCCAAGCACTTGGTCGGAGAGAGCCTAGTGCCGATTCTTGAAGATCCCACGCGGTCCGTCCGCGAATCCGCTCTCACTACGTTCGACACGCACGATCGAGTGAATCCTCGGCGGCCCTTGCGTCCCCGCGCGATTGGCTACACCGTGCGCACGGATCGCTGGCGCTACACCGAGTGGGGCCCGGACGGAGCAGAGGGGGCTGAGCTGTACGACCACTGGAACGATCCGAAGGAGTACGTGAACCTTGCCCGCGCGCCTAGCGAGCAGGAAACCGTCTCGCGGCTGAAGAAGCTCCTCAAGCTGCGTGTTGCGGACGCCACGGCGCCGCCCGACCTGTAGGCCTCAGCGGGCTCGGCCTGTTGGAGTACCATTGTGGAGCGCGGCATGCGGCGCGCCAGTGATGAGTCTGGCCCACCCTGCCGTCGAGAGGTTAGAGCGATGCAACCAAGGCCCTATGCAACTGATCGTCGCGGATTCTTGGCCGCTGTCGCCGCGGGCCTGGCGGTTCCCGCCGCCAGCGGTGCCGAGGAGGGGTTTGAACCGCTGTTCAATGGCAAGGATCTCACCGGCTGGGAGGGCGATCCGTTCTTGTGGAAGGTCGAAGACGGCATGGTGGTTGGTCGCTCCCCGGGCATTGCCTACAACGACTTCCTCACTACTGTCGAGGAGTACTCGGATTTCATCCTGCGGTTCCAAATCCAACTCGTGGACAATGTCGGCAATAGCGGCGTGCAGATCCGCAGCCGCCGGGTCTCGGGCTCGATGGAGATGATCGGCTACCAAGTCGACGTTGGCCCGAGCTGGTGGGGCAGCTTGTACGACGAGTCGCGGCGCAGGGTCACCTTGGCGGCTCCGTCCGAGGCCACGATCAAGAAGGCGCTCAAGCCGACAGACTGGAATGACTACGAGGTGCAGGCGAGCGGCAGGCACATTGTGCTCAAGCTGAACGGAGTGGTCACGGTGGACTACACCGAGGAAGACGAAAGCATTGAGCAAACAGGGCTTATCGGACTGCAAGTGCACTCCGGGCCGCCGCTGGAAGCGAGATTCCGAAATATCCGCGTCAAGCGGCTGTAGATCGCGTTGTCCGCAGCGCCGTCGAGTGCGGCAGCTGGATCGGGCGGGCCCTGCAGCTAGTCGAACCGGTTCGCCTTGCGGCGCGCCAACTCGCCGATGATCGGCACTTTCCACTCCTGTCCTTGCCACGCCATGTAGGCTGCCCACACCCAGCCTGCCGCCAGCACGAGGTGCATCAGATTCGACAGCAAGCCCTCGAGGAAGATGAAGGACAGCGTCCAAGTCAGGCCCGCCAGAACGATGGATGACAGCGTCAGCAGCAAGCATTGGTAGCTGTGGAACCGTACGAACCTGTTGCGGCTGTATGGCTCGATGATGAGCAGCGCCAGTGCCGGGACCGGCGTGAAGTAAGCCAGCAGCCCGATCTGCCTCTCGTCAAAGCCGTCCAGTTCCGATCCCGCGTCCGTTCCAGCCTCGTTCCAGGCGGTACCGCTCCCGTGGTCGGTGCGAGCTCCGCACTGCCCGCAGTAGCGGGTGCCGGCCAGTTCGGCGCCACACTGCGTGCAGTACTTCATTCCCACCCTCTGACAGACTGGTAGTATAGCCGCTGATGAAGCGTTCGCTCGCTGCGCAGGGTCGGCGTCCGGGCCGGCCGGCCGTGCTGGCCGGGGCGCTTGTCTGGTTGCCCCTCAGCGCGGCCGCGGTTGAGATCGTGGCCCATCGCGGTGCCTCCTACGACGCCCCCGAGAACACCCTGCCGGCGGTAGAACTGGGCTGGCAGCGAGGTGCGGACGCGGTGGAGGTCGATATCCACCAGACGAGCGACGGTAAGATCGTCGCCATCCACGACAGCGACACCAAGCGGGTGACCGGCCAGCAGGGAGTTGTGGCTGACATGCGGTTGGACCAGTTGCTCCTATTGGACGCCGGAGCGTGGAAGGGGGCGCAGTGGTCGGGCACCCGGATCCCGACATTGGAGCAAGTCCTCGAGACGGTCCCGTCCGGCAAGACCCTCGTAGTAGAGATCAAGTGCTCCAGAGACGTTCTGCCGGAGCTGGAAAGGGTGCTGGATGCATCCGGAAAGCGGGAGCAAGTCATGCTGATCGCATTCGACTACGACACGATCAGCGAGGCGAAGCGACGCATGCCGGATCGGCGCTGTTATTGGCTGTACGGATTCTCGGGGCGAGAGGCGGAAACCTATCGCGTGCGGTCGCAGGCCGATCTGCTGCAGCGGGTTCAGCAGGCCGCGCTCGACGGACTCGACGTCAGGCACAGCGGCGAGTGGACGGCCGAGCTGGCGGATGCGTTGCGCAAGCAGGGCAAGGCTCTCTATGTCTACACCGTGAATGATGCGGACCAAGCGCGCAGGCTCCGGGACGCAGGCGTGGCCGGCATTACCACAGACCGGCCCGCGTATATCCGCAAGGCGCTCGCAGAATGACGCTCCAGACGGTGCTCGTCAGGCTCGCCGTGCTGGGCGCGGCAGCTGGTGTCGCGCACGTGTTCTTCATTCAGTTCTGCGATCTGTTGTACCGCTGCGGCTGCGAAGCTCTCTGGGCGGGAGCGGCACGGCATTGCAACATTCACAATGCCGCGCCGCCCCACTGCCCGTGGTGCTTGGACGAGGGGTTGCTCGGCCAGCTGTCGTTTGGTGCCATCGTTGTCTCGCAGTGCGCCTTGACGCTTTGGCCGGGCAGGTTCGGGGTGGTTCGGGCAATCGCGACATTCATGGCGTTTCCCGTTGTCGGCGCGATTGGCGGCCTGCTCGCCGGCCTGGGCACGCAGTATTGGCGGTGAGGGCGCTGTTCAGCCGCTCTGTGCGGGCCCGGCTCAGACCGTTTCGGGCACCACGTAAGGGAGTCGGTAGCGGCGCGAGAGCATCTCGTTGGCCATTCCGTTGCCGACGAATCGTCCGGTCTCCCGGTCTGTGTGCAACTGCTGCCCGCAACGGTAGCTGATATTCGCAAGGTGGCACAGTTCGGCTGCGGCCGCTCCGATCTGCACGTCGGCGTTCAGCGCGTAGTGATTCCGCGAGCGCACCGCCTCCACGAAGTTGGCCATGTGCGGGCGGGGGTCCCAGATCTTGTCTTCGTGAGGCTCTTCCTCGTGGGTCTTCTGCCGCTCGTCCCCCATGAAGACGCGAAATCCGTAGGGATCCAAGACCATGTAGCCTTGGTCGCCGAAGAAGATGTTGCCCACGTAGTTGCTGCCGCGCAAGGGCGCGCCGCCCTCGTTGGGGCTGGGCAGGTTGCGCACGTCGAAGACGATCTCGGACTTGTCGAAGCGAAAGTGCGCCTGCTGCGTGTTGGGCGTCTCTTGGTCGTCCTTCCAGACGAACTTGCCGCCGCTCGAGGAGATCGCCCTGGGCCTGCCGTACTCGGCCAGTCCCCAGCGGCAAATGTCTATCTCATGCACGCCCTGGTTGCCGATATCGCCGTTGCCGGTGTCCCAGAACCAGTGCCAGTTGTAAGCGAAGCGGTTCTTGCTGTAGGGCCGCATGGGAGCGGGCCCCAGGAACTGGTCCCAGTCTAGGCCGGCAGGAACCGGTTCCTCGGGCGTGTGACCGATCGACTTCCTGCGGCGGAAGCACAGTCCGCGAGCCATGTACACCTCGCCGATCGCGCCCTCGCGGAGCATGGCGATCGCCTTGCGCTTGTGACCGATCGAGCGGCTCTGGGAGCCGACCTGCACCATGCGCTTGTACTTGCGGGCGGCCTTGACCATCTGCTCGCCCTCGAATGCGTTGTGGCTGGCCGGTTTTTCTACATACACGTCCTTGCCAGCCTGGCAGGCCCAGATGGTGGTCAGAGCGTGCCAGTGATTGGGCGTTGCCACCGACACGGCGTCGATATCCCTGTCCTCGAACAGCTTGCGCATGTCCCCGTATTCCTTGGGAGCGCTGTCTTGAAGCTTGCGGACCATGGCCGATGCGCGCTCGCGCGCGGCTTGGTTGACGTCGCAGATCGCGGCGATTCTGGCCCCTGGCACTTCGGAGAAGTACCCGAGATGGCCGCGCCCGCGCCCGCCGGTGCCGATGACCGCCAAGTTCACGGTGTCATTGGCTCCAAGCACCGGAAACGCACGGCTCGCCGCGACCGCTCCGGCCCCGCTAAGGAACGTCCGTCGAGTGGCTTGGCTCATGCCGTACAGCGTACTACAGGGACTTTAAGGCCCGGCCTGTGGTACCTTCACTTGCTTGTTGCCCTACCGTCCTCCCATCCGCGCCTTGTTGCTGGAGAGCTTGGCGGCCGAGCTGGCCGTCCCGGCGGTCGTCGGACAGGTCGAGACATCCGTGCGCACGTCGCGTGGCCTCGAGGCCGACTTGCGGACCCTGTGCGACTCGATCGGCCCGCGCATGGCCGGCACCGCGGCCATGCGGGACGCCCTGCAGTGGGGCCTGCGGTCGTTTCGAGAAGCTGGCCTGCAGAACGCGAGGCTGGAGCCGGTTCCGATCCCGCTGGCGTGGCGCGAGGGGGAGACCAGAGTCGAGGTAACACAGCCGCGCCCCTTTCGGTTGCGTGCCGCCGCTTCGGCGTTCTCCCCCAGTGTCCGCGAATCGATAGAGGGGGAATTGGCGCTAGCAGGGGGCGGCCAGCGCGGGACGGTTCTCCAGGCAGGCGAGAGCTTGCGCGGCAAGATCGTCCTTGTGGAACTGCAAGAGGCCACCTCGCTGGACAGCCTGGGGCTGTCCCAGCGCGATTCGATGGTGGCCGTCCGCGAGGCCGCCGAGGTTGGCGCGCTCGCCGTGCTGATCGTTTCGACCCGCCCGCGGCAACTCCTCTACCGGCACGTCAACAACCTCTCTGCAGAATTGGATCCGATTCCATCGGCGCTCGTAGCTCGCGAGGACGGCCTGCGAATCGCGCGGCTGCTTGAACAGGGCGAGCGCGTGCGGGTCCGGCTGGAAATGCCCAATCAGATCGGACCTTCGTTCGAGACGGCCAACGTCGTGGCGGAGATTCCCGGCGATGGCCTGCCGGACGAGTTCGTGCTGCTGGGAGCGCACCTCGATTCATGGGACATGGGCACTGGCTGCTTGGACAATGCCGTGAACGTCGCCTTGGTCCTGCATGTCGCGCGCGCGATCGCCGCAACGGGAGCTCGTCCGCAGCGCACGTTGCGTTTCGTGCTCTTCGGCGGCGAGGAATTCGGCCTGTTCGGATCGCTGGCGTATGTCGATTCCCATCGCGCGGAGCTCGACCGCCACGTGGCGACTATCGTGCACGACATGGGAGGCGGGCCGTTGAGCGGCTACTCGACCGGGGGCCGCCGGGATCTGTTGCGCCAGGTCGAGCGGCTGCTCGGCGGCGCGGAAGAGCCCGGGCGCTTCCGCCACACCGCCAAGGCTTACTTCATGAGCGACAACTTCACGTTCATGCTGCAGGGCGTGCCGTCCCTGTTCGCGGTGCAGGAGACTTCCGACTACTATTCCTCCTACCACTCCGAGGCCGACACGTTCGACAAGGTCGATATTGACAGCGTGAGGCGTTCGGCAGTGGTCGCCGCACGGACGCTGGTCGGGATCGCGCAAGAGAGCGAGCGCATCGCTGAGAGATGGTCGGCGGCCGAAGTTTCGAGCTGGCTTCGGGGCCAAGGCCTGATCCGGCACTTGCGCTTCCTGGGCGTCTGGGACGAATGGCGGCCGCAACGGGACAGCGCCGCCCCGGATTCGAACTGAGCGATGCGTCGATGGCCGATTGGTAGGGTAGGGCGATGGCGTTTCCTCTTGGCCCGCAGTCCGGCCTGACGGCTCCGGATGCCGAAGAGCGGGGTGCGAGGCGCGCCTACATGCATGCGCTGATCGCCGAATTGCGGGAACTGGAGGACGCAGTCCGGCTAGGCGGCGGCCCCGAGCGGATCGAGCGGCAGCGCAAGGCGGGGAAGCTGCTGGCGCGGGAGCGCATCGCGGCCCTGCTCGACGAAGGCGACGAACTGTTGGAACTGGGCCTGCTCATGGCCCACGACGCCCACGGCGGCATCGCTCCGGCGGCCGGCGTCGTGACCGGGATCGGCCGCGTGGGCGGCCGGCAGGTCGCCGTGATGGCCAACGATGCCACCGTGAAGGCGGGCAGTTGGTTCCCCGAGACCGTCTCGAAGGTGCTGCGCATCCAAGAGGCAGCGATGCGCTGCGGCATCCCGATCGTGTACTTGGTCGATTCCGCCGGAGTGTTCCTGCCCGAACAGCACGGAACGTTTCCGGGCAAGTATGGTGGCGCGCGGATCTTCCACAATTGCGCCCGCATGCGCCGCCAATTGAGGATTCCGCAGATTTCCGCCGTGATGGGGCAGTGCATCGCCGGCGGCGCGTACCTGCCCGCGTTAAGCGATGTGATCCTCATGGTGGAGGGCACGAGCTTCATGGGCCTGGGAGGGCCGAACCTGGTCCTAGGCGCAATTGGCCAACAAGTCGAGGCGGAGGCCCTCGGCGGCGCCTCCATGCATACCGAGCAAAGCGGTGTCGCGCATTACCGCGTGGCTGACGACGAGGAGTGCATCGGCCGCATCCGGACGCTATTGCTCGGGCTTCCGCGCTCTCCCTCCGCACCGCTGCACCGCTCGGAACCCGAGGCCAGCGGAGGGCTTGACGAGATCCTGCCGAGCGACCGCCGCCTGCCCTACGACATGCATGCGGTCGTCCGCCGCATCGTGGATCGGGACGGGTGCTTGGAATTCATGGCCGAGCGCGCTCCGGAGCTGCTGTGCGCGAATGTCCAGATCGGGGGGTGGCCCGTTGGCTTGATTGCCAACCGGCGGGGCTTGTTCCGCGATGGCGGCAGTACCCGCATCGGAGCCATCATCTACGCCGAGACTGCCCGCAAGGCCGCTGAGTTCGTACAGAAGTGCGACCGCCAGGGCCACGCGCTGGTTTACTTCCACGACGTCACCGGATTCATGGTCGGGCCCGAGGCCGAGCGGAGCGGAATCATTCGCGCCGGTGCCGAGATGGTCGAATCGATGGCGACGACGCGGGTGCCCAAGATCGTGGTTACCGTG
>JAJDZN010000238.1 GCA_022824585.1 Bryobacterales bacterium | reverse complement strand
GGCCGACGGCCTTGCAAGCCAAGGCCTTCGCTCTGCTGGACGTGGACCCGGAGAAGATTGTTTCCAGTAAATTGGCAAGTTGATTTCGCGTAACTGATTCTGAAAGAACGAATTAGCTTGCGTTTTCGGTATGAAGTTCAGACTAGAGGCTGACCTTCTGGCGTAGCCGTGGCAGTCGTGAATGGATCTTGGGAATTGAGCCTTCGACCTCGTCAAGCTCTGCCTCCAGCCGACCATGACAAGGCTCTCACGGATGTGCCGGTGCTTATTCAATCGCCACGCGCGGATGCAATGTCGATCTGCAGGTCTACCTGCTTGCCAAGCTTGTTGAGCACGGTCATCAGTCGGTCAATGGTGAAGCGGTCAAGCCGTACGTTACGAATGCGGGTAGAGTCCGCACGACTGACACCGGTACGACGCTCAGCCTCACGCGTTGAAAGCCCTTCATCGTCGAGAACGCCAGTGATGCGTGCGGCCAGAAGCGCCTTGGTCTGCCGCACGTCGGCGTCACCGCGGCCGAAATCCCGGAATACGTTGCCGCTGCCATGCACCAATTGAAAATCCTTTTCTGTCTGGCTCATTGCCGTGACTCGTTCTTGAGCCGTTTCAGCCGTTCGTCCATGAGATCGAAATCCTTCTTCGCGATCCCGACGCTCTCGGATGTGCCAGCGACTTGCCTCGCTACAATTGGGCATGAGATGAAACCGGTGTTTGCCGCCATCCTCTTCGCCGTCATCGCGGCACTGTTAGCCCTGATCGTATATTCCTCTCTGGGGCTACGCCAGTTCACGTGCGAGGTGTGCATGGAGTTCCAAGGACGCTCGAACTGTGCCACAGCTTCCGGAACGAGCAAGGAAGAAGCGGTGCGAACCGCGACGGACACGGCCTGCGCCACCATTTCCGCAGGCATGACCGAGAGCATTCAATGCAGTCGCACGCCCCCTGTCAGCGTGACGTGGCAGGAATGAGCTACTT
Source organism: Bryobacterales bacterium (assembly GCA_022824585.1). Lineage (GTDB taxonomy): Bacteria > Acidobacteriota > Terriglobia > Bryobacterales > UBA6623 > VXMF01. The sequence continues at coordinate 24,702 of JAJDZN010000238.1, read as the reverse complement.
CCACCGATAGCGGTGCCAGAAGAACGAGGCAGTCACAAGCGCTGCGATCGAGCCTAGGACTACAGCGGCACGCTCCCAATGCACGGGCTGTGCCGCAAGCGGGTTGTCCAGCACGGCGGCGGACGGCACGAGCAGCAGCGCGCTGAGGTGAGCTAGTGAGGAGTAGCGCAGGGCCGCGACGCCATCACGCCGTTCCCGGAGCACCAACGCGAGCAGCGCTACTGCCAGCCCGTAGGCGGCGCCGAGCCCGACGCCCGCAGCCGCACCGCCCACGCCATCCCAGAAGACAAGAACGGCACGGGACCCAAGTGTCAGCCCAATAATCGTGAGCGGCGTCGGAAGCACCGTGAGCCAATCGGCGGACCCGCCTCGACGATACTTGCGCGCGGCTTGGAATCCGAGCGCCGCATGCAACAGCAATGCGGTAATCCATAGCCGGGAATCGTCGAGGAGCTCACTCGCCCTCTGCGAGGACAGGTTTTCCGCAACAACGCCGCAAGCGCCCGCTGCCAAAAAGAGGAGCGGGACAAACGCGAACAGCAGGCGCAGCCGTGAGACTATCAGCCGGGCATCGCGGAGACAGAACAGCGCCAAAGCACCGACAAGGACTAGTTCTCGGTCCATGCAAGACCTCCAGCCTACCAGTCCGTGTTGTGCGCGACCCTTGACTGCTTGTGGACGGAACCCCTCTAGCCAGGCGTCAATCAGACCCGCCGGAACCGTTCACTACAATGGTCAATTCATGCGCCCGCGCATCGGAATCATCGGCGGGAGCGGCCTGTACGACATGGATCCGCTCGAAGATCGCAGCGAGGTGCGAATCGAAACTCCTTGGGGGGCGCCATCCGATGCCTATGTCGTCGGGCGCATCGCAGGGCGCGAAGTTGCCTTCTTGGCCAGGCACGGCCGCGGGCATCGCATCATGCCCTCCAACCTGAATTTCCGCGCTAACATCCACGGCCTCAAGCAGCTAGGCGTCGAGTACATCCTCTCGTTCAGCGCCGTCGGCTCCCTCCGCGAGGAACTCGAGCCGCTCCACTTCGTGCTGCCAGACCAGTTCTTTGACCGCACGCGCGGCAGGCCGTCTACGTTCTTCGATGAGGAATTGGTGGCACACATCACGTTCTCCCACCCCATCTGCGCCACCCTGGCCGATGTCGCCGAGCAAGCTTGCCGCGCCGTCGGCGTGACCGTCCACCGCGGCGGCACCTACTGCTGCATGGAAGGGCCGGCGTTCTCGACGCTGGCCGAGTCCAACACGTACCGGAGCTGGGGCTTCGACATCATCGGGATGACCAACTTGCAGGAGGCCAAGCTAGCCAGGGAGGCCGAGATGTCGTACTGCACGCTTGCGATGGTCACCGACTACGACTGCTGGCATCCGGGACACGACGCCGTGACGGTAGACACGGTCATCGAGTACCTGACCAAGAACGCCGCCCATGCCCAGCAGATCGCGGTCGAGGCTGTCCGGAATATTCCCACGGCACCCAGCCCATACGCCTCGGCTCTCAAGAGCGCGATTATCTCTGACCGCAAGGCCATCTCTGACCGCGCCCGCGAAAAATACGCCGTGCTTGCAGGCAAGTACATCTAGCACCAACCCTGCTCGCCGGAGTCAAAGCCATGTCCGTCCTCGTTGTTGGCTCGGTTGCCTACGATGGCATCGAAACCCCTCGCGGCAAGGTAGACCGTGTGCTGGGTGGCGCAGGATCCCACATTGCGCTGGCTGCGAGCCACTTCACGAACGTGCGCCTCGTGGCCGTCGTCGGCGACGACTTCGCTCCGGCAGACGAAGAAGTCCTTAGCCGGCGCAATATCGACCTAGAGGGCTTGGAACGCGCCCCGGGCAAGACCTTCTTCTGGCAAGGCGTCTACTCCCAGAACATGAACGAGCGCCGCACGCTGGTCACGGACTTGAACGTGTTCGCGGATTTCCAGCCGAAGCTTCCCGGATCCTACCGCGACACACCCATGATCCTGCTGGGCAACATCCAGCCCAGCCTGCAAGCGACCGTCGTCGACCAAGCCACGAATCGCGGATTTGTCGCCGGCGACACGATGAACTATTGGATCGAACGCACCCCTAACCAACTGGCCCAGACCATTCGGGGCTGGGACGCAATCCTCATCAACGACGAAGAGGCACGCCAGCTCTCAGGCGAGACCAGCCTGCGTGCATCAGCAGCCGCGATCCAAGCCATGGGACCGACTTCGGTCGTGATCAAGCGCGGCGAGTATGGGGCCGCGCTGTTCCATGGCGACGACTGCTTCCTAACGCCCGCCTACCCGCTCACGAGCCTGGTGGACCCGACCGGGGCCGGGGACGCCTTCGCAGGCGGCTTCATGGGCTGGTTGGACCGTTGTGGGATCGACCGATTTGCCAATCCAGAGGAGTGGCACAGGCAGTTGCGGCGAGCAGTCGTGTACGGGTCCATCATGGGCAGCTTTTGCTGCGAGCAGTTCGGCGTTGACGGCTTGCGCAGTCTGACCACGGAGCACATCGGCACACGCTATGAGGAATTCCGGGCCCTGGCCGCCTACTAGTTGAAGCGCCGCCGCGTCAGGGCTCGTAGCGGATCCACAGCGGACTGGCCCAGGCCATCGCCTCGTTGCGCTGCCTCAGGCGGACGTAGTACATGTTCCACTCGCCCGCCACGGCGGCTGAATCGGACCAATCCAGGTCGACAGAGACAGCCCCGGGCTCCATCGATGCCACGACTTCGGGCACGTTCGAGCCGACCTGCCGAATCACCTCGACGCTGTCGATCGGGGCCGTGCCATGGGCGATAATTCGCAGGCGCGGGAGGACCGCGGAAGCGAATTCATCGCCCATCAGGTGATCCCCGGAACGTACGACCAAGGCGATATTGTCGTGCGCGGCGTAGGAATGGCGCCGCTTGAAGGCATCGATGATTCCCTGGCGCGAGTGCTCCTCCGCCAACACGATGGCATAGCTGATGTGCGTGGAGACATGGTCGCTGCTGGCCTGGAATCCCAGCCGCCGACCCTTCTGAAAGGCTTCCCATAAGAAACCCGCCGGCCGGTAGCCTTGGATGGTGTCTTCCGGACCGGTTGCGGCATGCGGCCCGCCAGACACCTCGTAACTCTGGCGGTGCCCCTGAAAAAGCTCCACGACGGGCTCGACCTCGATGTCACCATCGCGCCAATCCGTTCCCATGTTTGTTCCAGAAGTGTGCGAGGAACAGATGCCGCCGAAGTGCCTCAGGTAGGCGAACAGGTTATGGATGTCGGGCGAGCCGTCCTGAGCGGTCCCTTCGACGCGATCCTTGCCGGTCATGCGTGGCAGCGGACGGATTCCCCGACGCGGCAAGATGACGTTGCGGTGGCCGCTCGGGTAGCTGACGCTGCGCTCGTAGGAATACATGGCGCTAAACGATCCCGGCGCGTTGTAAATGTCACCCGCCTTCTGCTGCAACCACCACATGTAATCCTGCCCGACGGCATAGTCGTGGTCGCCGGCCCCGATCCAGTCCATGCCCGCCACATCCAGCCCGTAGCGCCAGACCTCTTCGAATGGCCCGTCCCAGTCCCGATGGGAGGAAAACTCCGTGTGGCGGTGGAACTCGCCGCGCAGGAACTGCAGACTCTTGCCGTCCAGTTGCACTCGACGCGCTCGGATATGCGCGATCTGCTGCGCTTCGTCCGGATGAACGGCTGGGCGGGAAGACTGAGGCTCTCTGGCGTCAGCGGAAACCAGTTCCGCGTCCGAAGCAGCAGGACTCGCCACAAGTCTTGCCTCGAACAAATCGCTGTCTTTGCGACTGCGCGCCTGCACGCGTTGGTCGCCGGCAAATACCGCGAGCAGAGATCCGTCGGGCAGCGGGGCCAGGCCCGGCTTCCGGTCCAACAGGTTGTCCGAAGATTCGAGCGGGATGGGCTCGGACCACGCCCCTTGGCGATAGAAGGCACCGTAGCTGCGCCAGCGCTCTCCCCGCCCAGTCTGTAACGGATGCTTGCGGTACAGCACCCACGGTCGGCCCGCACCGTCAAACGCCATGACCGGAATGCTGATCTTGTGCCTCTGGCTAGTCGCCACTCGCGTGTCGTCGTGGAAGTAGTCCACCGTCGGCGCCTGCGGAGCAAGCTGCGTCTGCTTCAATTCGCCGTCCCAGATGCGCACGAGAATGTTCTTGTTGACATACATTGAGGCGGCCTGCCTGCCGGTCCAGCGGTCTCCGGCATCCTTGCCCCAACCCTCGTCAGAGTCCTCGAATGCGACCCAGGGCCTGTCCATGGAGTCCACTGCAACCGCCGCCCGGGCTTCGAACCGAGGCGACGCGGCAATCGCTATCGGCTGGCCGAGCTCGCCGCCCTCGTAGCGCCGCAGGTATACGTCGTAATTGCCGGAATCATAGGTATCCCAAGCCACCCACGACACACCGCCCGAATCGGTTGCGATCGACGGCCGCCAGTCGTTGGCAGCGCTGGTGGAGACTCGCACTGGGGAGCCGTTGAACGGGCTCACGAAGATGTCGAACTGGTCATTTCGCCGACCCTGCCAAGCGAAGTATCCCTGGCTGGCGACCACATTGAAATCACTGCCGGGATCGGTGGTGTGCCGGCGTTCCGGGCCGAGATCGCCGCTGCGCAGCGAGTAGGCCCGGCTGTAGATGTCCCAGTTGCCGTCGCGCTGCTCCGACCACAACACAGCAGCACCGCCACTGGGAAGACTCATCACCACGGGCTGCCAGACGTCGCTGCCGGACGCAGTGACATAGGCCGGATCGCGCCACCCGGCACGGTCTCGATGCAACAAGGCGACACGGTCGCCGTTGCCACGGAACTCGATCGAATCGAAATCGCCCGCAAGGGCTCTCTCCTCATCAATAGGCTCGCCCGGCTCGAACTCTACGTAGGCGCAAAGCACCGCGTCATCCGGCATGGATGCGCAGTTGGGGAAATCCTCCTCAATCGCAGTGGTCCGAAGAGACGAGGAGGCCGGCGCGAGAGCTGCCTCGACTCGCCCGCCGAGCATCGACACACGCCGCCCCATGCCAAGATCACCGAGCGCCACGTCAAAAGAGCCCACGCCGCTCTCAACTCGCACGGAGCGGCTCCCATCAGCCGCGCTGCCGCACGGGCTGGCAGGCAGGTTCACACTTGCCGAAGCTGGCAGCACTCGCGGCGTTTGTGCTCCGCCGGCCAACTTCAGGGGAGCGGACTGTGATTCCGCGGACCACGACGCCCGGTCGTCCCTCACCCAGCCGGTCGCGGTGCCGCTCCAATCAGTCTCCTCGCCGTCGTCGATGCCCAGGCTCAGCACGAGCCTGTTCGATTCAACGCATGGACCGCTCTCCGAGCTCTGGGCAAGAGCGCTCGAAGGCAGGGGCTCGGGGACTTGCAGCGCGAACCGGATCGCTAGCGCGGCCAACGCTCCCAGCCCGACTACGAGGATCTTCTTCATGGCCGCATATTCTTGCCAATTAAGCGCAGACTTGCAACTCAGCCGGTCCCGAACTACGACGGCCCCAAGCCGCCTAGCTGCGATTGAGCGGCCCAACCGCGGCGAGTCCGATCGCTGTTCGCCTATTCGGCCAGGCTATTTCCCGTCGGCAGAGGTCTCATCCCCGGCCCCGGGCGTGCTAGTGGTGAACTGCCAGCCGAACCTGCCTTTGATGCACAGGTTGCCGGAGGTCACCTCTTGATCCAACGGAGAGGTGACTTTCACTATCTGGTTGTCCTGCGTATGGACCGAAAGCGTGCAGCCGACACCACAATACGGGCAGATGGTATCGGTCGACTCCTGCCGACTCGCGTCCCATTCCCCGCGCTGCCGCAGATCGTGCTCGGCCTTGAACACGAGAGCGCCGGTCGGGCACACGCCGATACAGTTGCCGCAGTAGACACATGCCGATTCCGGCAGTGACACATCGAACTCAGTAGCGATGTGGGCATCGAACCCGCGCCCGGCGACGGCGATCGCGAATGTGTTCTGGGCATCTTCGCCGCAAGCCTCGACGCACTTGTAGCAAAGCACGCACTTGGCGTAGTCCCGGACATAAAGTTCGTTGTCGACTTTGACGGGCTGCGCCTTAGACTCAGCCTGGGCATCCCGCTCGCCGTACCGCTCCGGGTCAGCACCGTAGCTCTCCATGTAGCCGCAGAGTTCGGGCGACTGCGTGACGTCTGTGCTAGAGGCCAGGAACTCCAGCACCATTCGCCTGCTGAGGCGCACCCGCTCGGTGTCGGTGCGGATCTCCATGCCCGGCTCGGCCTTGCGGGAGCAAGCTGGCACGAGCGTTCGCGAGCCTTCCAGCTCCACCACGCACACCCGGCACACGTTCACGGGCGTGAGCGTCTCGACGTAGCACAGCGTGGGAGTGTCAATCTCGCACTGGCGGCAGGCGTCGAGCAATGTGGAGCCCTCCGGCACGGAGACCGGCTGGCCATCCACGGTCAGTTCCACTTCGGGACGCCGCTCACGTACAGGGGCGGAGGGGACTGGCCCTGGCGGCACGGGCACTGCCAGGTCTGGTGCGTCGGCCAGGCTCTGGTCGCTCATCGAGTCGCCTCCTGAAAGATCGGAAACCGCTCCAAGGCCGAGTCTACGGCACTGGCCGCCGTGTGGCCGAGGCCGCAAATTGACGCGTCACGCATGACTTGGGAAACCTCGCGCAGTAGCTGGCGCTCGTGGTCCAGTGTGCCAATCGGCTGGCCGCTGCGCAAGCGCTCGAGCAGCTCTTCCTGGCGCACCGTCCCCACGCGACAGGGAACGCACTGCCCACAACTCTCGTCCCTGAAGAATTCCGCGATGCGCAAGAGGACCGCGCCGAGGTCCACGCTGTCATCGAACGGCATAACAACGGCCGAACCCACAGTCGCACCGACCGCCCGCATGCCTTCGAACGTGAACGGAGCGTCCAGTTCGTCCGGACCCAAGAACGCTCCGGCGGCTCCTCCAACCAAGACTGCCTGCAGCCTGCCCGTGCCGCTGACGCCACCCGCCAGTTCGATCAGCTCGCGCACGGTCGCGCCGAACGGGACCTCGTAGACGCCGGGCACTGCCACATGTCCGGACAGGCAGAAGAGCTTCGGGCCCGACGAGCGTTCTGTCCCGACGGCGGCAAAGGCGGCACCTCCTTGCTGCAAGATGCGCAGTATGTTGGCCAGCGTCTCGACGTTGTTCACCAGCGTCGGACGCCCGAACAGGCCGGACTCGGTCGGGTACGGCGGCTTGTTCCGGGGTTCCCCGCGGAAGCCCTCAATCGAGTTGAATAGGGCGGTCTCTTCGCCGCAAATATACGCTCCGGCGCCCCGCCGGATCTCGATCGGGCACGCCCGTTCGAGCATACCCGCGGAGTCCAGTGCGGCGATCGCGGAGCGCATGCACTCGGTCGCGTCCGGATACTCCCCCCGCACATAGACGTAGGCCCGCTCAGAACCCGTGGCGAACGCCGCGATCATGATCGCCTCGACGACCGCGAACGGGTCGCCCTCCATCAACACCCGATCCTTGAAGGTGCCCGGCTCGGACTCGTCCGCGTTGCAAACGACGTACTTGGGACCGTCGGCTTGTGCCACCGCCCGCCACTTGCGCCCAGCGGGAAACGCAGCCCCGCCGCGACCGACGAGGTTGGACCGCTCCACCTGTTCGATCACCCATTCCGGCCCCTGCTCTAGGGCCAGTTCCCAGGCGCGCAAGCCACCATCCGCGCGATAGCTGTCCAAACTCTGCGCGCTTGGCGAGCCGACGCGGTGCAGCAGTTGGAGCGAAGCCTGCCCGGCCTGCGGAACCGACTCTCGCACTTGGGGACCATCCGCCGGGGAATCTGCGCAACACGCGGCGTCGACCGCCTGCGCGGTCGCCGGGGCGATCACCGACGTCCAAGGCCGCTCCCCTGCCGCCGTCACCAGCACGGCGGGCGCTCTCTCGCACTGGCCCAGGCATGGGCTACGCACCCACCCGCGACCGCTCGCTTCGCCATCGCCCGCCGGCCCCATGACCCTTTCGAGACCCGCGCAGAGATCGCTCGCGCCCTTGGACTGGCAGGCGATATCGTCGCAGACCCGGGCTACAACCGGGGGGGCCTGCTCGAGCGAGAGCATATCGTAGAACGTCGCAACGCCGTACGCTTCCGCCGGCGGCACCTCGAGCCGCTTGCAGGCATAGTTCAATGCGCCGCAGCTGATCCAGCCGACTCGCCCGTGGACTGCGTGGAGCACGGGAAGCAGCAGGTGGCGCCGTCCCGCAGTGCGGTGCCCGCTTTCCGAGGTCTGCGCTTCGCTTGGATCGACGCGCTGGCCGCCGAACCACCTAGAGTCAGCGGCTCCCAGCACGCCGTCGACGGCCTCGACTTCCGACGCGGTCGGCTCGTCCGCCGTAAAGTGCAGGTCCACTAGCTACCGATCCTTTCGCTACCGCGAATAGGACCCACGATCTGGTCCAGGCAAGCCCCGGACGAAATGCATGGCAAGCCCACGGGCTCAGTCCCCAGCGCTAGCGCCGACCATTTTATCGATGCGGATCGCAGTGGCCTTGAACTCCGACACGCCGGACTTCGGATCGATGGCTTCGATCGTCAGCTCGTTCGTGTTCACTTCGTCGGGAGCATGCATTGTCATGAACGCCAAGCCCGGTCGCAGACCCGGATCGAACCGGACAGGCGCAACCACCGAACCTCGTCGCGAGCTGATGCGCACCTGCTCGTACTCCTGCAGACCGTACTGCGCGGCATCCTCCGGCGAAATATCCACCGCCTCCTGGCGTCGCAGCGGCGATGCGTAGGCCCCTGTCTGCACGCCCGTGTTGTATTCGTCCAGCCGTCGGCCGGTCGTGAGGCGAATCGGGAAGTCGTCATCCAGATAGTCCACCGGCGCCTCCGGCTCCACGACCGAGAACGGCGCGCGCGGGCCGATCCGTGGAGTGGCCCACAAGCGCCCGTGCAAGAACAGCTCGCCCGGATGGGACTCGTCGTAGCACGGCCAGCGAATCCCTCCCAGCGCTTCCAGCCGGTCGTAACTCATGCCGGCATGCATCGGGCTGAGCGTACGCAGCTCGTTCCAGAGTGTTTCGGAGTCGGGCTCGCCCCAGTCGTGGCCCAGCCGCTTGGCAAGGTCAAACAAGATCGCCATGTCATCCCTGGTGCCGGGTGCCGGCTCGACCGCTCTGCGCACTCGCTGCACTTTCCTCTCGCTGCTCGTGACCGTGCCTTCGGACTCTGCCCAGCCGGCCGAGGCCGGCAGGACCACGTCGGCGATCTCAGCCGTATGGGTGAGAAACAAGTCCTGAACCACGAGAAAATCGAGCTTTGCCATGGTGGCCATGACGTGCTTGGTGTCAGGTTCGGACCCCACGGGATTCTCTCCAAGGACATACAGGGTCTTGAGATCTCCCTTATCCATCGCCTTGAACATGCCGCTGATATGCCTGCCGGGCTTCGGCGGAATCTTGCAGTTCCAAGCGGCCTCGAACTTGGCGCGGCAAGCGTCGTTGGCGACATGCTGGAATCCCGTCAGGCGGTCCGGCAGGGCACCCATGTCTCCCCCGCCCTGCACGTTGTTCTGGCCGCGCAGGGGGCACAGTCCCGACCCGTAGCGCCCGACGTGCCCGGTCAGCAGTGCCAGGTTGATCAGCGCCAGCACATTGTCCACGCCCTTGTGGTGCTCGGTGATCCCCAGCGTCCAGCACAGTTGCGCCGTGGGGGCCTTCGCGTAGGCATGGGCCAGATCGCGGATGGCATCCCGGGGCACGCCCGTCTCGCGCTCCGCGAAGTCTAGGGTGAACGGCTCGACAGCAGCCCGGTAGGCTTCGAAGCGGCTCGTGGCGTGCTCGATGAACTGCCGGTTCTCTAGCCCAGCGGACAAGATCTCGCGCCCGATCGCGTTCGCCAGGGTGATGTCGGTGCCGACGTCCAAGCCTAGCCAGCGGTCCGCCCACTGAGCCGAACTCGTGCGCCTGGGGTCGACCACGTACAGCGGGGCGCCGTTGCGTATGCCCTTGAGCACGTGGTGGAAATAGATCGGATGCGTCTCGCGGGCATTCGATCCCCACAGCACGATCAGCGAGGTCTCTTCGACCTCCTGGTAAGAGCTGGTGCCGCCCCCCGCTCCGAACGCTGTCGCCAGACCGGCGACGCTCGGCGCGTGTCAAGTACGGTTGCAGCTGTCGATGTTGTTGCTGCCAATGACGCTGCGGACGAACTTCTGCACGGCGTAGTTCAGCTCGTTCGTGGTTTTCGAGCAGCTGAACATGCCGAAAGACGACTCCGGCGTGCGGTCCTTCGCGCGGGCAAAGGCAGCAGCGGTCACGCCGAGCGCCTCATCCCAGCTCGCAGGCTGCAGCGAACCTTTCCTGCGGACCAGCGGCTGCGTCAAGCGCGTGCTCCTACGTTTGTCGAGTGCCATCTACAGAAATGATATACGAGCGAGCCGCAGAGCCTCCCGGATTCCGGCCGTCCTAGGCGGTATGCGCACGCAAGCCGCCGGCGTTTCGCCTCGCACTCCCCAGGCTGGCACTGGGCAACGCTAGAATAGCGGCGCTATGAGACTCAGCGCATGTTCCCTGGTTGTTCTGGCGCTCTGCGCCTGCGCCCCCTCCCCGGTCGACGAGACGGCGCCGTCTCCGCCCAACGTGATCGTGATGATGGCGGACGATCTTGGCTGGGGAGACATCGGGGCGAACGGTGGCACGGTAATCCAGACCCCCCACATCGACGCACTCGCCGCGCAGGGCGTCCGCCTGACCGACGGTTACGTGTCAGCGGCAGTGTGCAGCCCTTCGCGGGCTGGGTTCTACACCGGCCGGCACCAGCAGCGCCACGGGTTCGAGTTCAACATCGCCGGGCGCGACACCGACATGGGCATGTCCTTGGACGAGACCACTATCGCCGACATGTTGCGCGCGCAAGGCTACGCCACGGGTCTGATCGGAAAGTGGCACCTCGGCAAGCAGGAGCAGCACCACCCCCTGAGCCGGGGCTTCGACGAGTACTACGGCATGCTGGCCGGGGGATCGATCTACATCGACTCGCGCAAGGCGGGAGTCGAGTCGTGGCCGGCGCAGGACGCCCCGATCGCCAGGACTGCGGCTAACGCGATCTACGACGGCTGGGAACCAGTCGAGGTCGAGGAGTACATCACCGATGTGTTTCGCGACAAGACGGTCGATTTTATCGAGCGCCACAAGGACGAACGCTTCTTCCTGATGCTCACTCCGAACGCGCCGCACACGCCGCTGCAGGCGACGAAGGAATACCTGGACCGCTATCGCCACATCGAAAAGGACAGCACCCGGATCTACTCGGCGATGGTGGCGGCGGTCGACGACTACGTGGGAGCAGTCACGGCCAAACTGGCCGAGCTCGGGCTCGAGGACGACACCTTGTTCGTGTTCTTGTCAGACAACGGCTGTGCTGGCTATGTCGATGACTGCTGCTCCAATGCACCGCTGCGCGGACACAAGCGCTACCACTGGGAAGGCGGGATTCGCATACCGTTCGTGGCCAAGTGGCCAGCGGGCCTGCCGAAAGGCACGACCTATAGCGAACCTGTCATCTCGCTAGACCTATACGCGACAATCGCGGCTGCTTCGGGCTCCTCTGCTACTGCGCAGGACAGCGTAAACCTGCTTCCCCATCTGAGGGGCGAAGCCAATTCGGTGCCGCACGATCTGCTGTTCTGGCGCGCCAAGCCGAACATTGCCGTGCGCAAGGGGAACTGGAAGCTCTGGAAGGTCAACAAGACGGACATGGACTGGACGGACGTGACCGACGCCTCGGCCAGGCGTCTACCGATGCAGGCATGGCCGCAGGATTCCCCGCATGGCCAGCTCACCCTGCTCTACGACTTGTCGGCGGATGTTGGCGAGCAAGCCAACCTCGCGGCGGAGCATCCCGAGGTAGTGCAGGAACTGGAGGCGGATGTGGCCGCGTGGAACGCGGAGATGGGCGAGCCGACCTGGCCGGCGTTCCGGTCGACGCTAGATGAGATCGACGGGGAGATGGTGCACCTCTTCTTCTAGCCGGAATCCTTCCCGGCTGCCAGCGTCGCGCCGTTCTAATACAATGGTGGCTAGCCCGTCACCATGCGGATTTGCCCACAGTCCGCGGGACTAGGCTAAGCAACCGGGACCGTAGCGACGCCTCGCCCGGATACATCTCACAACGAGCGCAACGACTAGCGCGCTCCCCAAGGAATAGCTTCAATGCCAGCAGACAACTTCGGCGTCGCCGGTCTCGGCGTCATGGGCCGCAATGTAGCGCTCAACATCGAGCGCAACGGGTTCCCCGTCGTCGCCTACAATCGCGGCGACGAGAACGCCCAGCGCATGCGCGAGGAGTCCGTCGGCAAGAACGTCACCGTCACGCAGTCCATCGAAGAGTTGGTTTCGCTCCTAGATCCGCCCCGGCGGGTACTACTGATGGTCACTGCGGGAGCGGGCACGGATCGGGTGATCGACGCTCTCCTTGAGCATCTCGAGCCAGGCGATGTGCTCATCGATGGCGGAAACTCCCATTTCCCCGATACCGACCGGCGCGCCAAGAGCCTGCAGCAGGCTGGCTTGCACTTCGTAGGCTGCGGCATCTCCGGCGGCGAGGAGGGTGCCCTGTGGGGGCCGTCGATCATGCCCGGCGGCAACTTCGAGGCCTACGAGCGCATCGCCCCGGTCCTTGAGAAGATTGCGGCGAAGACGGACGACGACGGGGCGTGCGTGACTTACTGCGGCCGTCATGCGGCGGGCCACTACGTGAAGATGGTCCACAACGGCATCGAATACGGGATCATGCAGCTGATCTGCGAGGTCTACGACATCCTGCGTCGCGCAGCGGGCATGTCAACCGGCCAGATCCAAGCAGTCTTCCAAGAGTGGACCGCATCGCCCAAGGTCGGCGGTTTCTTGGTCGACATCACGGCGCAGTGCTTGGCCAAGAGCGACGACCAAACCGGCGACCCATTGGTCGAGAAGATTCTCGACACCGCAGGCCAGAAGGGGACGGGAAAGTGGACGGCGCAGACAGCTCTGGACCTCGGCGTGCCGATTCCGACCCTCTCGCAAGCGGTCAACGCCCGCATCCTGTCGGGGCTAAAGCAGGCCCGCGTAGAGGCGTCAGGCGTGCTCAATGGACCGGATGCCGGATCCGAGCAGGACCGGGAGCGCCTCGTTGCCACGCTGCACGGCGCGCTGCACCTTGCGATGGTCGCCTCCTACGCACAGGGGCTGCACCTGATCCAGACGGCATCCAAGGAGTACGACTTTGGCACCGACCTCGCCGAGGTAGCCCGCATCTGGAAGGACGGCTGCATCATCCGCTCCAAGCTGCTTGACCCGATCAAGCAGGCATACAAGCAAGAGCCCGAGATGGAGAACATGCTGCTCCACCCGTCGTTCTCGGCGATCGTCAACGAGTCCTTGCAGGATCTGCGCGAAGCGGTCGAGATCGCCAATCGCGGCGGAGTCGCTACGACCTGCCTGGGTGCGACGCTGGCCTATCTGGACAGCTACCGCTCGGAGTTTCTCCCGGCTAACCTGCTGCAGGCGCTGCGCGACAACTTCGGAGCCCACACCTACCGTCGGCTAGACCTGGACGGCGTGTTCCACACCCAGTGGAATCGCTAGGTCCTTAGCTGTCAATTCGCGATTCGCCGGGCAAATCATGAAGACACTCCAAGACTTCCAGACATCGAACGACTACTTCGTCGGCCTCGACTCGGACGGCTGCGTGTTCGACTCGATGGAGATCAAGCACAAGGAGTGCTTCACGCCGATGTTCATCAAGCATTGGCGGCTGCAAGCGGCATCGAAGTACGCCCGCCGAGCCTGGGAGTTCGCGAACCTGTACTCGAAATCCCGCGGGATGAACCGGTTTCCGGTATGCGTCCGGACTCTCGGGTTGCTCAGAGACTGGCCGGAAGCGGTTGCTCGCGGCATCGAAATCCCGGATCTCGCCCCGCTGCAAGCCTTCATCGATTCTGACTTTCCGCCCAGCAACGCGGGACTGGAGGCGTATCGCGAGCTGCACCCGGACCCGCTGCTGGATCTCACCATGACTTGGAGCCTCGCTGTCAATGAAGCGGTCGGAGACATCGTGTTCGGCGTGCCGCCTTTCCCGCGAGTGCGGGAGACGCTGGACAAAGTGGTGTCACGGGCCGACTTGGGTGTCGTCTCGGGAACGCCCGGCGAGGCACTCCAGCGGGAGTGGGACGAGAACGGCATATCGCACTATCCGCAGATCATCGCCGGACAGGAGCTAGGCAAGAAGGTCGAACACCTCGAAGTCATGTCCGGTGGCAGCCGCTACGCTTCTGACAAGCGCCTCATGATCGGCGACGCGCCGGGAGACCGCAAGGCCGCCGAAGCCACCGGCTGCCTGTTCTACCCGATCAACCCAGGGCGCGAAGAGGAGTCTTGGGAGCGGCTCTGTGACGAGGCGCTGGACAGGTTCTACGGGGGATCCTATGCCGGCGAATACCAAGCGGCGCGGGTCGCTGAGTTCGAAGCGCTACTGCCCGAATCGCCGCCATGGATGTGAAGCCGCCGGCGAACCGCCGACCACTACCAGCGGTCTTGCTGCGTTTCCTGACTGCCCAAGCGAGCACCACACCCGTCAGGAATAGTGACCGTCTACGCAGCATCAGGTGCGCTGATCTGGTGCTGTAGGGTCAAGCGCGTCTCGAGTCAGCTCGTGACGCCGGCGAGTTCGGCTGCTAGTTCCCGCAAGCCGACTACCTCGACGTCGGAGGTTCGGCTGTAGCGTTCGTGACCGGGGTAGACGACGAAGGACCTCTCGGGTGACAAATCCCTCCTAGCGTTGTGAAACCCCTTGGTAAGCGAGGGGGCGAGGCTACGCTTCGCTTCTATCGCCCAGCGTCGGCCGTCCGGAAACTCCAATACCAGATCCGCCTCGGCCCCCGCGGCTGTCCTGTAATAGCTCGCCAAGGTCCGGTCCGGAGCGGCCGCCAGTAGGTTTTCGATGACGAAGCCCTCCCAGCTCTGGCCTACCACCGGGTGACCGGAGAGTGTCTCGAAATCGTCGACAGAGAGCAGGGCGTGAACGAGCCCGCTATCACGGACATACACCTTCGGAGACTTGACGAGACGCTTTCCGACATTGGCGAGCAGAGGCGGAAGGCGGCGGACAAGCAGCAAACCGGCCAACACGTCAATGTATCGGGTCACGGTCTGGTAGCTGGTTCCCAGCGCGCTCGCCAGTCGCGACGCGTTCAGGACGCCTCCTTGGCTATGTGCGAGCATCGTCCATAGCCGTTCGAGCGCGGCCGCCGGCAGGCGAGGTCCGAAGGCAGCTACGTCGCGCTCCAGATAGCTCCTGATGAAGTGCTGCCGGAGCTTGAAGCTGGTTCCACTACTTTGCGCAAGAAAACTGTCCGGATATCCGCCCCGGACCCAGAGCTGCACGAGGGCGTCGATCCCCGGTTCAGCTTCAAGGATGTCCAGCGGCCCCAAGTCCACATAAGCGATCCGCCCGGCGAGGGTTTCGCTCGACTGGCGCAAGACATCGACCGAGGCCGAGCCGAGAACTAAGAATCTACCCGTTCGCAGGCCCTGGCGGCGGCCGCGGTCGATGATGCCTCGCAGGTCACTGAACAGGTTCGGCACTCGGTGGATTTCATCTAGGATCACCAACCGGTCCTCGTACCTTTCGAGGAACAGCCTCGGTTCTTGCAGCTTCGCTCGGTCAGTGCTGTCTTCCAGATCTAGGTAGACCGCGTTCACGCGGTCTCCGATCTCGCGTGCCAGAGTTGTCTTACCCACTTGCCGCGGCCCGATCACTGCGACCGCGGCCTGATACCCAAGGGCATCTAGAATGACTTTCTCCGCCCTGCGGGCAACCATTCTTGTATATTATCCATAAGCTGGATGATTTGCAAGGACTCTATGGAAAACTGTGAAGCCTGACGATCAAATTGCAGAGATCCTTGCCCCAACCCGAATCAGCCGATTGGCTTCGTCTCGAGTACGCCCGCGGCCGTGGCGCGACACCCGAAGCGCCGCCTCGCGACCCACGCCGGGGAACCGCTATGCTGCGGCAGCGAGGCTACGCGATGATCTCGTTGACGACCCTGCCGTGGACGTCCGTCAAGCGGAAGTCACGCCCCGCGTAGCGGTATGTCAGCTTGGTGTGGTCCAGCCCCAGCTGATGCAGCATCGTTGCGTGCAGGTCGTGCAGGTGCACCCGATCCTCGACAGCCACGCCATGCTCGTCGCAGCGTCCGAACCGCATCCCGCCCTTGATCCCGCCACCAGCCATCCACATCGTGTAGCCGCGGTTATTGTGGCGCCGTCCGTCGCTCTTGTCGTTCTGCTCGTAGCTCGAGCGTCCAAACTCGCCGCCCCAGACGATCAGCGTCTCGTCCAGCATGTCGCGCTGCTTCAGATCGGCGATCAGAGCAGCAATCGGCTTGTCCGTGGCCCCGGCCGTATCCGAGAGCCTCTTGCGCAGGTTGTTGTGGTGGTCCCAGCCGCGATGCCCCAGTTCGATGAAACGCACGCCCTTCTCGGCCATGCGCCTGGCCAGCAGGCACTGCGTGCCGAATGTCCTGGTCTCCTTGGCATTGAGGCCGTACATCTCGCGCACGCTCTCCGGCTCGGAGCTCACGTCCATCGCCTCCGGGACGGCGGATTGCATCCGAAACGCCAGTTCGTAGGACTGGATCACTCCCTCGACCTGGTCGTCTTGGTCAGTCCGATCGAGCAGACCGCGATTCAGTGCCTGCACGTAGTCGAGCTGCCGGCGCTGCGCCCCCAAATCCATGGTCGCGTTGCGGATGTTCTGCACGGGCTCTTGCCCTTCGGCGATGTTGAGCCGCGTGCCCTGATAGCTCGCGGGCAGGAAAGCCGAGCCATACAGGGCCGAGCCGCCGACCGGTGGCGGATTCATGGTCACGAAGCCGGGCAGGTCTTGGTTCTCGGTCCCCAGCCCGTACACGGTCCAGGAGCCGATCGACGGGCGCACGAACGTGATGCTGCCGGTGTGGGTGAAGATCGTCGCCTGCGGATGCGCCGGCGAATCGGTGTGCATGCCGTTGAGCAGGCATAGCTCGTCGGCGTGCTTCCGCAAGTGCGGGAACGCATCGGAGATCAGCAGCCCGCTCTCGCCCCCTGGCTGGTAGTCAAACACCGGCGCCAGAATCTTGCCGCCCTGCGTGCCGATCGAAAGCTCCATCTCCGACTGCTTGCCGGCGTACTTGACCACGTCGGGGTTGTAGTCAAACGTGTCGTGCTGGGTCGGCGCCCCCTGCATGAACAGGAAGATCACCCGCTTGGCCTTCGGCTCGAAGTGCGGTGCCTTCGGCATTAGCGGATTCTGGCTCCCCTTGGCATCCAGGGATTCCAATGCAGCAAGGCCGGCGAACGCCGTATAGCCGAACCCGGCCGCCGCGTGCCTCAGAAAGCCCCTGCGGTTCTGGAAGATTGCTGACATAGCCGTGCTCCCTAGCCTCCCTTCTTTAGTTGCGGAATCGGAATTCTGCACTGTTGTACAGCGCGTGATAGATGCGAGTCCACGCCTCGTGGATCGGATCCGCCGATGCCGCTAGCATGAGCGGACCGGCTCCGCCGGCTCCTGCTTGCGAAGTGTACCAGTCCTTCATGCTCTTGCGCATCTGCGAGCGCTCCGAGCCATTCGTTGGTCGCCCCAGAGCAGCCTCCACTACCCGCTGCACCGACGGTCCGCGAATCGCGCGCTTTGCATCGGTGAACGCACTTCTCATGGCGACGGCCGAATCGGCCGCGCCAGGCTCGTCAGACACGATGGACTGCAACGCCGCGGACACTTCGCTGGGATCCGGTTCCCGTTCGAGCGCGGCCGTGAGCATGTCCGCCAGCCATGCCTCTGCCGCCGCTCTGTCTGCCGCCTTGGCTTCTGGAGAGCCCAGCGTCCGCGCGATTTCCCGGACGCGCTCTACGGCCCGCTCTTCCTCAGCGGCAGAGGGATCCCTGGAAAGGACTTGGCGAAACGCATAGCGGGCGCGGTCGCGATCACCCGAACGTGCGGCCATCAGCCGCTCCGCCGCGATCAGCGCATTGGAGCGGACGAAAGCGCCATTCATCAGGAGCAATGCTTGACTGGGACTGGTCGTCACGTCGCGGACACCGTGCGTCTCGCTGGGCTCCGGAAAGTCGAACGCTTCGAACATGCGGCTGGCGAGGTTGCGCACGACAGGCACGAACACGCTCCGGTGTGGATCATCGAACTCCCAGGCCCGCAACTGCCTGTTGCCGGGATTGAGAAGCTGGCTGCGGTCAAAGCTCGCGACGGGCGAAGGGGGAGCCTCCCCCAACTCCAGCACGCCGCTGACGAAAAGCACCGAGTCTCGCACGGACTCCGCCTCCAAGCGGCGGAGGTTGGCGCGCCAGTTGAAGTCGTTGTCCGGATCCTTCGCGAAGTTGCTGTCATCGAGTTGCGTCGAGAGTCGGTAGGTCCGGCTCAGGACGACTTCCCGGATGAGGCTCTTGACCGACCAGCCGCTGTCCACGAAGCGCACGGCCAGGTAGTCCAGCAGGGCCTGGTTGGTCGGCTGCCGTCCCGTGGAGCCGAAATTGTCGACCGTGGCAACGATGCCCTTTCCCGTGAGCTGGTGCCAGACTCGGTTGGCCATCACGCGCGCCGTCAACGGATTGTCGGGGCGCGTCAGCCATTCCGCAAGCTGCAGGCGCCCACTCTCGCCCGGCCAGATCTCAGGAATTTCCGCATCGGGCGGATACAGCACCTGCACGAATCCGCGCCGGACCAAGTCGCCCAGAGTGTGGGGGTCTCCACCGATGTTGACTCGGATTGCAGGTGGTACGGGCTCGGTAGTCTCCACCACACCCATCGCCAAGTTCTCCGGTATGGGTAGCTTGCTGAGTTCGCGGGCGAACTTGCGACACTCGACCCTGTCCCGCTTCTCCTCAGCAGCCTGCAACTCGCCCCACAGCCGCGCGCGCTCAGCCCGCAGTTCAGCGGCGTTTGCCGTCGAATAGTCGGGCACCCCGTCCAACTCCACCATCTTCTGGACGCGGAAGTAGCCAGCGTTGAAGCGAGGGCGTCTGCGCAAGCCGTTGCGCAACTCGGTGCTGCGGAAGATTCCCGCCAGTGCGTAGTAGTCCTTGGTCGGGATTGGATCGAACTTGTGATCGTGACAGCGGGCGCAGCCCACGCTCAGGGCCAGCATCGAGCGCGTCGTGACATTGATCATCTCGTCGGCGACGTCCATGTCGAACTGCTTCGGGTCGGGCTCGTTGAGATCGTGGGCTCCCAGCGCGAGGAACCCGGTCGCGATCTGCTTCTCGATGCGCTCTTGGGGACTGTCGTATGGAAGCAGGTCCCCAGCGATTTGTTCCTGCACGAAGCGGTCGAAGGGCTTGTCGCTGTTGAAGGCCTGGATGACGTAGTCGCGATAGCGCCACGCCATCGGGAACGGCAGATTGCGCGTGCGGCCGATCGTGTCGGAGTACCGCACAACGTCCAGCCAATGCCGCCCCCAGCGCTCGCCGAAGCGATCCGATTCGAGGAGGCGCTCCACCGCCTTGGAGTAGGCCCGGTCGCTGTTGTCGGCCATGAACGCTTCCATCTCGGCTACCGTTGGCGGCAGCCCGGTGAGGTCGAACGTGACGCGCCGGAGCAGGTTTGCCTTGGCTGCGTCTGGGACTGGCCGCAGGCCGCGATCCTCCAAGCCGGCTAGCACGAACTGGTCGACAGCCCCGAGCGGCCATGTCAGGTCCCGCACTGCCGGCAGAGGCTGCGCCCGAGGAGCTTGGAACGCCCAGTATTGCCTGCCCTGCTCTAGGTCGATGCTGCTCTGCTGGGCAGCGGCGCGCACCTCGCGCGGGTCCGGAGCACCCATCTCGATCCAAGTGGCGAAATCCTGAATAACCTCTTCGGAAAGCTTGCCCGTCGGCGGCATCTTCAGCCCGCCCTCGTAGCGCAGGGCGCCCACAATCAAGCTCGCCTCCACATCGGACGGCACCACAGCGTGGCCCCGCTGTCCGCCCTCGCGGATCCCGTCGCGCGTGTCGAGCGAAAGCCCTCCCATGCGGGTCTTGGCTTCCGCCGAATGGCAGGTGTAACAGTTCTTGGCCAAGACGGGGCGGATCTTGTTCTCGAAGAATTCCACTCCCTCGGGTGAGGGCGCCCCGCTTGCAGAGCCGACGGCGATGCCTAGCAGGCAGGCAGCGAACCAGACTGTCGGAACTCTCAACATACAAACATCTTATATCGAATGCGCCGCGATTTGGCCCTCACAAGCGCACCAAGATGGCAGTTTTGGCCGGTTTCAGTCTAAGGCTCACTGTCTTGCTAGGCGTTGCGCCAATACGTTGTACAGCCCTGCGATCAGCCATCCACCGAGAAACCCGTCGACGAGTCCGTACAGCACGCCCAGCAAGATGTCCAGCAACGAACCGGATCCGGTGATGCCCGGATAGACCGACGCCATGAACTCGAAGAACTGTTCGCCATAGGGTGGAATCAGCACGTGCAAGACCCCGATGATTCCAAGTGCGCATCCCCACAGGATTCCCAGTGTCAGGCCCAGCGCCATGCAAGAAACTCTCATACTCCCCTCCTGTCGCGAGACAGCGGCCACAAGCACCCCCGGTGGGAGCGGCCGCTGCTCCAGCATAACTACCGAGAAGCAGGCCGGGAATCTGACAGCCAACACAGCCCGATCCGCCCGATGCCGGACCTGCGGTTCCAGAGAGGGACGCCGACCGTCTACCCGCGCAACGTCGCGGGACCACCGTCCACTCCTGCGACGAACGCCTCAGCGCCCGCACTCCTCGATGAGGTCGCATGTCTGGCTGACCGGGTCGATGCCGTCGAACCGCCGCGCGATTTCCGCGGCTCGGACTGCGACGCCGTCCGAGCCCAGTAGGGTGTCCAGCTCGCGAGCGACGCTCGCGCCGGTAAAACGCTTGGGGGGCAAGGCGCTGGCCACCCGAAGCCGGACAAGCCGAGCTGCGTTGTCGGGCTGGTCGAATCCCATGGGCATCACCAGCTGCGGCCGCCCGGCGGCAAGTGCCTGCGCGCATGTGCCGATTCCGCCGTGATGCACGAGCGCCGCGACACGCGGCAACAAGGCGCTGAACGGGGCGTATTCGGCATGCACGACCCCGCTAGGAAGGTGGTCGGGGAGCTGTTCCGGAAAGCGCGTGAGAAGGATGCCACGGCACCCAAGCCGACGGCACGCATCCGCAGCAGCTGCAAAGAAACGGTGGGCTTGGCGGTTGAGTGAACCCGGCGCAAAGGCCACCGGGGGATCGTCGGCCGCCGCCTCAGCGAGGAACGCCTCTAGGTCCGAGGGCACGCCTGACACGCCCTGTTCGTCGTATAGCGGAAACCCGGTCAGCGCTGTTCGCGGCGGCCAGTCCGGCTGCGGCTCGGCGTACCAGTCCGGGAAGAGCCCGACAACGCGCTGCGGGGAATGCCACCAGCGGCTGCCGACGTTGCGCACCGAGGCAAGACCGACGCTCGCGCGGAACTTGTTGAGCTCAGGCCCGAGCTTGAGGTCGGCAAGCTTGTCAGAGAGACCGAGGCAAAGGCGCTTGGCGACCCTCGGCCAGCCCTCGATCGAGCCCGTCCCGGTCGGCGGTGCGGGCGGAGACTCGATACTCCACAGCGCAGCTGGCGCTACATGCAGCGTTACGAGCGGCACTCCCAAGGCATCGTGGGCAACCCGCGCGCCGAATGCTAGTGCGTGGCTCACGACCACGGTATCCCCGCGAGCCGCCTCTTTCTCCACGAGACGATAGACATCGGGGATGCCGCGGAGGGCCAAGCCGGCAATGACCCCAAGGCCACGGACCGGCTTCCACAGGCCCGGGTGCGACGTGCTCTGCTCGAGGTGCTCGAGCGTTCCGATCGGCAACAGCGGCAGGCCGAGCCGTTCCAGCAGCGGAGCGAAATGTGGATTCGTGGCAAACGTGACCGCATGACCGCGATCGCGCAGCGCCAGAGCAACCGCCACGAACGGATGCACATCCCCCGAGCTTCCGACAGTGACGACAAGAATCCTCATGGCGCGACTCCCTCCCAATCCTCAGACAAGCCTGAGGGAGGCCGAGCTCGAGCGGAGGAAGCGGGAGAGAGTGGATCATACACCGTCCAATGGGAGCGGGGCTCACAAGGCTCTGGGAGGGTCCTGGGGGTGCGCGCGCCAGCACCGTTTCTCAACGTCTTGGTCGCGTACCGTGATCGCCCACAAGACTGCGCCCCCCAGCCATGTTCGAATCCGGAGACCTGCGGATTTGGCTTCGATCCGGTTGCAGTCCTCGAGCTAGACCTCGACCGGCCAGCTGGCGCGAGGAAGCCCTGCCCTCTTTCTCCTATCTCGCCCGGTGCCAGCGCCAGAAGACAGTGGGCACTACCAGCATGTTCAGCAGCGTCGAACTCGCCAGCCCCAGCAGTACCACCAGCGCGAGCGGGGCATGGATTTCGCTTCCTGTCTTTCCCAGTCCCAGAGCGATAGGAAACAGGGCGATGCCGGTGGACACGGCCGTCATCAGGATCGGCGCAAGTCGCTCCGACGAGCCGCGAACCACCGCCTGCCTCAGGTCTTCGATTCCTTCCTCGGCCATTAGCCGTCTGATGTGAGCCAGCAACATGATCCCATTGCGCACGGCAATTCCGAAGAGAGTGATGAATCCAATCAGCGAAGCCACTGACAGAACACCCCCTCCGGCATACACACCGGCCACTCCCCCGACTAGTGCCAGCGGCAGATTGCACATCACGATGAGCGCGTCGGCCACCGACTCTAGTGCGGTTACCAGCAGTACCAAGATGCCCACGATCGCCAGCGCACCCAACAGCAGCATCCTTTGTGTCGCCCGGGCCTCGCTCTCGAACTGGCCTCCGTACTCGATCCGGTAGCCCTGGGGCAGCACTACGCTGGCCGCTACGGCCTGTTGGATTTGAGTCACCGCCCCGCGCAGGTCGTCGCCGGCAACATTGCACGAGACAACGATCTTCCGTTGCACGTCCTCGCGGGTCACCATGTTGGGACTGCGATCTTCTCGAATGTCGGCAACGGCTGAGAGCGGCACTCTGGCACCGGATGGCGTGTCGATCAGTGTCTGTCGGATGGGCTCGATCTGTCCGCCGCTAGCACCCGCGTAGCGCACCACGACGGGAACCGGGACGTCCCCCTCGAAGACTGCCCCCACTTCGTTTCCCAAGAAGACCGTTCGCAGGGCATCGGCGGCCTGCCCGGCCGGCACGCCGTACCGAGCAAGGTCGTCGCGACGGAAGCGCACCGTCAACACCGGCACGTCAGCCTGGCGGTCCGAGGCCAGATCGATCACGCTCGGTATGCTGCTCATTGCGGCCTGGACTTGCTCCGCCAGCGCCCGCAGGACATCAAGCTCGCCGCCGAAGATCTTTACCGCGACACTCGCCCGAGTCCCCGAAAGCATGTGGTCAATGCGATGCGAGATCGGCTGGCCGATATTGACATTCGTTCCCGGAATTAGCGAAGCTCGATCGCGGATCTCGGCAACAACCTCTTCCTTGGAACGGTTTCGCAGGTCGAGGCGGACGTCGATCTCGGACGACTCTACCCCCTGCAAGTGCTCGTCGGATTCGGCCCTCCCCGTGCGCCGCCCAGTGGAGACGACGCCCGGAACGCTCAGCAGAATCCGCTCCAGGGCCGCTCCGAGGCGATCGGAGTCCTGCAAGCTCGTCCCCGGCACCGTCGCGGCGCTGATCGTCAGACTGCCCTCGTTCAGTTCTGGCAAGAACCTCCGCCCTACATCGTTCAGGCCCGCCAGCGCGGCCGCGACCAACAGGATCGCGACGGACAAGACCACAGCCGCATGGTCCAGGCTCCAGCGCAAGATCGGCTCATAGAGTCGCCGCAGCCAACCTACCACGGCCCACTCTCCAACTTGTGAGATCGACCGCGACCTCGGCAACAGGACCGAGCAGAGTGCGGGCGTCACAGTAAGTGCTACAAGCAATGAAGCGAGGATCGCCACTATGTAGGCAACGCCCAGAGGGCGCAGTAACATACCTTCGATGTTCTCAAGTGCGAACAGAGGGATGAAGACGAGCACTACGATCAAGGTCGCGAACACGATGGAACCGCGAATCTCGCTGCTGGCTCGAAACACGACCTGCAGCGTCGGCAACCGGTTGTCAAGCGGGCGGGCCGCGTTCTGGCGCAGTCGGCGGACAACGTTTTCGACATCGATCAGTGCATCGTCGACCAATGCTCCGATAGCGATCGCGATCCCGCCCAAGGTCATGCCGTTGATGGACAGGCCCAGAGCCTTGAGTCCGACAAACGTGGCCCCCAGCGAAAACGGAATCGCAAACAGGGCAATGGCGCTGGCCCGCCAACTGCCTAGGAACACAATGACCACGACGACTACGAGCAGGCCTCCAATGCCCAGCGCTTCCTCTAGGTTCGAGATCGCGGTTTGGACGAAGTCCGCCTGACGCAAGACCCCGCCGTGAACCCGCATTCCCTGGGGCAAGGCAGGATCGAGCGCACGAAGGCGGGCCTCGACTCGCTCGGTGAGCGCGAGCGTGTTCGTGGCGGGCTGCTTGCGAATCCCCACGATCACCGCGGCTTCGCCGTTAAGTGCAGCAGCGCCCCTCCGCTGTGCGGCGTCGATCCGCACCTCGCCCAGATCGCCCACCTGAATCGGGACCACGTTCGAAGACCGCACGACCGCATCCCGGATCTGCTGCCATCCGACAAAGCGCCCGACCCCTCGAAGGAGGTGCTCGTGGCCGAGGT